>CAMAVO010000015.1 GCA_945861685.1 Chitinophaga pinensis | reverse complement strand
TTATTACATCGGATATTATTCGCTGCTGGATAAAGACAAAAACATTGATTACAGTTTCCTCAAAAGGAACGAGCAATTAATAGAAGATATAAAAGACACTTATGAGGTTAACCGATTGAAATGGTTCAGCAATAACTATTATGCAATTGAAAAGGTAGGTGACGAAATTCATTTTGCAACACTCAAATTCGGAACCAATGGAAATCAAAGTGACACTTCATTTTCAAAAGCTCTTCCCTTTTATTTCATTATTAAAAAACAAACCGATGGAAGTTTGTTATTAGAAAATAATCGTGGAGAAGAAGATATTGATATAAAGAAAGCGTTAGGTCAGTTGTATAGGCGGGTACTCGGAAATAAGAACGCTTTTAAGGAATAGCTCTCCCACTAAGAAGACAGAGATATTTATATTGAATTCCCTTTGCGCCTTAGCCTCTTTGCGGTGAGAATCACTTCTTCACCACTTCAAAACTTTTGTAAATAGTTTCTCCGTTCTCATCAACCAGCGTGAGCAGGTGTTTTCCTTCTTCGGGGTTTAAACCAATTTGATGAACGTTTTTTGTCTGCGCAATAAACGTGTTATCCAGATGCCAGAAAATTGTTGCCGAACTTCTGCGATGAGCAGCTTCAAACACGACTTCACTCCTGCTTCCGTCAAGTTTTACAGGCACGTAAACAATAATATTCTCGTGCGGATAAATGAGTTCCATATTTTTCACTGGATTTTCGTCTGTACAATTTGGGCGCATGGGCGGCAAGGTTTTATAAGACGGATTTTTTGATTTGTAATACCATTCCATGGCCGGAGGTAATACAAACCAATTCTGATGAATCATCTCATTGGTTGCATAGCAACTGCTGTTCACCCGCTCTCGCTTATTCTTGTCCAGATGCACCAGACGGTGATACGGACAGGCTTCTGTTTTCAATCCCGCCAAAGTAATTCTCACTGAATCAATTTCCTCACAGTATGAACCCGCACGATGTCCGCTTTGATGACAAACCGCCACTTTTTCCAGATCATCATAAGGCGGAAGAAAATTTTGTCCTGCCGGTAACAAGCTAAAAACATCAAACATCAAAGGAGCAGCTGCTCCTATCCCTGTCAATCCCGGACGGCCTTCTCCATCTGCATTTCCAACCCAAACTCCAACAACATATTCCGGTGTTGTGCCTATTGCCCAGCCATCACGAAAACCAAAACTTGTCCCTGTCTTCCAAGCAATAAAACCGGATGAAGCAAATGTTTTCCATCCTGCTTCAATGTCAGGACGGTTCACTTCTGCCATGGCTTCATAGGTTTGATAAATTGCTCCTGCGCTGATAGGAGAATCTTCGTCCCCCTCTCCTTTTGGAGAGAGGTTGGGGGTGAGGCTCAACTTCCTTAATTCATCTCCGCGAAAAACAGGGTAATGGTTTAATGTTCGTGAAAGTGAAGCATAAATTCCGGTCAATTCCCATAGTGTTGCTTCCGCTCCTCCCAGAATAATGGAGAGCCCGTAATGCCGGGCATCTTTTGTTAGTGTTGTCATTCCTAGTTTCTTCAACTGGTAATGAAATTTTTCAACACCGTGTTCGCGCAACATTCTTACGGCAGGAATATTCAGTGATTTTGCCAACGCTTGTTTTGCAGGAACAGCTCCCTCATAAGTGAGACTAAAGTTCTTTGGCGAGTAACCTGCAATCTGAGTTGGAATGTCGGCTATCAACGTGCCGGGAAGTAGTTCTCCATCGTTCAGCATGGAGGCAAACAACAAGGGTTTCATCACGCTGCCGGTGCTGCGTGGTGCAGAAACCACATCAACCTGATTATTGTGTTCTGCATCACAATCCGTATTTCCGATATAGGCTAACACATTCCCTGTTTCCACTTCAATAACCAACACAGCAGCATTGTAGATCTCGTTGTGTTTTAATTGCAAATAATGATTATTTACTTTTTCGGAAACACGTTGTTGAAGATTACCATCAATGGTTGTGTTACTTTTCTTCCCTTTGCTCTGCTTAAAAAATCGTGTGAGCAGATGAGGTGCTCGTTGCGGAATATCCAACGGCTTTTCGGGCAAGGGCTCTTCGCAGGAAAGCTCATAAGTTGTTTTATCAATCACACCTTTCTCGTGCAAGCGTTTCAGTAAACGATTTCTTTTCTGCAACAACTTGTCGTGATTCTTTCCGGGATAAATCAATGAAGGCGCATTGGGCAAAACGGCAAGCGTAGCAGCTTCAGCCCACGAAAGTTCCGTTGCATTTCTTCCGAAATACCTCCACGAAGCGGCATCGAGTCCAACCACATTTCCACCGAATGGCGCATTGGAAGCATAGAACGAAAGTATCTCCTCTTTAGAATAAGCCAGTTCAATCCGTGTTGCCAGAATCATTTCAATCACCTTGCGAAAAATATTCCGTGAGCCTGCCGGGCGCGAGATCCGTATTACCTGCATGGTAAGTGTACTGCCACCGCTCACCCTGTGCAGAGTGGTAATATTCTGCCATGCAGCACGCAACATGGAAAAAGGGTTGATGCCCGGATGCTTGTAAAAATGCTTGTCCTCAAACTCAACAAGACAAACACCGAACTTTTCAGGAACGGAATCATTATGAGGAAAACGCCACTGACCATCATCTGCAATTTTTGCACCGAGCAGGTTTCCTTCCCGATCATTAATAACCGTGCAGGTTGGAGTCTCAAATAGCTTTTCGGGTAGTGAAAACCAATACCAAATTCCGAGCAGCAGGATTAGCGCAAGAAAATACCAACGATATTTTTTGAGGCATCTCACAACGGCTCACCCGCCCTCACAACTTTCACCCATTTACCCGCCTTACGCGCATTGATATGACCATCATACATGGCCTCACAGCTTTGTGCAGGAAGATAGAACTCACCAAGGTAGGCAGCATTCAATAACACACGATACGTTACCACTGTTTCCCTGTTCACATTGAAATAAGTGTAAACCCTGTCGTCACGTATGTCCTGATAAGTAGGAGTGTTCGTGCCTTTGAGATTTACATTTTCAGCTTCATCCATTCTGGTATTGTGTATTTCCCAACCCGAAGGAAATACCTGCGACAATGCCATGTTTTGGTAATACGATGTTATGGACGGATTAGTAATGCTCACCTCTGCCATGAAATCTATTCCCTGTTCAAGGCGGCTGATGTCAAGCACGTCACCATTAATTTTCTTATAGGTAATGTTCATCTTCAGATTGTTCTCTGCTGATGTCTCGTTACCCGCAGCCGGAATTCCTTCCAGTGTCATGCGCACATACAAGATACCTTCACCCTGGTTAACGACTTTCAGTTTTCCACCGCCATCACCTTTTACCTTCATATCAACCTGCGAAACAGGAAGCTTGGTAGTGATGGTCTCAGAAGAAGTTCCCTGCCCAACTGTGTCATTCAGGCGGGCGTTCAACACATATTGGTATTTCATCTGCGAAGAGGTTCCGTTTGTTCCTGCGAACTTGCTCATCGCGATCAGGCAGTAAGAGGTTTCCTGAGTTGACATCCAGCGCTGTGCCGACAATGCCGCAGAGATTTTTTTCATCAACGGAATAGCTTCGATCCTGCGGTTTAGTAATACCATCGTTTCTAAGATCATTGCTTCATCACGTGTTCCGCTTCCATACGAGTAGGACATCTCGTTATAGTCAGGAACATAGATGTTCAGGTCTTTCACCAGCTGCGTTGCTACTTCGGGTTGACCTGCCAGAACGTATGCAGCAGCCAGCCTCCAACGTGCCTGTTGCGAAAGCGCAGGGCGTTCACGCAAACGGTTCATCGCACTTAATTCAGGAGCTTTTGCAAGTGCCAATGTGTACAGACGGTAAGCCTGCACATTGTCGTCATAGCGGTAATAATACGCAGAGCGTGAATCGGTAACGGGCGACCAGTTCCGTGCAATTTTGCTCTGGTAACTTTTCCATTTAGCTTTCATTCCTTCAGGCCATGAATAACCTTTTGCTTCGGCTTCCAGCAGAAAGTGTCCGGCATACGAAGTACCCCAGTCGCTGGACTCTGTACCATTCGGCCAGTAGCTCAAACCTCCATCAGAATATTGAAAACTTCTCAGGCGGTGAATAGCTGCCTTGATGTTTTCCTCTATCTTAGGTTTTACTCTGTTATCCAGCTCCATTACATCCGAAAGAAATAACTGCGGGAATGCAGCAGAAGTGGTTTGCTCCACACAACCGTGCGGATATCCGATCAGATCCTGTAATCTTCTGCCAAGGTCAAGCGGAGGCATGTTAGAGAATTCAATGGTGCCTTTGTTGGTACCATCCACACCGGGAAGCGCATACGCGCTTTCCCATGTTTTTCCGGCTTCAACAGCAGCTTCCACATAATCCACATGTTTTGGATTCGGGTTACGCACTTCAATCTCGATGTTGTATTCCGCACGTTCGTTTCCGCTGGTGGCAACTACTTTTACTTTGCCGACACCAACTGTTTTAACAACGTCCAGGTCAAACATGATCACCTCATCACCGGGTTCAGCAAAGGTTATTGTTTGTGTCTTGCTTCCGTTGACAATGAACTTTCCGTTCACGGTAACTTCCACCTTCACATTCTTAATGTTTTTCTCCATCGCGAAAACGGTAACGGGAAGTTTTACTGATTCACCGGGACCAACAACGCGCGGCAAGGTGGCCAGCACCATCACAGGTTTGCGAACGGGAGTTGTTTTCTCTTGTGTTCCGTAAGCACCATCTTGTCCGGCAATGATCATGGTGCGCACCGAGCCGACATAGTTCGGCATCTTATACGTGTGCGAAGCCGATTTGCCTTTCTCTAATTTAAAAGGTCCGAGGAATTTAACCACGGGCTTGAAACGGTTAGCCGTGTTTTTTCCTTTGCCGTTTATGCCTTCGTCACCACCGATTGCGAACGCCTGTTCTATCTTGCCGCCATAAGCACCCAGCACTAAATCATACATATCCCAGGTTCTTACTCCTAAAGCTTCACGCGCGTAGAAGGAGCTCCACGGATCAGGTGTTTTGAAACGGGTAAGGTCCAATAAACCTTCGTCCACAACAGCAATAGTATAGGTCATGGCTTTGCCGTTCTTCTCTTTCACTTTGATTGTAACATCCTGTTCGGGAGCAAGCACTTCCGGCATACTCATTTCGGGATTTAGTTTGGTGTTCGGGTCTTCAACGAAGATGGGTATAACACCATACATACGTATCGGTAAATCATTGGCAGTTTGTGAGTGCGGCTGTAATAAGGTAACATGTGCATACACGTTGGGAGCCATCTCCGGAGTGATTTTAAACTGGAATGTAGTCTCTCCTTTCTTGGCTTCCACCCAACTCATCTGCACTACTTTCTTGCACGACTCAATACTTACCAATGCCCTGCCCTCTGCACCTGTTGGAATAGTAAGCGTAGCCAGTTCGCCAACATTGTATTTGTTTTTATCACAAGAAAAAGAAAGAATATTTGCGCCCGAGTTATCGTCATACGAGCGACTTGCCCAACCCGGCCAGTCCAGGTAAATAGCATTACCGGAACTGTGCCCGCCTTTCAAATCTGTGATGCGAATCATGAACCTTCCCCATTCGGGATAATCAATTTTGAAATTGTAGTTCCCATTACCGGATGCATCAGTAGTGATAGTATCGCGGTAAAAGAGTTTGTTGTTATAATTACCTGCATAATAGCCATAGTAGTTGGCACTCTCCCACCACCAGCTCCATTGCACTTTGTAGATCTCTATCTGCACCTTGCGGTTAGCTAGCGCTTTTCCTTCGGGAGAAACGGAAACAACATTTACACTGTGTGTTGAATCAACTAACAACATGTTGCGGAATTTATCACCCTCGGGAACTTTCACGCCAACATAACATTCGTAAGGTGAGTAAGGAATAGTAAAACGGTCGATGCTGAAATCACCGCCTTCCTCAAACACACGATTCACGAAACTTGCTTTCAACATTCCGGGAGCAGCATCATGAACAGTGAGTGCAGGTTTTATTTTTGCTTCACCTTTCTCATAGATCTTTGCATCAAATATTATCTGCTCTTCCGATGAGAAACTTTTCACAGGGTCGGTGAAAACATACTCTTTGAATTTCTCAAAGGAGGTGGAAGTCTCGGTAAGCGTAACGGCAACCGAAGCACGGAGATTGTGCGCTGTTGCCCCATGCAGCCACTTCACAGAAAGCAAACCTTCCTGATCGGGTTTATCAACCGAAAGCATTTCCGTTCCGAAATCCAGTTTCAGTTTTAAGCGGTTAGGCTTGATGGCTTCCACGCGCAGGTTCTTCGTGAACAAGGCACCACCCACACGCACATTGGCAGTCCATGTTCCCGTGGGTGCATTGTTATCCGTTGTTGTACTGAGGTTGTAAATACCATTCACGCCCGTTGATTGAGTGAGGCGCTTAACAATTTGTCCCTGCGGGTTGATTAAATCCAATGTTACAGGGTGATTAGCAGGCAAGGTTTTTCCCTTGTCTTCGAGAATAAACACAAGGTATAACGAATCGCCGGGGCGCCATACACCGCGTTCACCGTAGATAAATCCTTTCAGGCCTTTCTGCACGGGCTGACCGGAAATATCAAACTTGCTGAGTGAAAGTGATGAACCGTCATCCAGTTTCAGGTAGCCGCGCTGACGGCCATTTTTCGCGATGAGCAGAAAAGGTTTGCGGGCAACTTCCACATCAGCAGTACCGTTGTTGTTGGTTTTTACGGAAGTGATGAGCTGCTGCTGAAAATCATAAAACTCCAACATGATACCCGGAAGCGGATTAGCTGTGCGCAAATCCGTAATGGCAAAACTCATTGTTTTTGCAGAACCTGCTTTGGCAATTATTCCTAAATCAGAAGCCAAAATGTTGCGGCTTACTTTTCTGCTGCTGTTATAATACGCAGAATTGCAAGGGTTGTCGCGCTGATTGTAGGCATAGTCGCCACTATAATCATCTTCGTAATAATACTCGTCTTCGTAGTAGTCGTTATAGTAGTAATCATCGTAATAATACTCACCGGCATAATCGTCTTCATCTTCGCTTTCCGCTTCTTCTAAGGGTTGCAGCTCCTTATTCTTTTTCTCATCGCCTTCGCAGGTGAAAAGCGAGTAATCCTGTTTGAAGCTCAGTTCTATTTTATAGATAGCGCCCGGCTCGGTTTCTATCAGCTCGGCAAGGTCGAGGGAGAAGGCATTCCATTTTCCGTAATCGGTTTTGTTCAGTGTTTTTAAATCCACTTTCTTTTTGAAGACTGTGCGGCCAACACGTTTCAACTGATTGGTACCGTCAAGGCCATTTACCTGCAGAAATTGTGCAATGTTATTTTCGTAGATGCGAATCACTTTTACATCCACAGCACTCAGGTTCACCGCTTCAAACGGGAAAATCAGGCCGCTGGAATTGGGAAGTATAACACCTTCCCCTAACAGACGCACAGCGGGTTTCAGTTCTTCGAAACGCAGTTCAATAATGTCTTTTACTAATGTTTTATAATCGGCACTGTTCTTAATTCCGGGCTCGATGATCAGGTTTTTAGCACCGCGCAAACGCGAGGCAGGATAAACACGCACTTCGTTGTCTTCAATAATAAAGCGCAGAGGACTGTCGTCCCCAAAACGGATAAGACCATCTAAGTTTTGGGTTGATAAAAGCGGGTCTGAAAAGAGGAGGCGCAGGTATTGTTCGCCATTCTGTTCTATATAATGTTCTACAAAACGGAAATCTTTCAGGCCGGGAATGGTAACGGTATCGCTGCCCTTGCCTTTGATGTTCATAGCAGCGCCATCCCAGGAAACAATTATTTTTTGCTCGTTTTCAGTGCGCTCAATGCTGTCTATAACAAAGTCGTGCTTTTTGCGGTCGGGATTGTGATTCCATTTGATGGAAAGGTTCTTTCCGTTTTGTTTCGCAGACAAAATCTTTTCAAAACTTTCGTTGTCGCTAACATCGGAAGTGGACATAAAACCATAGGCTTTATACCAACGGAGGTCGGCATTATTCAGGGGCTTGAAGCCATCGCGGTAGTAGCCCGCACTTTGTTCGATAACGGTGAAGTAAAACTCAAAGGTTTCCAGGCCCTGAGGCATCTCCAACAGTTTGGAAATGTAAAAGCTGGCAGTGAAATCAACACCGGAAGGCAAAGGGGCATCGGGTTTGAAACGGAGGGTGCGTTTATCGTCCCAATAGGTTTTGCCGCTGATGCCGGGCGAGAAATCGAAGAGGTCTTCACTTACCTCATCACCGGGGGCACCGGCTTGTTCGTAGTCGCTGGCGAGGCGGACTATGATGGAGGACTCGGAGGAGATAAGCCCCGAGGTGAAGGCGGAGATATAGGGTGCGAATTCAGGATTTACGCGCTGATTCTCTCGTGTCCGTGCATTGTATCCTATAATTATAACAATGAGTACAGTCAATGCGGCTGCGGCAGCCAGCAGGCGGAAGATTTTTTTGTTTGACATAGGTTTGTGAGAAATGGTGAAGGTAGCGCTGTTACAAATTTAATTGATTGGTTGATAGGTTAACGGGGTGGGGAAATTATTTTGTGGGGTAGGTACAATCTATAACTGCTTTAGAAAGTATGGAAAGTATAGGTCGTCATCATACGTTTAGTTAAGGGTAAACTGAATCAAACTAAGAAGGACCACTGTTAAGAGATGCTGAACTTGTTTCAGCATCTCTTAATAAAGACCCTACCTCAACACCGTAACTGACCCAATATTCCTTTTATCAGCATCACCAATAGCAGAACCCTGCCATATCTTGCCATCTAGAAAAGTGGCTGTAATAAACCACACATAAGCCCCTTGCGGAACTATCTGTCCCTGAAACCTTCCGTCCCAGCCCTCAACCGGGCGGCCTTCTTCTAATTTGTTGCTTTGCCACAATAAATTTCCCCACGCATCATAGACCGAACACTCATAATTAGCCAACCCTCTTCCTTTCGGCAAAAACAATCCAACATCTCCACCTTCCCCGTTTATCAAGGCATTTGGAACATACAATCCGTTTTCCATTTCCGGTTCAATGTATTCCGAAGCCGTGTCACTGCAGCCAAATTCATTCTCTGCAATCAGCGTTACTAAATAGTTGGCAGGATTCTGATAATTATTTACCGGATTAGTTTCCGTAGAAGTATTTCCATCACCAAAAGTCCAGTCATAATTTTCTGCGCCTGATGAAGTATTCGTGAAAATAATTTTTCCATCCGGATCATAAGGATCTTCATAATCCCATATAAAACCCGCAACCGGAACAGGAAATACAGTTACTGCATTGCTTACCGAAACAGTATCAGAACAACCGCCCGCACCTGTAACTACAAGCGTAACATCATACCCACCCGTTTCAAAATAAGTGTGCGAAGGATTGCTTAATGTAGAAGTTAAGCTATCACCAAAACTCCACAAATATTGTAAAGCACTGCTTGAATTATCAGTAAAATCAATAGAAAGCGAAGGACAACCCTGCGATGAAGAAAGCGAAAACGCAGCAACAGGATTTTCATAAACCGTAAAATTTTGAGTAGCGGTATCACTGCACCCAAGAGAATTTGTTGCAATCAAACTAACAGTAAAAGTTCCGGTGTTATTAAATGTAAGCACGGGATTAATAGTGTTATAGTTATTCCCGTTTCCGTCATTCCAGCTATACTGCGCTGCTCCAATGCTGCTATTAATAGTAGAAACCGGAACCGGAAAACTACACGAAGAATTTTCACTTAATGTAAAAGCAGCAGAAGGCGTTGGATAAACCGTTACAGAAATATTCGTGAATGAAGCAGAACAACCCTCACCATCTGTAACTGTTACATCTAACGACCCAGCCTGCTGAGGAAAAACAGAAATACTTGCATCGGTTCCCCCGTTCGACCAATCATAACTATAACTTCCGTTTCCACCGCTTACAACTGCAATAGCAATTGTTTCCGCCCCAGGGCAAACCGTTGTTGGATTCGCAACCGTAATACTTATCTCATCAGGTTCATAAACGTTTACAATCAGTGTGTCCGAACAGGCGTTCGCATCTCTCACAGTAAGCTCATACGTTCCGGCAACTAAGTTTTGCAAATCCTGCTCAGTGCTGCCGTTCGACCATGTATAAAGATCTTGCGGAGTTCCGCCTGTTACACTTACATCCACAGATCCGTCTGCTAAACCAAAACATGAAACATCGTTAATCACAACTACACTTGCATCAAGCAATCCCGGTTCAGTTAGTGTTGTATCATCTGTTGCAGTACATCCGTTTGCATCCGTAATCGTAACCGAATAATTTCCCGATGCAAGATTTATAATCTGTTGTGTTGTCTCACTTGTTGACCACAAATAAGAATACGCTGCAACTCCACCCGAAACAATTATTTCTGCCGAACCATTTGCTGTTCCGTTACACAATGGATTCTGAACTTGAAAAGCAGAGCTGATAGCTTCCGGACCAACAAGCTGAATAGCTGAGGTAGTAGTACATCCGCTGTTATCCGTAATATCCACAGAATAATTTCCCGCAGCAAGATTGCTTATTGTTTGTGTTGTTTCGCTTGTTGACCACAACAATGAGTAGGGGGAATTTCCTCCCGAAACAATTGCAGTTGCCGAACCATCTGTTGAATTATAACAACTTACCGCAAATCCATTGTAGTCAGAAACAAGTTGAATGCTTGCATCTATTTCAACAGGTTGTTGAATTTGTATTTCCAGACTGTCCGAACAACCATTAGCATCGCTAACAACTACAACATTATTTCCTGCAGAAAGGTTTGTTACCTGACCATCCGTATCTCCGTTACTCCATAAATATCCATAAGGCGCTGCACCTCCCGAAACACTTACGGTTGCTTCTCCATCACTAAACACGAAACACGAAACATCAACAATGGAAGTTGCAGTTATTGAGATTGCTGTAGGTTCTGTAAGCACAACATTTTCTGTATGAATACAACTATTAGCATCAGTCAAAGTCAGAGAATAAATCCCTGCTTCAAGTCCCGAAATATCTTCATCCGCAGAAACAAATCCGTTCGGCCCTGTCCATGAATAAATGTATGCTTCACAATCACCGCCACCGGAAAAATCAGCATTAATAGTTCCGTCCAAAGCACCGTTACAACTAATATTATTACCCCCTGCGTAAATCGAAAGTTGAACAGATGTTGTTGAAATAGGATTTGGTTCTGTAAGCGTAATTGTTGCTGAGGATGTACCTCCGTTTGCATCAGTAACAGTAAGCTGATATGTTCCTGCATTCAGATTATTGATGCTTGCAGTAGTTTCACCATTATCCCATAAATACTGGTAAGGCGGACAACCACCAATTACATCAGCTGCAATACTTCCATCACCCGAACCATCACACGAAATGTTATAACCGCATTGATAAACTGTTGGCTGTAAATTCAACGCAACAGGAATAGATAATACTTCAATATCAAACTGACATTGCGCAGTGTTTCCCGATGGATCTGTTACATCATAACTAACCGTTGTTATCCCAACGGGAAATACATCACCGGATGAATGTGAACTTGTAACCACATAACTGCAATTGTCCGAAATCTGTGGAGCAGTCCATGTAACAGAAGCCACGCAACCAGCAAGGTTTGGGGTTACCTGTATATCAGCAGGACAACTTTGAATAACAGGGCTAATGCTATCCAGAACACTAACAGTTGAAGTACATGAAGCTGAATCAATGACAGAATAAAACACAGTTACATCAACAGTATTTGCACCCAGATTGGAACAATCAAAATCCGTTTGCGATAATTGAACCGTTGAAAGTCCACACAAAGAATTCAGGTTTGTAACAACATCATTTTCGTTTATAGAAACTGTTCCTGATGCTGAAACATACGTTGTTAAATTTCCACAGTTGGGAGCAGGAGGACTGCTGTATTCAACCGTTACAACAGCCGCACAAGTGGAAGAGTTTCCGCTTGCATCTGTTATTGTAAGCACAACATTATTATCACCAAGATTATTACAATCAAATGAATTCGGGCTTACTGTCATTGAACTAATTCCGCAATTATCACTCGAACCATTATCAATGTTTGCCCCTGTTACAGTTGCTATTCCAAATGCATCTAAAGCAACAGTTATGTTTTGACAAACAGCAACCGGAGGTGTATTGTCAACTACCAGAATAGTAACAGAAGTTGTGTCAGTACATCCGTTTCCGTCAGTTACAGTCAGCGTATTTACTCCGGGCGAAAGATTATTTACTACTGCAGTTGTTTGTCCGTCAGGTTGCCATAAATACGTGTAAATTCCTGAACCACCTGAAGCCACAGCCGATGCACTACCATCATTATTTCCCGAGCAGGCAACATTGGTGAAAGATGAAATGCTGACACTTGGGTTTGAAAATTCATTCACATTCCAAACGGCAGAAGTTGTGGAACACCCGTTTGAATTTGTAATGTTAACAATATAATTTCCTCCTGCCGTTGCAGTATAGGTTGCCGTAGTTGCTCCTCCAATATTACTTCCGTTTAATTGCCATTGATAAGAAGAAATTGTTCCTGAACCTGCACTTGAACTTGCTGCTGAAAGCACTGCATTTCCGCCTGTACAGAATGAATTATTCCCTGTTATAGTTGCCAAAGGATTTGCAAAAGCTGTTACACTAAAAACTGCTGATGTTGCTGAACAACCCAAACTGTTTGTAACAATAACAGTGTAGTTTCCTCCCGCAGATGCAGTATAAGTTACAGCGTTTGCCCCTCCGATATTAGTGCCGTTCAGTTGCCATTGATACGAAGCTATTGTTCCTGAACCCGGTGTTGATGATGCAGCTGATAACACACTGTTACTTCCGACACAAAAACTATTGGCTCCTGTTATTGTTGCTGTTGGAATGTTGGATGAAGTTATTGTGAATACAACTGATGTAGTGCTACACCCGTTGCTGTTAGTAATTATTACGGTATAATTCCCCGCACTTGTTGCTGTATAGGTTGATGCGGTTGCACCACCAATATTTACTCCGTTCAATTGCCATTGATAAGAAGTAATGCTTCCTGAACCCGGTGTAGAAGTTACCGCAGAAAGGACAGTGCTTGTTCCTCCGCAAAAGCTATTACTTCCTGTTATAATTGCAGTTGGCGACCCAACAACATCAACTGTTGCTGTTGTGGTTGATGAACAACTTCCACTGTTAATAGTGTGCGTTACGGTAAATGTTCCTGTTGTTGAATACGTATGTGTTGTATTGGTTGTGCTAACAGTTCCACTTCCATCACCAAAGTTCCAGATGTGATTAATTCCGGGACCGCTTGATCCGGTGTTGGTAAAGGTAAATGTGTTTCCCGTCAGACATTGTGGAGAACCTCCCGAAACAGTAAATCCCGGTTGAATAACAGTAATTGTTTGTTGACTTGTTGCAGTTTGTCCGTTGCAGGCATCGGTAATAGTTACAGTGTAAGTTGTTGTAGTAGTTGGCGAAACATTAACTGAATTTCCAGACCCCGCTCCATTGCTCCAGCTGTATGTATATGGCCCCTGACTGCCTGCAGCAATAGCTGTAAGTGTTATTGCATCGCCTAGACAAATGGTATCACCTCCGGCCGAACTTGCTGTAAGCACAGTGTTATTAAGGATATTAATTGTAGCCGTTGGAGGCGCCAGACAGTTACATCCCGAACTGCTCAGGTTTACAGTAACTGTTTCACTTCCTTCGGCTGTGCCGTCAGCTAATGCATTTATATTTAGTGTTGTTGAATTTTGCCCTGCAGGAATGGTGATGGTAGTAGTTATAGTAGTGTAATCTGTTCCGTTTGTTGCTGTTCCCGAAAGTGTATAATTTACTACAACCGGTTGACTGTTATCACTGCTGTCAAGTCTTGTAAATGTAAATCCTGAGCCGGGGCAACCTTCAGAAATGCTGGTAATATTTCCGATTGTTCCGAGCGCAACGCTTGCAACAGTACCGGCAGAAAAACTTCCGGCTTTCAGCAAAACAGCCGAGTCGTAAATTCTGTCTAAAGCATCTGCAATAGCAATTTTTATATGGTATTGCTGACAAGGTTGAACAACAGCAAAAGCAGTCATAGGTGTTGTAAAACCATCGTATTGAACAGTAGCTCCACCACAATTATCAAAATAATAAGCACAATTTACGCAAGGACCGGTAGCAGGGCAAACTGCAGAATAGCCATTGTTAATTGTATTGATGGAAACAGGAGTAGTCGTTCCCGGAACTCTTGCAATGTTATAAGGCGTCCCGTAACCCGGACCGCTAATGAAAAAGGCAACAGGGTCATTGAATAGTCCAACATATTCGTTGTATTCTTCTGAAGCATAAACGTATTCAAAGCGAATAGTGTCCGAATAAGGAATAAAATCGAACTCCAGAATGCTTGCATCAAACGTATTAGTTCCGGCAATAGCAGTTAGTTGAGCATCACCACCCAGAGCGTTGTTAGTTGAGCGGTTAGCAATATTATTGGGGCCCGGAGCATTGTTAGCACGCCCGTTTGTCATAATTATTCCGGTATTCATACCAATATTTGAAGCCGTTCCGTTAAATGAACCTATTGCTCTGAAAGCGCCTGTGTATTGAATATTTGAAATGTTAATGCATGAATTCAGCAGCACATTGTTTACTAAATTATCAACATCGGTTTGGTTGGCTGCCTCCTGAACGGTAAGCTGCGCTTTGGTTTCTGACGAAGAACCTAAAAGTGCAAGTGCAAAAAATATACACCCGATAAAGCGACCTGAACGTTTTATTTTCACTGAAATCCTGTTACACAAAGTCATGAAAGACTATATTCCTTAATAAATAAAACGCATACGAAGAATTCAATATAAGGTTTGTTAAGTTTTGTTGAAGTTTTTAGAACAGCAATATTTTCAAGACAAATACATCTATTTTTGTCGTTCATCAAAAAGAAAAAATATGCTGGAATTCGGAAGTATTATCAATGGTAAACAGGAATTTTCGGGAGAGTGGTTGTCTATTCACAGCCCCTACTCCGGAAAAGTGGTTGGTCGTGTGTCCTTGATTTCGCCCAAAGAATTAGAAAAGGTAATTCAGCAAACGCATACCACCAAAATTAATCTTACCCGCTATGAGCGTTCCAACATTCTTAATAAAATGGCGACAGTCATTGATACAAAGACCAATGAAATAGCCAAAATAATTACCGATGAAACAGGGCTTTGCCTGAAAGACACAAAATACGAGGCTTCACGTGTAAGCGATGTGCTGCGTTTTTCAGCAGCGAAAGCATTGGATGATGACTCGGAAGTTTTTCCTTGCGACATTACTAAAAATGGCCGTCCGCGCAGAATTTACACCATGCGTTATCCTTTGAATCTGATTTCAGCTATTACACCTTTTAACCACCCTATGAATCAGGTGGCGCATAAAATTGCCCCTGCCATTGCTACCAATAACACCGTGATTTTAAAGCCTTCCGAAAAAGCTCCGCTTTGTGCTTATTATTTTGCGCAACTGGCGTTGGATTGCGGTTTGCCGCCAAATATGCTCAATGTGGTAAATGGTCCAATCCAAGAAACCTGCGATATGCTGGTTACCCATCCTTTAGTAAGTATGGTTTCGTTTACAGGAAGTAGCAGTATCGGTAAATACATTGCACAAACTGCAGGCTACAAAAAATTAGTGTTGGAATTAGGTGGAAGTTCAGCTTTTCTTGTTTTGCGTGATGCCGATATTGATGAGGCAGTAGATGTAACAATTGCCGGAACTTTTAAAAACTCGGCACAGCGATGCACTGCAATAAGACGCATTTTAGTGGATGAAGAAATTGCAGATGAATACGCAGAAAAACTTGCCGCAAAAGTGAGCAAAATAAAATACGGAAATCCTTATGACGAAAGCACTGACATGGGAACCGTAATCACCGAAGCATCAGCAATTGAAATTGAAAAACGCATTAACGAAACCATTGCAGCAGGCGCAAAACTTCTTTGCGGAAATAAAAGAGAAGGTGCATTGTTAGCTCCAACGGTTCTGGATTTTACAAAAAACGATTTTCCTGTTTGTGCCAAAGAAACGTTTGGTCCGGTTGTTCCCATCATCCGTTTTAAAACATTGACCGAAGCCATACAAATTGCCAACGACACACCTTATGGACTTTCTGGTGGAGTAATGAGTAATCACTGGCCATCCATTCAACGAGTAATTACAGAATTAGAAACAGGAACAGTAAATGTAAACGAAGCACCCAGCTATCGTTTAGAATGGACACCTTTTGGCGGAGTGAAGGATTCAGGCTTAGGCTACAAGGAAGGCGTGATTGAAACCATGAAAGCCTTTACGCATGTGAAGACTTATTCACTGCCTTGGGATGTGGCTTAATTCATTCAAGAATTTGCCTGCAAATACCTTTCAATTTCTCCAAATCAATAAGCGGTACGTGCTCTTCCTTTGCCGTTTCGTCCCATTCCCGCATTTTAATGCTTAGTGCAAACAGAGGGTCGTTTTCAAATGCCAACGCTTCCTCTGCAGTCATTTTTCCACCCTGAAATTCAAGGGTAGCTATGCTTGCAACAGACAATTTTTCGTAATAATCAGGATCTTTGAAGCATAAATATCGCTTTGCTTCCACATGATTTTCAATCAGTTTCGCAATTTTTTCTGAGAAACCTCTTCTTCGCAGGTAGTTTGCTCCTACTTTTTCGTGGCGCAGCATTCCGTAACCGCCCATGTCGTTTTTAGGATCTTTTTTTGCACAGATATGTCCGATGTCGTGAAAGAAAGCAGCAAGGATTACCTCATCATCATAGCCTTCTTTTTCAGCTAATTGTGCTCCTTGCGAGGCATGTTCTATCTGAGAGATAGACTCACCGATATAATCATCGCTGCCATGCAACTCATAGAGTTTGAAAACTTCTTCAATTATTTGTTCAGCAGATTGACTCATTTATTGTTTGCAGTGTCAGTCTGAGCTTGTCGAAGACTTTTTTTCAAAGACACTTCGACAAGCTCAGTGTGACATTAACTGATTCCGTTACTTAAAAAATCAAACAAATCAAAGTTTCTGGAATTTCCGCTGTCTAATTTTTGTTGATATTCACTATTCAGTTTCCTGTTAAAAATCATGGGAACGATAGATGTATGCAAACTTCCGTGTGAACGCAAGCCTTCTTTTATTTTATCCATATCATGCCACTCACGGGCACGGCCAATTGTAGTTCGGGCATCGGAAAGCAATACTAACTCGCCAATTTTATCGGGAGGAAGATTGAAACGGGAAGCAGCTTCTGCATTAGTCAATACCAGTTCAACACCTTCTAATGAAGCAATAATTTCTTTTGCTTTTTTGATGTCTTTCTGTTCAAGATAAACCGTTCCGTAACCACCCAATGCTCCGTGATGCACCACATATGGATCAGTAATCGGCAAAATAACACGTGAGGAAATATCCCCCACTTCTTTTAAAATGGTTTCTATAAAAAGTACTTTCGGTGTTCCATCAGGATTGGTTTTTCCCTGCATTCCATGGTCGGCAGTAACGCCAATAATTGCTCCCAGTTTATCCAATTCGCCCAACCAGTAATCAATTTTTGAAAGAAAGTTATTTGCTTCTTCAGCGCCCGGAGGGTATTTATGTTGCACATAATCTGTGGTGGTTAGATAAAGCAAATCATACTTATCTTTTTTTAGCAAACGCACACCTGCTTCAATCACATAGACAGAAATATCGGGGTCGTAAATTCCGGGTTGCTCTTTTTCCATGAGCGATGTGGTAACATTTTCAATACCATTTTCAGCAAGATTTGCTTTATCAGCATACTCCGCTGAGAAACAAATGCCGTTCAAATCTTTGCTCAGCATTTTGCGCAATTTGTCTTTTGCAGTTACCACCGCCACTTTTTTATTCTGCTGGCTGAACGATGAGAGAATGGTGGGAACCAATAAATCAGATGGTTCGTTCATCATCACTTCTTTATCCGCTTTGCGGTCATACCAATAGTTACCGCAAATCCCGTTTTTGTCGGGAGTTGTTCCGGTAACAATAGCCATGTTGTTAGGATTAGTGAAAGCCGGTATCACAGAATGAACCAACCCCATGCTTCCTGTTTTAATAAACCTTTGGAGATTAGGCATTACCGAAGCTGCTGCTTCATAATAGTTCATGGAGGTTCCATCCATGCAAATGGCCACTACAGGCACAGATTGAAATTTGTAGCTTCTTCCGTTTACAGTTATCATGCTTAAAAATTAAGCCGCAAAAGTAACGTAAAGAATAAAGTACTTGTTAAGAGAAGAATAAATTTTGCCGACAAAAAATCAATCCTTTTTTTCAGGAGTAGATTCTTTGGCTTCACCTTTCGAAGCTTTTTTGAATTCGTTGATTCCTTCGCCTATTCCTTTCATTAATCCCGGAATTTTTTTAGCTCCAAAAAGCAAGATTACTATAGCAAGAATGAAAATGATTTCCCAGGTTCCGAATTTACCAGCCATGATTTTAAGATTTAATTAGAGAGCAAATGTATTACTTTTTAAGCAATATCCACTCTTCGGGATTTGTCTTTGCATTTCCTTTCCAAAGCTCAAAGTGCAGTTCTGTTTTGCCTTCTGATTCATCGGTGTGTACCTTCCCGATTTCCTGTTTCACTTTTACTTTGTCATCCTTTTTTACATAAACTTCTTCAAGATTGGCATATACACTTATGAATTCGCCATGTCTTACCATTACTGCTTTATAGGCTCCCGGTATAGATATTATTGCCGAAACTGTTCCGTCAAAAACTGCACGTGCTTTTGCGCCTCGGTCGGTTCCTATATCAATTCCATTGTTGTTGATTTTAACGTTTGGCAAATCGGGGTGTGTACTTTCGCCAAAATGCCCTGTAATAATTCCTTTTTCGCTTGGCCAAGGTAATTTCCCTCTGTTCAGTTCAAAATTGTCTGAAATGAGAACCTCTTCAGGAGTCATTGAAAAGCCTTTGGGTGTTTCTTTAACTTCTTTACCTGCCAGTTTATCTGCTGCTGCTTTTTTACGCGCTTCTTCTTCGCGCTTTCTTATTTCTTCTGCAATAATGCGTTCAATTTCTTTTTGCAATTTTTGTGCTTCTGCTTGTTTCTGCTTAAGCTCCTTTTTCAATTGTGCCTCTCTGTCCTTAAGATTATCAAGCAATTCATCTTTTTCTTTTTTCTCGGTGGTGAGTTTGAGTTTTTCCTGTTCTTCATTAGTAAGCAAGGCTGCTTTTTCGGATCTTGATTTTTTAAGCACATCAATTTTTTCGACCAAAGCAAGTTGTGTGTCTTTTATAATTTTTGCTTGTTTTTTCCTATAGTCGGCATATTGTTGAATATATTTCAACCTCAGGTAAGCCTGATTAAAATCTTTTGATGAAAAAATAAACATCAGCTTATTGTATGAGTTCTGATTTTTCCAGGCGAAATATACCATCTGAGCATATTCTGCTTTCAGCTTTTTCAAATCCTTTTCAAGCGAACCTACTACCGAATTGGTTTGGTTAATTTGCTTGTCTATCAGTTTTACTTCTTTAACAATTGTTGATATTAACTCCTGACGCATCTCAATTTTTGTGTTGAGCAGGCGCAATTGATTCAGTGACTTTTTTTTGCTGTTTTCCGTTTCACTAATCAGTTTATTGGTGTATTTAATATCATCCTGCAAACGCTTTTTCTTTTCCTCCAGTTCTTTTGCTGTTTGCCCGAATGAAGCAAGCGCAACAAGAAATAAAAGCATGGAAAAAATGTATTTACTCCTTTTTCTCATCTGTTTTCAGATTGTAATCACTCAACTTCATTTCGGTATACTTTGAAGGGATATTAGCAGGAAAAGTCTGCTGCTGGCCTATCTCTATTTTAGAATACGTGAGTTTTGCTTCAATATTGTCTTTTGCCCTGAAGTTGAATAGAACATCGGAAGGAAAAGACTGCTCGCCAACCGGAATAAAATTGCTGTAAACAGCATCTAATTTTCGGTTTGAGTTAAGGTCTTTCAATTTCATTTCTTCTATTTTCCAGTTTTGACTACTCAGAAAAATATCCTGCAGAATAATGTTCAGGCTGTCTTGCCCCTTTAATTCTTTTTTCAATTTACGTCTGCCGATGGTGCTTAATACATAGCGGTCTCTGTCATTTGCTGTTTCAAATTTATCAATCTCGTAAAAGGTAAAATTATTGCCGGTAAGCATGGCTTGCAACATTTCAAAGTCCAGATTAGAATTAATCAGTTGGTTTACATAGTTGAAATCGCCTTTGAAATATTTTTCATTAATGCGGTCAAGGAAAATAAGTGAGTCGCGGGTGATGTAGGCCCTTACTACTTCAATACCCAGAGCGAGCGAAAGTGAAATCCAGATAACACTGTCTTTCTGCATACGAATGCGGATAGCAACAGTATTGGCACCTTTTGGTGTTTTAATGGTGGTGCTTATTTTTGCAGAAAACCATTTATATTGAAACTGATTTTTTTCTAATTGTCCGAAAAGTTCGTCTTTGGATATTTCTTCAAGTGCTTTATGTTGAACAACAGGCTGAACTGTTTTGCATGAATAAAGAAACAGAATGCTGATAACCGGTAAAAAAAACAGGAAGCGTTTTTTTATATTACCGGAAGCGGAGAAAGAAAAAGGAACTAATAAATTAAACTGCGCCATTGATACCAAGGCGCGAAAATAGCAATTTAGCAAAGCCATAAAACAACAAGCGTCCCGCAGAATTGCGGAACGCTTGTTGTGCAAAATTATTTCAGTTTTGCAGCCTGATCTTTTGAAAGCACGCGCCAGCACTCATAAGTTCCTGAAGGTGATTTGCAAACTGCAAATGATTTTCCGCTTTTCTCGCGTACTTCGTAGTTCTCTGTTTCAAATTTGCTTTTGCTTTTAACATCGTAAAAGCTTAGTTTTGGTTTTGCCATGATTTCTTTGTGTTTTTCGTTAAACGTTATGCGTTAATTATGTTGTTTGTTGAATGCAATAATAAACAAATTTAGAAATCCACACGTTTTGCGCAAAAATATTTCATAAAAAGAAACTATATTATATTTACCCCGCAAACAATAATTATTAACCAAAACCACATTATTTATGGAAACAACAGCAAACAATGAGTCGCGACTTGATAAATCTTTAAGCGAAGGCTATGAATTTAAAATGGGCAAATACATTAGCGCAGGCTTTGATATTTTCAAAAAAGAACCCTGGCTGCTGATGGGTTTTTTAGTTGTTAATATTGTTATTTCAATGGTTGCCTCCAGCATTACAAGCGTACTTTCAGCTGTTGTATCGGTTCCGCTAAGCGTTGGATTTTTTATTTTCGCAAATAAAGTTAGTGCCGGAAGAAACGCGCAATTTGCCGACTTTTTTGGCGGCTTCAAATCATTTATTCCGCTAATGCTAAACTATCTGGTTATCGTATTATTGGCTTTACTCGTTTTTTCTCCGGGTATTATTTACTTCTTTATCAGTGTCGATTTCTTTTCTGAAATAACAAGCGGGGGCAATCAAATTGAAATAATGACTAAACTAATGGGCCTGCTTATTACCTTACCTGTTATTATTATATTATTTTTTGTTTCGCTGCTGGTATGGCTTTATTTTGGAGTTTCATTTATACTTTCGCAGCAACTGATTGTTTTTAACGGACTTGATTTCTGGAGTTCCATTAAAACAAGTATGAAACTGGTAAGCAAAAAATGGTTTTCATTTTTCGTATTTCTTATAGTGATTGGATTAATAAACATCCTTGGAATGCTTTGTCTTTTCTTCGGATTACTGGTTACGGTTCCGGCAACTATCTGTGCCATTTATGCCGCCTATGAAGATATAGCAGGAACCTCTGTAAGCGCTATCGACAGCGAACTTTCCTCAACTATTCTTGATGCCTGATACCTTAATAATTAAGAAAAACTGAGTTTATGAACTCATCACTTACCATAAACTCAATTGTGTCATTTGCAGTTGCATTTCTGCTGCTGCATTTTATTAATGAATACAGTACCGCCTTTGCTGCAAGTTATTTTGGATTGAAACCGGTAATGTATGTCCACTCCATAAAATACAGCGCTTATGATATGTGGACTCCTTACAACGTAAAGCGAGTATTTCTAATAAGTGGTATTATCAATTTAGTGCTGGGCATTATTTTTTTCAGATTGTTTTTAAGGGTAAAAGAAAAAAATAAATGGTACCGCGTTTTCTTTTTGTGGTGCAGTGTTGTGGGTTTAATTATGTTTTTGGGCAAATTGCTTGCAATACCTTTTTATGAATTTAAGCCCGATCCTCCGGGGCATATAGCTTTTGGTGTTGTGGCAGCTTACAAATATCTGGGGCTTTCCGTAAAATGGATGATAGCTGGGTTTTCAATACTACTGATGATTGCCGGTGGCTTATTTTTTACCTATCAGTTTTTGCGGAATGCTGAGTCAAAAGATCAACTGAAGAAAGGTGAGTTCCGAAGAAACTTTATTTTAAAAGTTATACTTATTCCATACCTGTTAGGAATGGTTTTGGTTGCAGCTACAAATTTTCCAAATAATATTAAAACATTGATAATTTACTTCTTTGTCGGGCTACTTATTATTGTCTCATCATTGATGTTTTCAAGCCGCACTATTAAGGTTTTATTGCATAAAGATGAGCCTCAGAAGTTGTCTTTCATTGGAATAGGAATGCTTGGTGTGCTTATAGTGTTTTATCTTACCTTTTATGCAAAAGGAATAGGCTGCAAAGGCTATTTTGATTTTCTGATGTGCTGTGATTGTAAGGGGTGAAATTGAAGCCAAAGGAAAAGGAAAGGTGAAGATGTATTTTGCAATATAAATTAAGCAGAATACCAAAAAAATTATTAGTATTGTTGAAAATACTAATGACATGAAAAAAATCTTCCTTCTTATTTCTGCATTTATTTTCTCAACTGCATTTTCTCATGCGCAATATCATTTTGCGGTTAAAGGTGGCGGAAACGGAGCAGACAAAGGATTTTCCGTAGTTCATGATGATTCGGGAAACAGCTATTACACTGGTTCGTTTTCCGGCAACGGAACTTTTGGCATTGTAAACTTAGTATCGCAGAATGCGGGAGGAACTGATGCTTATGTTGTAAAATATACTGCTGATGGTGCTGCCGAGTGGGGTCAGCATGCAGGCGGAACAGGCATAACCGAAAGTCATACTGTTGCAGCAAATTCAGCGGGCGAAGTATGGATTGCCGGATCGTTTACCGATAGCGTACTTTTCGGAAATACACTTTTGGTAAGTGCGGGAATGCGCGATATTTTTATTGCAAAATTAAATGCTTCAGGTCAGTTTGCTTGGGCGAAACGTGCAGGCGGAATTGAAGATGATGAAGCAAATGCAGTTGCAGTTAATTCTTACGGTGCGGCATTTATTGCAGGCTATTTTAGTAACGATGGAGATTTTGACGGAACTACTGTTTCAAGTTCGGGGAATGAAGACATTTTTATTGCACGCTACGATAATAATGGGAATAATCTATGGGCAAAAAAAGCCGGAGGATTTTCTGCCGACCGTGCGAATGCACTTGTACTTGATAACGGAGGAAGTCTTTTTGTAACCGGTTCAATTAAAGGAACAGCTCATTTTTCTAATTTTCAGGTGAGCACTAATTACAGCAAGAATGTATTTCTTGCAAAATATACTCCTAGCGGATCTGTTCAATGGGTAGAAACAGGAGGAAGTATAGAGGATGATGAAGCCTTTGCATTGGCGCTTAATAATTCATTCAACATCTCTGTTACAGGTTATATCTCATCAGGCAACGCTGTTTTCGGCACACACAGCGTTAACGGAAACGGAGGCAAGGATGTATTTATTGTTACCTACAGTGCTTCAGGAACTGTTGTTGATTTAATACGTGATGGCGGTGGTAATGATGAAACAGGTTTTGGTATAGCCATTGATAATTTAAACAATACATATATCAGTGGGTCGTTTATAAATGCAACTACTCTTGGCGGAAATCAATTGACTTCAGGAGGTTTGCAAGATGCTTTTGTAATAAAATACAACTCCGGCAATGAGCCTGTGCGCGTCAAACATTATTATTCAGAAGGTGATGATGCAGGTCTAGGTATTTCAGTTGACAATAGCGGAAACTGTGTAAGCACCGGCTATTTCAGCAGCAATGCTTCATTTGAAAACACAAGTCTTTCAGCAACGCAGGGTTCTGATGCTTTTCTTGCTACTTTTTCAGATTCGATTGAAGATAACGGAGGGTTATTAGTTACGCATTACCACGCAGCAAATTCAGGATTGCCAAGTAATAACATTGTAAAAATTTTAACCGACAGAAATAACCGTCTCTGGGTTGCAACAGCCGAAAGCGGTATTGCACGTTTTGACGGAAACACCTGGACAAGTTATAATGCTTCCAATTCACCACTCTCTAACAACGTAAACAGTTTATTTGAAGATTCAATTTCTAATATATGGGTAAGCACTACTGACAGTGGTCTTTACAAATTTGACGGAACAAACTGGACTCATTTCAACACTTCCAATTCTAATATAACAACCAATAACATTACAGCAGTAACTTCTTTTGGTGGCGGTCCTTTGTGGGTAGGAACAGCTAACAATGGTTGCCTGCGATTAATCGGAAGTAACTTTACTCCCTTCACAACCGGCAATTCAGCAATACCCTCTAATTCTATCTCTACTATGAATTGCGACAGCACCAGACATTACTGGATAGGAACAAAAGAAAACGGACTGGCAAAGTTTTTTGCAGGAACATTTACACTGTTCAATTCTTCCAATTCTGCAATTCCCGACAATCATATTAACGGTGCATATTATGATAATGATTCAGGAAAAGTTTGGGTTGCCACCGATGCAGGCATCTCTTATTTTGACGGAACACAATGGAATCTTTTTAATACCGGTATTGATTCTGATGCAGCTTTCAATGAACTGTTAATTACGCGCAACCAAAACCATTATGTTGGAGGCAGCAAAAGAAACGGATCTACAATAGACGGTGAAGTATTGCAGCTGGTTGGAAATACCAGCAACCATTTTTTTGATAATAATATTAATGGACTTGCACAGGACTCTTCGGGCAGCATTATTTGGGCAGCATCGCAATACAGCGGCTTGTATATGATGCAGGTTGATACCTCCACAACCGGTATTGAAACCGGTTCTGACTTGTCAACTAAAATCAGTGCAAGTTGTTTTCCTAATCCTGCCGGTAATGAAGTAACATTAAAAATTCAAACCGCTTTTTCTTCACCCGTTAACCTTACAATGATTGATGTTTACGGAAAAATTGTTGCGCAACAAAGCATTGCTGCCATTAAATCAGGAACAGTGTTACACACGATTTCATTAGAACACACTGCCAGCGGAATTTATTTTATCGCTATTGAACAGCAGAATGAATTTATAAGTTTGAAACTGGTAAAGCACTAAAATCTGATGTGCAAAAAAATGATTGAACAACGAAAGAATTTATTTTTCGTTTTCTGGTTTTGTTCACTTATTTGTATCACTCCTGCTTTTGCATCTAAAACCGATTCGCTCATAAATCTTGCCAAAATTGCGAAAACCGATACAGCACGCATTCATTTATTAAACTCCGTAGCATGGGAGTTTAAATCTTCTGACCCTCAGGAAGCCCAACGTTTTGCAGATTCGGCTCTTGCCATTTCTATACGGATAGGATACAGAGAAGGAGAAAGTGAAGCACTTAAAAATTCAGGTGTTATTGAGTATTTACAAGGCAATTACGATAAAGCTATTCCCGCTTTCAATGCCGCTCTTTTAATTATTGAAGAGTTAGGCGATAAAAAAAATGCCGGAAAAATTTGTGGCAATTTGGGTTTGGCATATGCTAAAAAAGGAAACTACCCTTTGGCATTGGAATACCATCTTAAATCATTAAAAAACTCAGAAGAGGTTGGAAACAAACAAGGCATTTCGGCAAGCCTGAACAACATCGGTATTATTTTATTGAAGCAGGGCAATGTTGATAAAGCACTGGAGTATTACAAGCGCTCATTAAAGATAAGTCTTGAATTAGATAACAAGCCGGTGATAGCTGATAACCTTATCAACATCGGAAATATTTACATGAAAAAAGAACAGCATCAGGAAGCGCTGAATTATTTTTTTCAATCATTGGAACTAAAGAAAGAATTGAAAAATCAGAAAGGCATTTACATCTGCTATAATAATATAGGCAGCGCCTATATGGAACTGAACAATTATAAGGAAGCGCTTGAATACCTGAACATGGCTCTTGATGGAAAAAAAGAAATCAAGGACGACCAGGATATTCCCAGTATTCTGCTCAACATCGGATACATTTATGAGAAGCAGCATGAGTATAACAAGGCATTGGATTATATGAAGCAAAGTCTTGCTGTGGCTAATGAAATTGAGAGTATAGATTATATTAAACAAGCCTACCTGGGCTTATCGATTGTTTATGACGGAATGAATAATCCAAAAGAAGGGTATGCTGCTTTTAAACACTATGTAGCAATAAAAGATTCGCTGGTGAATGGCGAAAACACCGATAAAATTTCGGAGCTGCAAACCTTGTACGAAACTAAAAAAAAGGATAAAGAAATTCTGCTGCTGAACAAAGAAAAAGAATTGCAGCAGGCTAATATCAATCGTCAGCGCATTGTTATTTTTTCAACTGTTGTTGGTTTAATATTGGTGTTTGCACTGGCATTCTCTATCTTCAAAGGCAAGAAACGTTCAGACGAATTATTGCTGAATATTCTTCCCGCAGAAGTTGCCGAAGAACTGAAAGACAAAGGTTATGCCGATGCCCGGCTTATTGATGAGGTAACGGTTCTGTTTACCGATTTCAAAGGTTTTACTGCAATGAGCGAAAAGCTAAGTCCTAAAGAACTAGTAAAAGATTTGCACGAATACTTTTCTGCTTTTGACCTGATTATGGAAAAGTATGGAATGGAAAAAATAAAAACCATTGGCGATGCCTACATGGCAGCAGGTGGATTACCCAGCGAAAATAAAACACACGCAAACGATGCTGTGAAAGCAGCCCTTGAAATGCGCGACTTTGTTGAAGAGGGTAAAGCACGAAAAATTGCAAATGGCCTGCCTTTTTTTGAAATACGTATTGGCGTACACACCGGACCTGTTGTTGCCGGTATTGTGGGAATTAAAAAGTTCCAGTATGATATTTGGGGCGATACCGTAAACACCGCTTCGCGCATGGAAAGCAGCGGTGAAGCAGGTAAAGTAAATATCAGCGAAACAACTTACCAACTGGTAAAAGATAAATTCACCTGTGTTTACCGCGGTGAGATTGAAGCAAAGGGAAAGGAGAAGGTGAAGATGTATTTTGTTTCTTAGTTTTTTAAACCTTTATTCTAAACCTTGAAGATTTACTTCTCATTTAACACTTCTTAACATCTTCAATTTTCATAAGATGTTGAACGTTATGCCCTTTTTCTACCTTTGCCCCGCAAATTAAAAAACCCAAAAACAAAATGAAAAGAATTTTAGCATTTGTTGCAGCCGTTACCTTTCTGGTTTCGTGCAACAATAACACTACTACCAAGTTCGGAACCAAGCTGGTAGAAGAAGTAAAAAAGAAAGGCGATGATATCGTTATTCCTTATCAGAAATATGTGTTGCCTAATGGCTTAACACTGTTGGTTCACGAAGATCACAGCGACCCTATTGTACACGTAGATGTTACCTATCACGTAGGTTCATCACGCGAAGAATTAGGACGTTCAGGTTTTGCTCACTTTTTTGAGCACATGATGTTTCAGGGTTCTGATCACGTTGCAGATGAACAACACTTTAAAGTTGTGTCTGAAGCAGGTGGTGAACTGAACGGAACTACCAACAGCGACCGCACTAACTATTTTGAAACATTGCCTTCTAATCAATTAGAAACGGCTTTGTGGTTAGAAGCTGACCGTATGGGCTTTCTGTTAGATGCTGTTACTCAGAAGAAATTTGAAAACCAACGCGCAACTGTTAAAAACGAACGTGGACAGAGTTATGATAACCGTCCTTATGGTTTGATTGGTGAAAAAGTTGCTCAGGCAATGTATCCCCAGGGACATCCTTATTCATGGCCTGTTATCGGTTACTTAGCTGAATTGGACAGAGCTAATGTTGATGATTTGAAACACTTTTTCCTGCGTTGGTACGGACCAAACAATGCTACCTTAACTGTTGCCGGTGATGTTGACCCTAAACAAGTAGTTGAATTGGTTGAAAAATATTACGGACCAATTCCTGCGGGACCGGAAGTAAAACCAATGCAGATTGAAAAAATCACCCTTCCCGAAGACCGTTATATTTCTTACGAAGATAATATCCGTTTCCCATTGATTCAGTTTGCTTATCCAACAGTTGGCAACCGTAACCCTGACGAAGCTCCTTTGGATATTCTTGCCGACATTATGGGCGGAGGAAAAAACTCAATCTTTTACGAGAACTTTGAAAAACCACAATTAGCTGTACAAGCTAACGTTGCTCACCCTTGCATGGAACTTGCAGGAGAGTTTCAATTAACTGTTCTTCCTTTTCCCGGAAAAACATTGGCTGAAATGGAAGCTGTTATCCGTAAATCAATTGATGAATTTGAAACACGCGAAATTAATGACGATGATTTGAACCGCACCAAAGCAATGATTGAAAATCAGCTGATACAGCAGTTGGCAAGCGTTGACGGAAAAGCAAGTCTTTTGGCAAGCTACCAAACCTTCACAGGAAACCCTAACTATATACAAGCTGAATTGAAGCGTTATGCTGATGTTACCAAAGAAGATGTAAAACGTGTTTTCAATACTTATATTAAAGGTCAGAAAGCAGTTATCCTTAGTGTTTATCCTAAAGGTCAGCCAACACTTGCTGCAAAGGCAGACAACTACACACCAAAATTTGTTGACTCCACTTTTGTTCCTAATGACGAACAATACAAAGGTTTGGTTTACAACAAAGCAAAAGACCCTGATGGATTCGATCGCAGCAAACAACCTGCAGCAGGACCAAATCCTACTATTAAAGTTCCTGATTATTGGACCGAAAATTTTGATAACGGATTAGCTGCTATCGGTGCAAAGAATGATGAAGTACCAACGGTAGCCTTGCGTATTTCAATCCGTGCAGGACACCGTTTTGAAGATGCTGCAAAATCAGGTATTGCAAATCTTACTGCTGACCTGCTCGGTGAATCAACTGAGAATTTCACAGGTGAAGAAATTGCCAATAAATTAGAAGTGTTGGGAAGCAACATTGATATTTATGCAGGTAATGAAGAGATTGTAGTAAGCGTTTCTTCTCTGAAAAAGAATTTGGATAAAACGCTGGAGCTGGTGGAAGAAAAACTATTGAAACCTAAATTTTCAATGGAAGACTTCAACCGTTTGAAACAACAACAGATGGAAGGTATTGCCAACCAGGCAACACAACCAACTGTTATTGCCGACAACAATTTCAAAGAAGCTGTTTACGGAAAAGGCCATATCATGAGCATACCAAATGCAGGTACATTGGAAACTGTTGGTTCAATTACATTGGATGATGTCAAAGCATATTACGCAACTAAATTCTCTCCTTCTATTTCTAAACTGGTAGTAGTAGGTGATGTAGATAAAGATGAAGTGCTTGGTAAATTAGGCTTCCTTAAATCATGGACTAAAAAAGATGTTCAGTTTGCTGAAGAAAAACCAACACCTGCAATTGAGAAAACAAAAATCATATTGGTAAACAAACCACAGGCTCCGCAAAGTGAAATCCGTATCGGATACATTGCAATGCCTTTTGATGCCACAGGTGATTTTTATAAATCAAAGCTTATGAATTTCCCGTTAGGAGCAGCTTTCAACAGCCGTATCAACCTTAACCTTCGTGAAGATAAAGGTTGGACTTACGGTGCACGCAGCGGTTTTCAGGGAAGTAAGTTTGCAGGTGCATTTATAGCAGCTGCGGGAGTAAAAGCAACTACTACCGACAGCTCTGTAGTTGAGTTTATGAAAGAAATAAACAACTATGCTGCAAACGGAATTACAGAACAGGAATTGGCTTTCACCAAAAGTTCAATCGGTCAAAGTGATGCACGCAAGTATGAAACATCACAAGATAAAGCTCAGTTTCTGCAACAGATTTTGGATTACAGCCTTGACAAAAATTTTGTGGATGAGCAAAACAAAATTCTTGCAAACATGACTAAAGCCGAAATTGATGCATTGGCAAAATCTAAATTGCCAGCAGATAAAATGGTGATGGTAATTGTTGGTGATAAAGATTTGATTTATCCCGGATTATCTAAATTGGGTTACGAGATTGAAGTGCGTAACATGTCACTGGATATGGTGAAGAAGTAACACCACCCCCTAACCCCCTCCTTGAAAAAAGGAGGGGGAACAAAAAGCCCCTCGCCTTAGGCGAGGGGCTTTTTTGTTGAAAAGTTTTCAATTACTCAACCTTTGCTTTGTATAGTTTTGTTACCCTCAAAAAACGTTAAACCTTTTTATAAAAACCATGAAGAAAATTATCGTATCACTTTTTTGTTCTGTTGTTGCTGTTTCTGCTTTTGCATTAAATCCGGTGCGCGAATATTCCGTTACTCCTGATGAGTATGGCATTGAGTATGAAGAAAAGAAAATAACCACTGAAGATGGTGTAAGCCTGAATGCATGGTGGTTTAAACCACAAAACAAATCAGGAGCAAAAGCCATTATTATTGCTGATGACGGTGACGGAAACATGGCTGATAATATTGAGTTGATTACCAAATTTACTTCATTAGGTTATCACGTTCTTGCTTTTGATTACCGTGGTTACGGCAAAAGCGATGATTTTAAAATCAATCCTAAAATGATTTGCTATCCGCAGTTTGAAAAAGATGTGAAAGCAGTAATGGATCACGTGAAAAAAAATCACGCCAGCATGTCGAGCAATCTTTACGGAAAAGGAATTGGCGCATCGCTTTTATTAGCTGCTGCTGCAAACAGAACGGATGTTCGTAAAGTAATTGCTGATACTCCTTTTTTGAAACTATAAACGTATAAAGCTGCCGTAAAAGCCAAAAGAAGTGAAGATTTAATTGTACCTATCGGTTACAACAAATTTTTCATGGAGCCTTTCTTCGCATTGACTGAAAAAGGTTCACACCTTTATGGTATTCTTCTCATTTCAGGAGAAAAAGATGATGTGATTACTCCTGACGATATGAAAGAATTAGCAAAACTTCAGAAAAGCATCACGCAGTATAAAATGATTAAAGGTGTTGGCGCTGCTGATACTTATAATACAGATAAAGATGCCTACTTCGGATTATTACAGACGTTTTTAGAAGCGAAGTAATTTACATTACTCAGTAACAGGCAGCGAGGCATTGCGGAATACAAGCAATGCCTCGCTGCTGTTTTTTTCGGCATTATCGAAAAGCATAACAAGGCGTTTGCGCTTACGGTTTTTA
>CAMAVO010000014.1 GCA_945861685.1 Chitinophaga pinensis | reverse complement strand
GCCATCATGTTTGCATTTGCCTCGAAATGGATTGTTTCGCAGATGTCATCGACTTCTTCTTTTTTAAACCTGTTCATTTGAGAAATGGTGAACGTAACTTTAGCTCTGAGCGTGTTATTATTAACAGAAGCTGCATAGGCACTGACAGCATCACCGCATTTAAGGGCAAAAGTTGTCATTACGTTGCGCAACAGAATTGTATCGAGGGTAACACCTGAGGTAGAAGCATCAGCAATGGCGGTGAGACCATCGATGAGGATTAATTTGGAATCTACATTGCCTTTTACGGGGGCAAAGGCGGGGATGCCCATAGTTGGGGTTGGGTTGTTAGTGCACCATGTTTGAGTTGAACGAATCATGTTTGCGCGGTTTGAGATTGTGTTTTCCATTTTTTTGTTTTTAAGGGTTAGAATTAAGAATGAAAGAGGTTGAGAACGTGAGCAAGTGATTTGATTTAGAAACGAAGTGGTTTGATTGAGTGATGGAACGAATTGATTGACTGAAGAAGTGAGTTGATTGAGTGAAGAAGTGGTTTGATTGACCGAAGAACCGAATTGATTGACCGAAGAAGCGAATTGATTGACTGAAGAAGCGAATTGATTGAGCGAAGAAGTGAATTGATTGAGTGAAGAAGCGGTATGATTGACCAACGAAGTGAATTGATTGACCGAAGGGGTTTATATTTTTGTTGTTTTTGCAATCATTTACTTGTTTTCGAAATTGGATTGTATTTTGAGTTCGTTGAAGCGTTTATCAACCAAAGCAAGGAATTCGTGCAGGCTTTTATTGTAGTGGGGAACAAGTTTTTTGGCGGAAACCAAGGTCATGTTGTGGCCGCGCTCGATGCGAGTATATGCTCCGGTATCAAGGTATTTATCTTCTGCGAAATGAGTTGGACAATCGTAGCCTTGTTCCTGGCGAATGGAGGCGCAGGTTTCTGCTACCGCCTGAATAAAAAGTTTGTCTTCGATTGAAATTTTCACAAAGCAAATTAAATTCAGGATTTTGGAAGTTCTGAGTCATATATGACTCTAACGAGAAGCTTTTAATTTTTTGAAGGGACTATTGGGACTTTGGGGACAATGGAAAGGCAAGATGCCTTGTTAATGGCAGCGTAGCGGGAGGCTACGACTGAAGAGCGACAAAACTATCTTTTGTCTTTGCATTGCCCAAAAAAGAACTTAAAAAAGACACAAACCCTATTGCTATAGAAATAGATGATGTTGTAAACGAAATTTAACATTCATAATTATCTCTTACTTTTCTTTGCTTGCCCAAAGAAAAGTAACAAAAGAAAAGGCCCCACGCTGACCAACCATAAGCTTGGTCTTGTCGCACAAGCCACCGCCATTATTGCCGACCAACTTATGGTTCGCACTCAGCGTGGACAGCCGCCCACAGGCGACAGACGCGTGGTTGGGTTGATGGTTAAAAATAATTTAAAAGGCAGGCCTGTTAATGTGAGCGTAGCGGGTCTCTACGCTCAAGTTTTTTGTATGTTTGTTGAGGATATATAAAGGTATATGAGCTTTGAGGCAAAATCAATCAGTTATAAAGGCGAAGCACGTATTGCTTTGTATTTTGAATTTAACACTGTGTTGAATACTAAAGTAAAAGCTATTGCAGATGCTCAATGGAGCAAGAGTATGCGCTGCTGGCATGTGCCCGATACGGAAGAAAACAGGAAATTGTTTGGTCTGCCTGAAATGGAGCTTATAATTATTGATACATGCGAGGGTATGGTACCTGCAAAAAATCAAGTGCCAAATAAAATACAGCAATTAGCTATAGCAGCTTATATTGAAACATTGCGGCTACGCAATTATTCAGACAATACGATTAAGAATTATCGCAACCATTTTATTCCGTTCCTGCTATATTTTGAAAACAAAAAACCATCGCTGATTACAAAAAATGAAATCATGGATTACCTTGTTATGCTGCGCAGAAAAGAGAACTGGAGCAGCACTCACCAAAATCAGGTAATTAATTCCATTAAGTTTTTTTATGAGCAGGTGTTAAAACAACCGCGCACCGTTTATGATTTGCCACGGGCAAAAAAAGAATGGAGACTACCTACTGTATTTGCCGAAGAAGAAGTAAAGAGTATACTAACGGCTTTAGATAATCTTAAACACAAAACCATTTTATGTCTTGCTTATGCCTGCGGATTGCGGGTAAGTGAAATTGTGAACATGAAGATTAAAGACATAGACAGTAAACGAATGGTGATAACTGTAAGACAAGGAAAGGGTAAAAAAGACAGACAGGTGATGCTTTCAGATAAACTTTTAATTCTATTGCGCGAATATTTTAAAGAATATAAACCTAAGCTGTATTTATTTGAAGGACAGTTTAGCGAACAATACACTGCCCGCAGTATTGAAGAAGTAATTAAAAAAGCTAAAGCTAAAGCGGGTGTAACAAAGAAAGGAAGCATACATGCTTTGCGCCATTCATTTGCAACACACTTATTAGAAGGCGGAACGGATTTAATAAGCATAAAAGAATTGCTTGGGCATAATAGCATAACGACTACTTCTATTTACACCCATGTAAGTAAAAAGCAATTGAATAAAATACAAAGTCCGCTTGACAAATTGGGAATTTAGCAGTTGAGGTAATTTTTTGAGTAGTTGAGGTAATTCCTATCGTATGGAGGGAATTACCTCAAGTTTTTGTAGGTTTGTTGAGGATAATAAATGTTACCGGAAACCCTATTTTGAGACCGTGCAACTTCAAACTGACCGTCTTTTAATCAACTTTTTAAAGACACTTTCCCGACTTTAGGACACCCCCTTTTCACCGACAGACCCCTGCTTCGTATTTTTATTTTTTCCACACGCGCAAAAAAATTGACGTTTTTAAAGCCACGCACATTGCACACATTTGCCTTTGCTGCCAACGCACAAAGCCGACCCGAAGGCAAAGTCAAAAGAGTGCAATCGCCAACGCTTTATTTAGTGCAGTAATCCAAACTTACCTTTGTCTTTCGTCAAAAAAGATTTTACAATTCAAAACAATATTATCTTTGCCCCAGCGTTTAAGCGACTTAATGAAAAGAATAACCATCCTACTTTTAATGTTCCTCTACCTGATACCCGCAATAGGGTTCACGGTTACGGCACATTACTGTGGCGGTAAAATCACTTCTGTTTCCCTCAAACTTATTGACACGCACAAATGTCCTTGCGGGAAAAAGGCAATGAAAAAAGATTGCTGCAAAGACGAAGCAAAAACCTTTAAGCTAAAAGGGGAGCAGTTAAAAGCATCTCTTCTTTCTTTCAATCTCACAACCACCACTGACTTTCAACCAGTCATTTCAGACAATGTTACTTTCTTTTATCAGTCCTCATTAGTCCAGAGCGACTTTACCTTTGGCGCACATCCACCTGATGACCTAAAGCACCCGCTTTACATCCGTCATCGCGTTTTCCGCATTTGATTTTACTGCTTTTATTTTCTGAGCCGACACTTTATTAGTGTATCGGCTTGTTGTGCTTTTATCAGCCCGACAATTTCAATCATTATTCAAAATCAAAAACAGTAAAAATGAAAATCACAAAATCAATTTTTGCAACAGCAGCTATCGCTGCTCTTGCTCTTATCGTTACCTTTTCTTCCTGCAAGAAAGACAGCGACCACAACATGGACATGCTCAACATTGACTATCCTGCCGCTTACATTGTAAACGGAACTTCAAACAACATTTCGGTTATCAAACTTTCCGATAACACCGTTACCGAAACCATAGGGTTGAATGGTGCAACATATCCGCACCACATTTATTTGAACCCTGCAAAAACCAAGTTGGCGGTTGCCATCACCAGCACCGATTTAAGCGGTGGGCATGGCGGACATACCGGAACACTTACAGGTTTAAAAGTTCAGATTATTGATGCCGTTACCGGAATGATTGACAAAGAAATTGCGCTTACTAAAATGCCGCACAACGCAATTTTCAATCCTTCGGGAACAGAACTTTGGATAGGGCAAATGGACACAATGCAAAGTCAGGTGTTAGTTTACAACACATCCGACTGGACTTTAAAAAACACTATTGACGTAGGCGCGGGGCTTTCAGAAGTAACATTCTCTTTTGACGGCACTATGGCTTTTGCCTGCAACACAATGGACGGAACTGTTACGCTCATTGATGCCAATAATAAAATGATACATGCTACGCTTACAGTTGGTCAAGACCCTGTTGGTGCATGGGCGGCAAGCAACGGTAAAATGTATGTGGACAATGAAACAAGCCAAACCATTTCCGAAATCACCGTTTCTTCCATGAGTGTTACAGCAACTATCAACCTTGGTTTCAAACCCGGCTATGCAGCATACAGCACACATCATTCTGAACTATGGGTGAGCGATGCAACAAATGGTAAAGTGGTTCGCTTTTCTAATTCAGGCGGAACTTGGACTTCTATTGGAGATATTACTACAGGCACAGATGCACACGCTATTGTATTTAACTCCACTGGTGAAAAGGCTTATGTTTCAAATCAGGGTGCTAATACTATTTCTGTGATTGATGTTCCCAACTTGACTGTTACAAAAACTATAACCGTAGGAACAAAACCAAACGGCATTGCCATTAAAGAATAACTCGTTTCAGCATTCACTCATTCAAAAACATAATCAAAATGAAAATCAAAATAGTTCTCTTATCATTTGTTGCCGCGTTTGCTTTCGCTTCGTGCAACACACAACAAAAAACCGAAACCAAGTCAGACAACACACAAACCGCAGCCGTGTATCAGTGCCCGATGGATTGTGAGAAAGGCAAAACTTATGACAAACCCGGCAAGTGTCCTGTGTGTGAAATGGATTTGGAAAAAAAGTAAAATGACACATACTTACAACATTTCGGGAATGACCTGCGCCAACTGCGAAGCCAAAATAAAATCTGCTTTGCTCACTTTGCCCGATGTAACCAGCGCAGAGGTTTCGAGAGAAACCAATACCGCCACTATTAGCATGAGTAAACACATTGCTTTAAGCGAACTGCAAAAAGTAATCGGTGAAAAAGGCAATTACAAAATCACAGCCGAACATCACAGCGAAGCGGCAGAGCAAACAAAATCTTGGTTTGCTACTTACAAACCCATTCTTTTAATTTTTGCATACATCACAGTAATTGCATCCGCAGCATCCTTTCACAACGGAACAATTCACACCATGCACTTCATGCAAATTTTTATGGCAGGGTTCTTCCTCACCTTTTCTTTCTTCAAACTTTTAGACCTGAAAGGATTTGCAGAAAGTTATGCCATGTATGATGTAATCGCCAAACGCATTCCTGTTTGGGGTTACATCTACGCATTTACCGAGTTGGCTTTAGGCATTGCTTACCTCACCAACTTCAATCCGCTGGTTACAAACGCTACAACTTTTATAGTAATGACGGTAAGCATAATTGGCGTTTTACAAAGTGTGTTAAACAAGAAGAAAATTCAGTGCGCTTGTTTGGGTGCAGTTTTCAATTTACCCATGAGCACCGTTACCATTATTGAAGATGCGCTGATGATTGCCATGAGCGCAACTATGCTTTTACTAATCTAAAATCTCTACATTTGTATCCGATGCGCTATAAAGATTTTATTTTTCTCAGTTTGCTTTCAGCATACATGCTGATGTTCGCGCATTCGGTTATTCCACATCACCATCACGAGAATAAACAACAAGCCGACAAGCATCACCAACACGAACATACAGCGCATCAACATGACCACGAACAAAGCGAAGGACACGGACACACACCACATTTTGTTCATTCGCCCGACTTTGGAAATTATGTAGTTACACCTTCATTCAAACTCACTGATGTTTCACAGTTTCATTTAGACCTTTTCTTTTTTGCCCCGACTGCGTTTAATTTTTCTGTTGAACAATTTGTAACCGAAGTGGACTGGTTTCCCGACCTGCCGCCACCTTATCCGAGTTACATACCTCTGCCCAACGGGTCAAGAGGTTCTCCGCTTTCCATTTCATTGGCATAGCATACAGGTTTTCCTGTCTGCAAAATGCCTTTTGCCGGTGGCTTATTGCCTCTTGGCTTTTGCTTTACGTTTAATGCAAATTGAAATAAAATGGAAAACAAAACATACATCCCAGCCCTTGGCTATGACTTTCTGAGTGAGTATTACGACCTCACTATAAAACTCACCATGCCTGAGAAAAAATTCAGGGCAAAACTTATTGATATGATAGAGCCGCTTTCAGGTGAAAGTATTTTAGAGTTTGGTTTCGGCACAGCGCAAAATCTCATTCTGCTTAAACAGTGCAGACCCGAAGCATTGGTGCAGGGTGTTGACATTGACCCGAAAATAAAATCCATTGCGGAATACAAATTGCGAAAGCACAACTTAGAAGTGCCGCTCCATTTATACGATGGAAAAACTTTGCCCTTTGCCGATAATTCATTTGACAAAGTTTTCAGTTCGCTTGTCTTTCATCAATTGGATGCGGAAACAAAATTGAATTGTCTGAAAGAACTTTTTAGGGTTTTAAAGCCCGAAGGTATGCTTGTGATTGCTGATTGGGGCAAGGCAAAAAGTAAGTGGATGCGCTTTTCATTTTATGCGGTTCAATTGTTGGATGGTTTCAAAACTACTAACGATAATGTGAACGGCTTAATGCCTCAATTTATTTCCGATGCAGGTTTTTTGGATGTAGAAGAAGAAGATTTTATAAACACAATGATTGGCACATACAGTTATTACACAGCTATAAAACCAGAGTAATGAAACACAACGCTCACATACTAATTACGCTCTCGTTTTTGTTTTGCGCTCAATTCTTATTCGCGCAAACCACAATTACCGAGCAGCAAGCCATTGACCTTGCCCTCAAAAGAAGTCCTTTGCTCAACGCTGCCACATTGCAAGTGAAACAGCAAAAACAGTTACAGGGAACAAGTTTCAACCTTGCCAACCCCGACATTACGTTAGAAAGCCCCTCAGGTGATTTTATGACCGTTGGAGTTTTGCAGTCCTTTGAATTTCCATCAGTGTATGTAAAGCAGGGGCAACTTGCCAAGCAGCAAACAGTTTTAGCCGAGAAAGGAAAAACGCTTACAGAAGTAGAAGCAAAGCAACAGGTAAAATCCGCTTACCTCAGTTTGCAGTTTGCCAATCAAATTTTACAGCAACTTAAAAAGCAGGACAGCATTTATTTCAGCATTGCCGATGCAGCCGAACGGCAATTCACCGTAGGGCAAATTGATTTTGTGGCTAAAACTTTTGCCGCCACCCAATACGGTGAAGTCCATAATCAATATGTGCAAGCCCAAACCGATGCACAAATTGCATTGCAGCAATTACAACTTTATACAGGTATTGCCGACAGCATCGCAACCGTTCCGTTCACCAAAAGCAGCGCACCGTTTTTAATTACGGGCATTACCACCGACAGCGCAACTATTGTCAGCACTCCCTTCATTCAATACTATACACAAACACAATTCATTGCAAAAAAGGCATTGCAGTTAGAGAAGAACAAGGCATTGCCCGGCTTTTCATTCGGCTACATGAACCAGGGCTTGAAGAATACCGAAATCCCTTTGCGGCTTCGCGCAGGTATAAACATTCCTATTTGGTTTTGGCAATATAGCGCAGCTATCAAAGCGGCAAAAACAAATTTGCAAATCACGCAGCAAACAACTTTGGCGCAGCAGCAAAACCTAACGGCAAAAATGCAACAGGCAAAAGGCGATGCCATTAAATTTCAAACGGCTCTTTCTTATTACGAAACCAAAGGACTGAAACAGGCAGACGATTTAATTACCTCATCGGGCAGAATGTTTTCAGCAGGACAAACCGATTACATCGCCTATCTGCGAACTCTTTCCGATGCTTACAACATTCAGGTAAAATATTTGGAAACACTTCGCAGCTACAATCAATCCATCATAAACATTAACTACTTAAACGGTCAATAATGAAAACAACAATTCAAACAAAAGCAATTACACTTCTCTTTTTGCTCATTGCAAATTGCACCTTGCTTTTTGCCAGTGGCGGAGACGACCACACGCACGGTGATGAAAAACCAACTGCAACAGGTCAGCAGCAAAAATACTTTTCCTCCGAAGCCGTGTCCGACAAATACGAATTGCTGTTGCGCTACGAACCAATTCACATTGGTGAACCCGCGCACCTCACTTTGTTTGTCAGCGAATACGCTACCAACAAACCTGTCAGCAAAGCCGAACTGAAAATCACCGCACAGGAAGACGGCAAACTTGTTTTCACTGCCAAACAAACAGGCGAAGGCACTTATACAGTAGAAACAAATTTTCCCGAAAAGAAAAAGTATTCCTTAGCAGTGAGCATCAATAGCGAATTAGGTGCAGACCTCATTTTACTTTCAAACATTGAAGTCGGAAAAGAATTGCCACATGCAGAAGAAGAAAACATTCAATCTGTTTTTGCAAATTGGCAAACTTGGTTATTGGTTGCCTTTGCGCTTATTATCGGTTTAGGTCTTGGAGTTCTTTTACAAAAACGAAATACCAAAACAGGCAGAAGCACCATCGCTGTTTTTCTACTTGCTGTTAATTGTCTTTTGCCTGTTGCCCAATTAAACGCACATGGCGATGACGACCACGGAGCAAAAAAATCGGGCAACAATTTCTCTAACTCTTTTGCAGTTCCGAAAGAAACGCAGTTCCTCTTTGATGTATTTACCGAAAAAATGCAAATCGGAAGTTTTACCGAAAGCACAAAACTATTTGGAACAATTATTCCGAGCAGCAACGGTCAGGCATTGGTTACTACACCGCAAAATGGAAAAATCATTTCGCTCAATGTGCGTGTAGGCGAACAAATAAAAGCGGGGCAATCATTAGCAGTCATTGAACAAAACATTGATGCGGGAACGCAGGTAAATTTTTTGGCAGAAAAAAATAACCTCACTGCCGAATACGATGCAGCCAAAAAAGAATTTGACCGCCTCAATTCTATCAAGGACATTGCAGCCAAACGCGATGTGGACGAAGCCACAGCACGTTTACAAAAAGCAGAAGCCAACCTCAAACTATTCACAGGCAATTCAGGAAAAACTATTTCGCTCACCGCACCAATCAGTGGCATTGTTGCCAACTTCAAATTGTCCATCGGTGCAACAGTAAACGCAGGTGAAACACTTTTTACCATCACCAACCTTTCACAGATTTATGCCGAAGCGCAGGTGTTTGATAAAGATGCAGCCAAAGTAATAAAGGGCGCAAAGTTTACCATTGAGTGCGCTAACGACAGCCACAAAACAAGCGAAGTAAAACTGCTTTCACTTGCTCAGGAAATAAACGCCACCAACCAATCACAGCGTGTTTTGTTTGAGTTGGGCAATCCCGACAGCGATTTTAAAATAGGTGAGTTTGTAAACATCCGTGTTTTTGCTTCCGAAAATTCGCAACAGATTTCTTTGCCCAATTCTGCCATCACCGAAATAAACGGCAAGCCCGTTGTGTTCATTAAAGATGCAGCAGAAAAATACACTGTCAGTTATGTGCAGTTAGGCGAAAACAACGGCACTTATACAAGCATCCTCAAAGGTGTGGAAGAAGGTGAGCGTGCGGTAACCAACGCCAGTTACCAACTCAAAATGATTTATCTCAATCAATAATTTCTAAACAATTAAAAACAAAAACAAAATGAAAAATCAAGTCAAAACAATTACAGCGATTTGTGCTATTGCCACTTCGCTCTTTATCGCTTCTTGCAACAACAGTAGCAATAAAGAAAACACGACAGCAAAAACTGATGAACACGAACATTCAGAAGGTGAACACCACGAACACATTTTCGCTTGCCCCATGCACCCCGATGTTACGGGCAAGGAAGGCGACAAATGCCCCAAGTGCGGAATGGCTTTGGAACATCAGGACGAAGCACCGGCAACAGGAAATTTTCAAATGCAGTTCACTTCTTCACCGCAAACCATTGAAGCGGGAAAAGTGGCAACACTTTCTTTCACGCCAAAAAATAAAGACAACGCAAGCGCAGCCGTTCCTTTAGAAGTGCAGCACGAAAAGAAAATTCACCTCATTGTAGTAAGCGTAGATTTATCTTGGTTCAACCACATCCATCCCGAATATCAGGCAGACGGCTCTTACACCGTTACCGAAACATTTCCCAACGGTGGCAACTACATTCTTTATGCTGATTACAAACCAAGCGGCAGCACTCACCAATTGGAAAAAATTAAGGTGGAAGTAAAAGGCAAAACCGTTCCCGCAAAAACTTACACCACTATTCAAAACACCGCAACGAGTGATAATTTTTCTGTTACCCTAAAACCCGATGATGGAGTTTTCATTTCCAACAAAGCCATTCACTTTGATGGTGTGTTTACCCAAAACGGAAAAACCTTTGATGTAAACCAGTTGCAAAATTACCTTGGTGCTAAAGGACACATGGTTGCCATTAACACCGCCACAAAAGAATACGTGCATCTGCACCCCGAAGTGGAAGGAACAATTCTGCACTTCCACACCACGTTTGAAAAAGCGGGAACTTACCGCGCTTGGCTGCAATTTATGGCAGACGGAAAACTGCACACTACCGACTTTTTTATTAAAGTGGAACAAGGTGAAGTAACAGAAGTGAAAACCGACCACGACCACAGTAAACATTCAGAACACAAACACTAACATGGCACTCAAAAACAACATTGACATATTAGGCACAGCAGGTCTTTTTCTTACAGCCCTGTTTTCACCCTGCTGTTTCCCGTTGTTTGCATTCGCAGCATCTGCGTTTGGCTTCGGTAGTTTTGAAATTTTTGGCGGTTGGACAATGTGGATTTTTCAGGCAATGGTTTTAATTACAATAGTCGGTCTGTTTATTTCATACCGCAAACATCGCTGCACTTATCCCTTACTTGTCGCTTTTCCAAGTGGGCTTTTAGTCCTCTACAGCATCCATTTCAGCAGTAGCTACAACTGGGCTTATTTTTCATACGCTGGCATGTTCGGACTTTTCATTGCCACTATTTGGAATTACAGGAGAAACAAACTTCATGGCTATTGCAGCACATGTAAAGTTATAGACGGACAAACCATAGAACTTCAATCCGAAATTACATGTCCGCATTGTGGACACAGGAAAAAAGAAATGATGCCTGTTGATGCCTGTCAGTATTTCTATGAATGTGAAAAGTGCAAACAAGTATTGAAACCAAAACAGGGCGACTGCTGCGTTTTTTGCAGTTATGGCTCAGTCAAATGCCCGCCCGTTCAGGCAAACAAAAAATGTTGTTAATACAGTAAATCAAATCTCATGCTCAACAAACTCATAAAATTCTCACTCCAAAACCGCCTGTTTGTCATTGCACTTGCAGCGTTGTTGTTGGTGTATGGCGTGTTCACCATCATCAGTTTACCCGTTGATGTGTTGCCCGACCTCAACCGTCCGCGTGTTACAATATTTTTAGAAGCCAACGGCATGGCTCCCGAAGAAATTGAAACGCAGGTTTCCATGCCTGTTGAAATTGCGTTGAACGGTGCGCCCGGTGTGGAAGCAGTCCGCAGCAGTTCGGCAATCGGTATCGGAATGGTGTTTGTTGAGTTCGACTGGAACACCGATATTTTCAGAGCAAGACAATTAGTTGCCGAGAAGTTACAAACCGTTCAACTGCCAAACGGCATCACACCTGTAATGGGTCCCATTTCTTCCGTCATGGGTCAAATTATGATGGTCGGTATTTCTGCCGACAGCACTTCACCCGCAGAACTTCGCACCCTTGCCGATTTCACTATTCGCAGAAGGTTAATGAGCATCAAAGGAATTTCGCAGGTCATTTCCATTGGTGGCGAACGCTTGCAGTATCAGGTGTTGATTTCTTCCGCAAAACTCAAACAGTTCAATCTCTCTATTGACGACATTGATAAAGCCCTTGCACTCACCAACCAAAACAGCACGGGCGGTTTCTTCAATCAATACGGCAGCGAAGTGTTGATTAGAAATGTAGGTCGTGCTTATTCATTAGATGATTTGAAAAATACCGTTGTTGCCAACCGTTCGGGTTTGCCTGTTTTGCTTTCACAAGTAGCAGAAGTAAAATTCGGTGCAGCACAAAAGCGAGGCGATGCAAGTATTAACGGCAAATCGGCTGTCATTCTTACGGTAGAAAAGCAACCCGCCTTCAGCACAGTTACCTTGACCGATGAAGTTGAAAAAGCATTGACTGAATTACAAACCTCTTTGCCGAAAGATGTAAAACTCAATTCCAAAATTTTTCAGCAGAAAAATTTTATTGAAGCTGCTCTTACCAATGTAGAAGAAGCCCTGCGCGATGGATTTATTTTAGTGGTGATAATTCTCTTTTTGTTTTTGCTCAATTTCCGAACAACAATTATTACGCTCACCGCCATTCCGCTTTCGCTTGTTATCACCGCCATTATTTTCAAACTTTTTGGTTTCAGCATCAACACACTCACATTAGGTGGACTTGCCATTGCCATTGGTGAATTGGTGGACGATGCCATTGTGGATGTAGAAAATGTTTTCAGGCGCATCAACGAAAACAAACACGCACAAAATCCCAAACCACTTTTGCAGGTGGTGTATGATGCCAGCAGCGAAGTCCGCAACTCTATTGTGTATGCCACAATAATTGTGGTCTTGGTTTTTCTTCCCTTATTCTACATGCAGGGCATGGAAGGAAAAATTTTCGCGCCACTTGGCATTGCTTACATCACTTCAATTATTGCATCGCTTTTTGTTTCGCTCACCGTTACCCCTGCTTTGTGTTCTTATTTACTGAAAGGCAAAGGCGAACACAGCGAGAAAGACAGTTGGTTGGTTCGTTTCCTGAAAAGACAAGACACTAAACTTTTGCATTGGGGCTTGGCACGACCTAAAGCAATTATCGGTGTAGCTATTATTTTAATTATCGCTTCTGTCAGCATCGTTCCCTATTTCGGCACAGAATTTTTGCCACCGTTTAATGAAGGTTCGTTCACTATCAATCTTTCTACACCCGCAGGAACATCCTTGGAAGAAAGCAACAAAATAGGAACAATGGCAGAAGACCTCATGTTACAAGTTCCCGAAGTTGAATTTGTGAGCCGCAGAACAGGCAGGGCAGAGTTAGACGAGCACGTAGAACCCGTTTCCAATTCCGAAATTGATGTGCAGTTAAAAGCAGAAACCAAAAGAAACCGCGATGAAATTCTTGCCGACATCCGCAGCAAATTAGATATTCTCAAAGGCGTAACCGTAAATGTAGGGCAGCCCATTTCTCACCGCTTAGACCACCTGCTTTCAGGTGTCCGCGCACAGGTAGCCATCAAACTTTTCGGAGCAGATTTAACCGACTTGCGAACTAATGCCAATCAAATTTCCGAAACCATAAAAACAATTCCGGGTGTTGTAGATGTGCAGATTGAAAAACAGGTAATGGTTCCGCAACTTTTGATAAAAGTAAACCGCGAAGCATTGCAGCGTTACGGCTTACAGGCGGGAAAAGTGGCAGAGGACTTGGCAATTTTTTACAACGGAAAAGTAACAGGGCAAATTTTAGACGGCAACAAAACATTTGATATTCTGCTTCGCACCACCGATGAAGAACGCACCAATATAGAAGCCATCCGCAACACCTTAATTGATGCGCCTGACGGAACGCTTATTCCCTTACAGCAAATTGCAAGCATTGAAAACACAAATGCAATCAACAGCATCATGCACGAAAACACACAGCGCAAAATCACCATCAGTTGCAACGTGCAGGGCAGAGATTTGGGAACAACCGTTCAGGAAATTCAGAAAACTATTGGCGAAAAAGTAAAATTGCCCGAAGGTTATTTTGTGCAATACGGAGGGCAGTTTGAAAGTCAAAAATCAGCGTCAAAACTCATTCTCTTTCTAAGCATCTTTTCCGTAATCGGAATTTTTCTTGTCCTCTATTCGCATTTCAAATCCACACAAATCACTTTGCAAATCATGCTCAACATTCCTTTGGCTTTAATCGGAAGCGTTATTGCCGTGTTGCTCACAGGCGGCATTTTTTCAGTGGCTACAATGGTCGGCTTTATCACGCTTACAGGCATTGCATCACGCAACGGAATTATGATGATTTCGCACTACATACATTTAATGGAACACGAAGGCGAAACATTCAGCAAGCAAATGATAATTCGCGGCTCGTTGGAAAGATTAGTTCCCGTTTTAATGACCGCACTCGTTGCGGCACTTGCGTTAATTCCATTAACCTTAGATGCACAAGCATCAGGAAAGGAAATTCTCTATCCTGTTGCCACCGTCATTCTTGGCGGCCTTATCAGCAGCACACTTTTAGATATGATTGTAACGCCAGTGGTGTTTTATACTTTCGGGGAAAAAGCGATGAAAAAATATTTTAGTGAACAAAAAGAAACAATCGTATAACCGCACAAAAAATTCTGAAACGATGAACACCTATAAGAAATACAAACTAATGCTCAAACAATGGCAGCAAATAAAAATCTGATAGAAAGCCGCTATCCGCACATACAAAAGCCCTCTGCCAATGCAGGGGGCTTTTCTTTTTGTAGTGCTGTAAGGTTTACAAACATCTCACTAAATCAAAGTTCCTTTGCGTAGTTCTTTTCCATATAAGTCAAGGCAGTTTATCGGCAAAAAGATAAAGCAATTGCGGGAGCAGAAAAATCTTACGCTTGAACAATTGGCAGATTTGTTGGGAACAGACCGGCAGCACATTTGGAACATTGAAGCAGGACGAAAAAACATTACACTGGATTACTTAGACAAAATAGCAGCAGCACTTGAAGTTTCACAAAGCGAATTCATAAACACAAATAATTAATCACACCAAAACAAAACAACATGGCATCAACATCAGAAACCGGACACGCAAAAAATGTAGCCAACTTTGAAGACATGATTTCCTTCTGCACGGGCTACGGTGGCACTTACAATCCTTCAAAAATCAGCATCCAGTTACCCGCGCTAAACGCGCTTCGCACCAATGCAATCACAGTAGTAGAAGATGCAAACTCTGCTAATACTGCTTTCATCAATGCTACCAATGCACGGCAAATTGCTTTTAGCACTGTTAAGCCATTAGCAACTCGCATTGTAAACGCTTTAGCGGCAACCGATGCAACAGACGAATTGATTAAGGATGCAAAAACATTTAATCGCAAAGTTCAGGGAACTCGCAAAGGTATCATAACAACACCTCCATCTATTCCGCCTGTTCCACCTATTCCGCCAATTCCACCCGCTACTATACCCGGGTCTAACCAGATTTCCGTATCACAGCAAAGCTACGACAGCATTATTGAGAACCTTGGCAAATTAGGTGAACTGGTAATATCTGAACCAACCTACACGCCAAACGAAGTGGAATTGCAGCCAGCCACGTTAAGCACTTTTCACACTAACTTAAAGACCACAAACACAGCAGTAATTAACGCTACGACTGCTATCAGCAATGCGCGTATTGCCCGTAACCAAATACTTTATGCAGCCAAGGCTGGTTTGTATGACATTGCACAGGAAGTCAAAAAATATGTGAAGTCAGTTTTCGGAGCAACAAGCCCTCAATACAAACAGGTCAGCAAAATAAAATTTACCAAGCCCCGCAAGTAGTATTCCCGCTTGACACTTGGTAAAACTGCCTTGACAATTCATAAAGTTGCAAGGCAGTTTTTATTTTCTCTTGTTACGCTCGACACAGTTACAATGACACTTTATACTTCTTGCAATCCGCTTGACAAAGTTGCCATTACTCTTGACACTTTTCGCATTACGCTCTACAATGTTGACATGACAATTTATATTTTTCACTTCCTATTTTATACTTTTTGTAATCCGTTTTTCATACCCTCCATGACAATTCCTAAATCTGACATGACGAACAACAAAAGACAGGCAACGCACTAAAAAAATACACTCTTGCAAGTCGCTTGATGCCACCCACGAACCAAAACTTGCAAGAGAGTATTTTTTTCTGCCGCCCAAACAAAAACTTCAATTTTTTTCTCCCACCCTTCTAAAAAATAAAAATACCCCACGCACCCCCTAACCCGACAATTTCCCTTTCCATTCCAGCGTCCTTCCTCGACAGTTTTGTGCTAACTCGACACGACACACCATTGGACAGACAGCAGGGCATCCGGTAACATGGGGTTGCCGCAATGCGGGGTGCAGTGCTTAATCAAACGGTAGTGCTTTTTACATACTTTTGTCGTGGGCGGATAGTTTAGTGCGTTTAATTCCCGCACTGACGGCAACCCCTCAAACGTTACCAGCAAGCGTAAGAAAAGAAGTGCTACATCAAACATAATTAATGAAATGAAGTTCGACTGCAAAAAAATATCTATCAGTGACGAAGAATTTGGGTGCACACTGACTCTTTCAGACGAAGAAGGCAATAGGGATGTTGAAAATATGACAACAGAAGAATTGATGAATTCTTCCGAACAATATCTATTGCTTCAAAGAACATACTCCGAGGACGAATTTGAAAAGGATTATTATTACATAGAAACAAGCGTTCCAGACAAAATAGGAAAACTAAAAGAATTTAGCATTGACTTGTTTCGTACACAATTTGTAATGAACTGGGACAATGAAATATTTGAAATTAACATCGACATTGACAATCAAATATTCGAAAATTTGAAGCGAACACTAAAAAAAATAATTAATAAAAAAGGACATCTAAATTTTCACTAACTCCTTGTAAAATAAAACCTGTTCTACACGGAAGAAACGCCAGCTGGTAACAGGCGCTAATCGAGATTTGGAGTTCGTGCAAGTGCAAATGTTTTTTTTCAGCGGTATAAATTTATTTCTAAACATTTGCGGCAAGTTCAGTACTTTTAATGAAGTTTATCGGTTAAGAAAGTGAGTGCAAGTAATTCCAAACCTCGTTTAGCGCCCAACCGTTACAGGCAAGTTTAGGAAAAAAAATCGTAACCGAAAGACAATTTCATAGAGTATAAAGTTTTTGTGCACCGCGTGTAATCGGACTTCTGTGTGTGACGAACAGCGTGTAATCAGACTTCTGTGTGTGACGAACTGGGTGTAATCAGACTTCTGTGTGTGACGAACTGGGTGTAATCGGACTTCTGTGTGTTGCGAACCGCGTGTAATCAGACTTCTGTGTGTGACGAACGGCAAGGTATGTAGGTAAAGCAAAAACTCATTCACAACATTTAATACAAGCAATCAGTTATAACTTATATCGAATGCCAATAATAGAGTTTGTAGAGCCAAAAATGGACTGAGTCCACAAAAAAGACCTGCTGAGAGACAAAACATAAGAAAAAAGTTTCTAAACTGGAAACGAAAAACTACTAAGTGATGTTAAAATCACTCAAAAATGAATCTTTTTTTAAAGTTGTAGTTTTGCAGTGGTCTTATATTATTTCTTACTTTTGTTTTTCTACTCGACCGAGTAGTTACAAAAAAATTGTGAACGATTAACACCTTATCTATGAAAACTTTGAAAAAATTTACTCTCATCATTTTTGTAGCATTTTGTGTCCAAAGTGCCTCCGCACAAAATTATACTTGGGCAGATGATGTAGCCTGTATTTTTTATGCCAATTGTACAAGTTGCCATTGGGAAGATGGCCACAGCCCATTTCCATTAATAAGCTATACCAGCGCATTTAATAATAAATCTAGTATCTTGAACAAAGTAATGACTGGTTATATGCCTCCCTGGCTGCCGGTTGCGGAATATCAAACCTATGCTCATGAAAGGGTATTGACCCAAACAGAAAAGGACATTATTATTGCTTGGGTTAACCAGGGAGCGGTACCGGGCGACACTACTAATGCGCCAGTAGCACCCACTTATACTTATGGTGTTTCAAATTTGAGCCAGATTGATTTTACCGGTGGTGCCGGCAATTATACAAATAACGCAGCAGGGGATGATTATCGTTGTTTTTTAATTCCAACAAATTTTAGTGTTGATAAATTTGTGGAGGCAATTGAAATGATACCTGGTAATTCAAGTATGCTGCACCATGGATTTATTTATTATGAAACAGATACCAATGCATTACTTAGTTTGGATGCTGCTGACCCGGGATTAGGATATTCTAGTTTTGATGGAACAGGTGTAAATGGTTCACCCCTGATTTGTGCCTGGTCCACGAGTATTGATCACCTTACATTTCCTAGCGGTATGGGACTTAAAATACCTGCAAATGCATATTTGGTGTTACAACTTTATTATCCTGTGTCAACTATCGGTGATATTGATGACAATACAGTGGTGAATTTTAAATTTGCCGGAACTCCAGTAAGAGAGGTGAGCCACAAAGCTTTGCTGAATGATACCGCTGGGAACATTTCGCCTGCTTTATTCATCCCTGCCATGAGTACCGCTTCTTTTGTAGAGCAATACACGTTACCAAGCATATCTCCGGGGCTCGATAATTATACTTTTTTAAGTGTAGTACCCCTCATGCGTAAGGTTGGAAGGTTAATGACAGTTTACGCCATTAAGCCTTCAAACGATACCGTACCTTTGATCGATGTAGATGATTGGGATACGCATTGGCTGGGACAATACACATACCGACAACCTATAGTGCTTCCTGAAGGTACCGTGCTTAGGGCAAAGGCAACTTACTTTAACATTCCTTCAAACCCGGAGGCTCCAGATCCAAGTAGTCCGGTTACTGCTGGTTCAGCTAATAATCAAGAACGAATGATGGTTTATTTTAATTATCTCAGTTCCTTACCTGGTGATCAAAATATTATTGTGGATACTGTTACTGTTACACCTACCTATATAGGCTGCGAGATCTCTGTTGGAATTGAAGATGTTGCGAATACAGATGCGAATTTTACAATTTATCCGAATCCGTTCACTAGCAGTGCAACCATCAAAATAAATGCAGAAATGCAGAATGTAGAATTACGAATTTTTAATGTACCCGGACAGGAAGTTTTCCGCTCCGCAATTAAAAATAAACAATACGAAATTCAGAGAGGAAATCTTCCAGCAGGCATTTACATCTACAAAGTTTTTGCAGGAGAAAAAATGATTGGCACCGGAAAATTAGTTGCGGAGTAACGAAATGTTTGCAGTGAGAAGCTAATTCCGGGTGTCACGAACTTTGGGTTTTGACGAACTGACGGCTACTGGATTTCTGTGTTTGAGTAACTAATTCTAAATGTGACGAACTTAGTAAACTGACCAGTCATATTCATACAATACCAACCCATTCTCAAAATCGTGATATACCCAATAGTAACCTCGATGTGTTGTTCCCTTTTTGTTTTTATCCAATACTTTTATTGGCGTTTCATCGGCTTGCATAATAGGACTTTGGTACAACTATTGTTAAATTTGTAATCGGACAGAAGAAAAACCTGCCTGTAACATTACCTAAACTAAATTTTTGCAAAATGCAAAAACTTCGTTTAGCTACTCGTTAGCTCTTACTTTTAAACCGCTCAGCAAAACAATCTGCTTACCCCCGCAAAAAAGCGGCTTGCGCTCTGCGCGATTCGGATTATAAGTTTCCGTTTTTTTCAAATGCTTTAATCGCGCGAAGCGCGAAAAAATATTTTTTCAAATCCAGTTCGAATAAATATTCAATTAATACTCCACCCTCCTCCTCCCCGACTTTATCTCCCCGCGCAGCTTTTTACTTTTAATACGTTTCTCTTTTTGTGCCTTGCTTACTTTAACGGGCAGGCGTTTTTTCTTGGGAGTAAGCGCTTTAGTCAGTAACTCATAAAACTTTTCAATTACCCGTTCCTTGTTGCGCAACTGGCTGCGCTCACTGCTGCGCGAGAGGTGCAGCATACCATCATCAGCAATGCGTGAGGCAAGGTTTTTAGCAATCAGTTCCTTTTCTTCAACTGTAAGCAATGCAGAATTCTGCACATCAAAAATCAACTCCACCTTGGTTTCGGTTTTGTTTACGTTCTGTCCGCCCGGGCCACCGCTGCGCGATGTTTTAAATTGGAATTCTTTGGTGAAGTCTTTCATTATACTTTATTGTTGCCATTCGACAATGATCAGGGTAACAGCTGCTCAATAATCAGACTATACTCACTCTTTCACAAACTTTTTACTCACTACTTCTGTGCCGTTGATAAGGCTGAGGAAGTAGATGCCTGAAGACAGTGAAGAAATATTGAATATTGAACAAGGAACACCAAATGAAGAAGTATTATTCATTCAACATTCAATATTCCTTGTTCTGTATTCGTTATTCAATTTGTTTTAACAGCACACCATACTCACCACCTCACTCAGCGGGCCAACACCTTTGGCGTTTACCGCATAGAAATAGAAGTAATAAGTAACATCGTGCGTAAGGTTAAGAAAATGCTTGGTGCGCTGGTCTTAAAAAATTGAAAAATAACATTATTTGTCTCTATTTATATATAAAAAGCTTCTTTAATTGCATAAACCATTCATTCAATTGAGGAAGAGGCTTTTTTGTATAATGAAACGGTTTTTTCAATTCAATCGATTGCTTCTTTAATTCAATGGAAGGTTTCTTTAATTAAATCGGTTGCTTCTTTAATTGAAAAGATAGCTTCTTTAATTCAATTGATTGCTTCTTCAATTGAAGAGACTTTTCCTCCGTTTTTAAGCAAATTTCACACATTCAAAGCACGATTTTGGGGATAAAATTCATTGCTTCATTCTATCGATTCGCCTGCTTCTGTGTTTCAATAAGTTGCCGGATAATTAGCTGTTTATTTTTAACCATTTAGTTTATCATCTTGTTTTTATTTCCATCCCCCTTTATGGAAATACTCCCCCCTTTGCATCTTATAAACGGAGCACACAATAAAAATAAAAGTTCTCCGTTATCACAATAAGGTCTCACCATTTATTAATTCTTAAAAACAAACAAACCATGAAAATCAATTTAATCAGCGAGTGGGGTAATGTTGTTTCAAATGTGCGCAACAACATAGTCTTTGAACACCGCAACCAAGCCTATGGAGCCTATTTCATACGCAGGGAGTATCCGCGCACTATTTTCTTTTCTCTTTTTGTTACGGTGTCGGTTATAGCATTGGGTGTGGCATCGCTTAAACTGTACAGCTATCTTTCAGACAAAATTATTGAGGTAATAGTTCCACCAGTTGACGATCCGCTGGTAACTACTATTTATGATATAACACCCGATGTACTCCCCCCAACAAAAATTGACCCACCCAAGACACCACCACCACCCAAAGGTTCAATGTTTGTTGCGCCTGTGGTAAGCGATGACAAGGACACCATTACCGAAACGCAGCCCTTCAATCCCGATTTAAAGCCCGGCAAACCCAATGGAGTTGATACAATTGACGATGGGGATATTATAATTGATGATCCGGGAACAGGAACGGCTGTTATGATAGTAGAAAAAGATCCTCCACCTTTTACTCATGTTGAAGAAATGCCTGAATTTATTGGCGGAGAAACAGCAATGTTGATGTTTATTAATGATAAAGTTAAGTATCCGAAGATTGAATTGGAGAATAACGTCACCGGTACTGTCTATGCTTCATTTGTTGTTGATAAAACAGGAAACATAACAAATGTAAAAATTGAAAGAGGGGTGAAAGGGGGACCTAACTTCAATAAAGAAGTGGAACGTGTCATTAATTTAATGCCAAAATGGAAGCCCGGAAAACAGAATGGAGTTGCTGTTCCGGTTCAGTTTTATTTGCCTGTAAAATTTGAAACGAGATAATTAATCACGAAAAATAATCCAGGTCGGTGCCAAGAGGGAGGTTCATGAGGTAATCAACTCCCTCTTTCACCGTCATTCCGCTGAAAAGACATTTGTAAATAGTCTCTGTCATAGGCGCACGCGTTTTGGCGCTGTGTATAAAAGCATGGGTAACCTTTACCGTGTTCACACCTTCGGCAACTTCATCCATGCTGCTCAATATATCTTCAATCTTTTCACCTTTTGCCAAACGAAAACCAACCGTAAAGTTGCGGCTCTTTTCGCTGGAACAGGTGGCAATCAAATCACCCACTCCTGCCAACCCGAAAAAGGCTTTAGGTTCACCGCCCATCAGTTTTCCGATGTGAACCATCTCTACCATTCCACGGCTGATTAACAAAGCGCGTGCATTCTCTCCATATCCTAATCCGCTCAGCGCACCCGATGCAATGGCAATAACGTTTTTCAATACGCCAGCCAACTCTACACCTGTTATATCATGATTGCCGAACACCTGAAAGCGTGAACTGCGCAGGGCGCGTTGTCCTTCACGTATCACTTCATCAAAGCGGCTTGCAATAACTGATGCAGCGGGTTGTCCCAGCGCTATTTCGCTTGCAAGGTTTGGTCCGGCCAAACAACCTACACGCATTACTTCTGTTTCCTGCAAAATAATTTCGCTCATGGTGCGCACCATCTTGCGGTTAAGAAATGTTTTCTCTGTCAGTTTCTCTCCATCTTTTAATCGTACATCCAATCCTTTTGTGCCGTGAATTAAGATATGGTCGGGACGAAGGTAAGGAGAAAAAGTGCGTATCATTTCACTGAAACCGGACGAAGAAACCACCGGAAAGATTAAGGTACACGAAGAAGTTAGCTCTTCAATGTTGCTCGTTGGCTTTATGCGCTCGCTCATTTTTTGTCCGCGGTGAATGCGCTTCACCAAAATATTCTCCGCCACTTCGGGTCTGCGACTGTAAAGAATAACATCGCGGTTTTCGGCAAGCAAATTTGCTACGGCTGTGCCAAACACACCCGCACCAATCACCCCAACGGGCAGTTTATCAGATGTATTTTGCGAGTCCATATCCTTCTAGGCGGTTGTGGTAAAAAAATAAAAGATTAAAATCTTCCGACATAATAAAGTCGTCTTTTGTTTTATACAAAGGACGCTTGGCATCGTACATGCCCAGATTTTTTATTCCGGTTTCAATTACTTTATCAATCTCCGGAATCTCCAATTCGTGATACAAATGAACTTCACCGTTAGCTGCCATTTCGCGCAGGCGGTCAAGCAGCCGCGAAACACCGTTGGTAAATTCAAGATACGTTAGTTTCTGATCTTCTTCGGGCAGGCGAAGCACCGCATAAATATCTAATTTCTTATAGCGTTTACGGATTAATTCAAAAGCAACAAATGCTACTGCATGACTTGCAAACACACGGCTTTCGGAATGAAAACGTTTTACAATCTCATCGCCCAGCATTTTGGTGTATTCAGCATCGCGCTGCGAGTCGCGGGTAAAAGCACCATTGGTCATAAAATAACGGCTGATGTCTATCTTCTCATTATTCTTCCCGATACTGTTTCCTTCATTATCAACCGGGTTTCCGAACAGGTCAATACACTTACCGAAAGAGATAGAAATCTCAGAAGATTTAGTAAAGAACTTCAGCATGAACTTTGCCAGTTTGTACGATGTTGAATAATCATCATTCTCGCGAAAGTAATGTTGTTGTCCGGTTCGTTTCAGGTGCTCGTCAATAAGGCTGGGTGCTTCCAGCACAAAGTTGTAGTTAAACACCACCGGAATTACAAAAATCTTTGTTGCTTTTTCTTTGTCCTTTAAAAAGTTAAGGCGCTGTGCTTCCATAGCAGTGCCTAATAAACCTAATTTGAGTTTTGTTTCAATAGAACCGGAGCGTGAACGTGTTCCTCCCGGAAAAAACAAACTATTACAACCGCGCACCATTCCTATTGTTGAATAGGCTTTAAGTGTTTCGAGGTAAATCATGTTTTTCTTTCTGCGGTCAACTTTGTAAGCACCAAGTTTGTTCATGAAGAAGGCGAGAATACCAATTCCGAAAAGATTTAAACCGGCTCCGTAAAGAAAGGGGCGCAATCCAAGCGATGCAATGGCCCAGCCAATCATAATAGAATCAAGATTGCTGAAATGAGTAGGAACCATTACAAGAGTTCCCTTTTTAGCCAGCGTGCGAATGTGGTCTAAGTCGCCTTGCAGCCTTATCTTTTCGTGAAGGTTGTGACGCGTTTTCCAGAAACGTGAAATCCCTTTTCCTTCTGAGGCATTCAACAAACGAGCGAAACCGAATGTAGTGGCTTCTTTTGCAAAGTTATAAGCGGAAGGACTGAAAAATCCTGCGATCTCTTCGGTATAGCGGTCAATGATGCTTTCCAGAATGTTGTCTTCATTAAGGTCAGGTGTTTTTTCATTCTCCGGACTTAATTTCAACAACTTCTTTTTTACACCTTCCCAAAACGGGCCTTCGTCTTTTTTATCTGCCGCCCATGCATTTGTTTTTAAACGGATGCGCTCCAGATAATAGGTCTTAGCTAATTCTTCGTTTAATCCCTGGTTGGTTTTTGTCTGTTCTTTTGCAGCTTTGAAGGCGGCTTCTTTTACCTCTTTAAGAAATTCGTCACGCTCCTGCGTAAGCTTATAAATAGGCCATGTATTTACATCAGGAAACAATGGCTCATAAAGCCATCCTTTGCGTGTATGTTTTTGTTCTTCCAAAACAGCGGTTATCCTTTCTTTATTTTAAACGACCAGGTAATTAAAAAACGCGAAACTTCTGTTCCGTCAGGCATGGTGCCAACGCTTTCAATTGTTACCGAAACTTTTTCTTTTGTTGCAATTGCCTGATCAATTGCCGCAAAAATTTTCGCCCCTTCTGTGCAGGTGAAGGTAGTTAATTTATCTGCTTTTTTCGAGAACCCGCCTTCAACTTTAACAACCAACATTCCCATGTTGGCATTGCAGTTTTCTATTGCCAGCAGAGCCAAAACGCCTGTTGACATTTCAGCTGCCATTGCTTGTGCGGCAAAATAAATACTCTGAAAAGGGTTTTGACTGCGCCATCCATATGGAAGTGTTACTTCACAATTATCAACGTCTAGTTTTTTAATATTCAGGCCGCAGAAAAAAGCTGCAGGAAGTTTTATTAAAAGAAAAAGATTGAAGAGAAAGTAATTAAGAAATTGTTTGCGTTGTTTTTCTGCTTTTGCATTAAGCACAATTGATTGTTTTGGTTTTGTAAGTGTTTCCATTTCTCTTTGATTATATTGTCATTCCTTCTTTCAATCTCTCCGCATTCTCTGCATTTTGCAGCGCATTCATCATATCCTGAATATCGCCATTCATAAATGCCGGAAGGCTATGAATAGTCATTCCAATTCTGTGGTCGGTAATTCGGCTTTGTGGATAGTTATAGGTGCGGATTTTTGCAGAACGGTCGCCTGTTGAAACCATAGTTTTACGCTTTTTAGCAATGGCATCGTTGTGTTTCTGCAATTCCATTTCGTAAAGCTTTGTTCGCAGCATAGCCATAGCACGTTCGCGGTTCTTAAGCTGACTGCGCTCAACCTGACATACCACCACAATGCCCGAGGGCTTGTGGGTAAGCATCACTTTTGTCTCCACTTTATTCACGTTTTGTCCGCCTGCTCCACCCGAACGTGCGGTTTGCATATCTACATCGGCAGGATTTATTTGCACATCAACTTCCGTTGCTTCGGGCAATACAGCTACTGTAGCGGCAGAGGTATGAACCCTTCCCTGAGCTTCAGTGGCAGGCACCCGTTGCACACGGTGAACGCCTGATTCGTATTTCATCTGTCCGTAAACGCCATCACCTGTTACAAACATGATAACCTCTTTGTAGCCACCGGCTGTTCCGTCCGAGCAGTCAATCAATTCCACTTTCCAGCCACGTTCTTCGCAGTAGCGGGTATACATGCGATACAGTTCTCCGGCAAAAAGACTGGCTTCATCACCACCCGTTCCCGCACGAATTTCAATCGTTGCATTCTTTTCGTCCTCGGGGTCTTTGGGTATCATCATCAGGCGCACTTCTTCTTCTATCACAAGTTTGCGCTCTTCCATTTCGGTCAGCTCCAACTTGGCGAGGTCAAGAAATTCAGGGTCTTTTTCAGTATTCAGTATTTCTTTTGCGTTGGCAATGTTCTTCAGCAGTAAATCGAATTCCTTATAGGCATTAGCGATGGGCTCAAGGTCTCGGTAATCTTTATTCAGCTTCACATAGCGGGTCATATCGCCCACTACATTCGGGTCGCCCAGCTGAATGCCAATGTCTTCCCAACGTTTATAAATATCTCTTAATTTTTCCAGCATTTTTTCTTCAATGAGGCGCAAAGATAATTTTTTACTCCTTTGTGCGTTAGTATGGATAGAACAACAACAAATGAAATAATTACCTTTGCCACCTTATGAATTTTTTCTCTTTCATATTCAGTAAAAGCTTTTTGAAGCATCTTGGCATTGCGCTGGGTGTTTTTATTGCACTGATTTTAGTTATTGTCTTTGCATTGAATGCCTATACCGAGCATGGTGAAACCATTGCTGTCCCCGACCTTTCAGGATTGAAAAAAGAGAACCTTGAAGCAACGCTCAGTCCGCTTAATCTTAAGTATGCAGTCATTGATTCTGTTTACGATAATAAAAGACCGAAAGGCTCCATTGTTGACCAAACGCCTGTACCCGGCTTTCATGTTAAAGCCGGAAGAACGGTTTATGTAACGGTAGTTGCCATGCAGCCGCAGCGTGTTAAAATGCCTAATCTGGTTGACCTTACCCTGCGTCAGGCAACACAGCGATTGGAAACCTACGGATTGAAAGTGGGTAAAACCTCATACCAACCTGATATTGCCAAAAATGTGGTGCTGAAACAATTGTGGAAAGGCAGAAAGATTCATCCCGATAGTCTTATCGTTAAAGGTTCTTCCATAGAATTGGTGTTGGGTGACGGATTGAATGATTCTGAAATACCGATGCCGTATTTCATTAACCTTACACCTGAACAGGCAGAGGAAGCTATTAAATCAGGTGCATTGATAAAGGGTGCATTTATATTTGATGCTGATGTAAAAGACAGTCTTAAGTCCCGTGTTTACAAACAACGTCCTGCTTACAGTTCTAATTCAGTCATTAAAATAGGTGATCCTGTTGATTTGTGGTTTACCGAAAACGAAGATAAAATTGAATACGACCCTTCTCTTCACAACAATCCGATTGATGACGGTGAGGAAATGAAAGAAGGCAGTGATGATAACTACGATGAATAAAAAAAATCTATTCCTGTTTCTTTTGGTTTTTGCACTGCCCATTGCGTTGTTTTCGCAGGAAGTATTGCTTGACTTGGAGGTAAACCCTGTTTTATTCAGCAAGCATACTGCTTCTGAAAAAAGCATCATGAACAATCAGGAGTATTATATCCTTGACACATTAAACCTTCCTTTTATTGATGATTTCTCAACCAACAAATTAAAGCGCTATTACAATTGGGAATACACTGCACCAACTGATTCGATGGCTATTCGCTGGACATTGAATGGCGATACATTGGCTACAGCAAACGTATCCGAAGACACAACCTATCATTATTACTACCGACTTGATTCGGTGTTGAATGACACGCTTTTTGTAAACATTGTAAACGCCAGGCTAGATAGCGCAATAGCGCTGTCTGCTTACGAAGTGGTTTTTCATAATGGCGCGAATCCTTTTGTTCCCAATGAAACAGTGAGTTACTGGCCAACCGAAGAGTTTTATACGTTTTATGACAGCCTTGGAACTATTTTAGATAATTCTACTACAGCAGTTACTTTTCTTACCCTTGAAAACAGCAATGACACAGTTAAAGTTTATCAGCCTGATGCAAACGCATTGTGGATTGATAATTATGCCTTCATAAATTCTACTTATCCTTATTACCCACCTTCGATTGGAGTGGCAACATTGGATGGAGTTGATGAAACCGGAATGCCTTATAATTTTGCAACGGGGTTGCCCTACGGAGTTGCTGACCACCTTACTTCAAAACCAATAAATCTGGATGTTTATGAACCATCTGATTCGCTTTATCTGAGTTTTTATTATCAGTCACAAGGCAGAGGAAATGCACCGGAACAAAATGATTCGCTTATTCTGCAATTCAGAACTTCAACGCTTGACTGGACAAATATCTGGAATGCTGAAGGCGATGAATTACCCTTTGACAGCATGTTTAAGCAGGTCATGATTGCGGTAACAGATACAGTCTGGTTTGAAAACAGCTTTCAGTTCCGTTTTCGCAACTATGCAACACTATCAGGTAATGTTGACCATTGGCATATTGATTATGTGCGTTTTAGTAATGCACGCAATTTTGCCGATACGGTTTATGAAGATGTTGCGTATGTGTATCCTGCTTATTCATTATTAAATGAATTTCAGGCTATGCCATGGAGCCATTTTTTGGTTGATCCTGCTTCGTTTATGAACGACACCTTATTGCTGACTTTTCACAATAATTTGAATGCTGTAAAAAATACAGGCTACCGCTGGAAAGTTTTTGACGAAACAGACACGGAAATTTTTGACAAAAACGGAGGCAGTAAAAATTATAGCGCAAACGTTTTCTGTCAAAACATTGACACATTCTGCGACCCTACTGACCCACTTTCTATGGAGCCCGATTTTGCATTTACCTTTCCTGATAACGGAAACGATAGCGCAACATTTGAAATTATTGCCAGTCTTGCTACAAATCCTGATAACATAAAAGACAACGACACGCTTCACTACAATCAGGTTTTCCATAACTACTATGCCTATGATGACGGTACCGCAGAAAACGGTTATGGCTTGGAGATACAATCACCCACAGGAGCTTCAATGGCTGCATATCGTTTTAATATGATTAAGCAGGATACGTTGCGCGGGGTTCGTTTTTATTTTAATCCTCAGTTGGAAGATGTTTCACAAAAACTTTTCAGTCTTATGGTTTGGACAGGTGATGAAACACCGGAAACATTGGTTTATCAGAATGATTCGCTTTCACCCGCTTATTCACCGGGATTAAATTATTTCCGCACCTATGCTATTAATGATACTGTGTTATTACTTCCCGCAGGTAACTTCTTTGTAGGTTGGATGCAACTCACTAATTACCGAATGAATGTTGGTTTCGACCGCAACCTGACTGCCAATGAAAACATGTTCTACAATATTTTAGGAGGTGGCTGGCTGCAATCGCAATTGCCGGGAGCATGGATGATACGTCCTGTTTTTAGCAGCGACACACTTCCGGGTGATGTTTTCTCTATTGAAGAAAATGAAGTGATGACAGATTTTAATGTATTCCCAAATCCTGCATCGGATGAGGTGTATATTGTGGCTATGAACGAAACAGGAAATAGCAATGACTACCTGCTGAACATTTTTAACAGTACCGGCAGTGTGGTAAAACAGGTTTCATATTTGCCGCGCTCGGTAAGCATTTCTGAATTGGCTACGGGTTTTTATTTCATTAGTATTCAAAACAAAGAAACACAGGAACAGAAAATCTATAAGCTGATAATCAGCAGGTAATCCGATTCTGTTTTGTCACCCTGAGCTTGTCGAAGGGTTTTATTTAACTAAGGCTTCGACAAGCTCAGCCTGACATAATTCCTAAATAATTTATGATTAACCAAACTGACGATATTGAACTAAACGAAGACGAACAAGATGAACTTTTTGAGCATCATCGCCTGAAAGCCGATAAGGGTCAGGAACCTTTGCGCATTGATAAGTTCCTGATGAATCGCCTTGAAAGTACTTCGCGTAACAAAATTCAGAACTCGGCTGAGGCAGGGAATATTCTGGTGAATGATGTTGCAGTAAGATCTAATTACAAGGTTAAACCGGGTGACGTTATCAGTATTGTGCTGGCACATCCGCCTCGCGATCGCACCCTTATTCCCGAAAATATTCCGTTGAATATTGTTTATGAAGATGATGATGTTGTGGTGCTTAACAAACCTGCTGGTTTGGTGGTGCATCCCGGTTACGGAAACTATTCGGGAACATTGGTAAATGCCCTGGTCTATCACTTCAAAGATTTGCCTAATCAAAATCAGGAAACTCCGCGCCCGGGTTTGGTGCATCGTTTGGATAAAGACACTTCAGGAATTATGATTGTGGCGAAAAATGAATTTGCAATGACTCATCTTGCAGGACAATTCTTTGACCGCACTACCAAACGCGTTTACAATGCCTTGGTATGGGGTGATTTTGAAGAAGACAGCGGAACTATTGAAGGACATATCGGCCGCAGCCTGAAGGACCGTAAGATAATGGCTGTTTTTCCTGAAGGAGACTATGGAAAGCACGCTGTTACACATTACAAAGTGCTGGAACGTTTTGGTTATGTTACCCTGATTGAATGTAAACTGGAAACAGGTCGTACACATCAGATACGTGCGCATTTACAGCACATCAAACATCCGTTATTCAATGATGTAACGTATGGTGGCGATAGTATTTTGAAAGGAACAACGTTCCAGAGATACCGTCAGTTTATTGACAACTGTTTTGAGTTAATGCCGCGTCATGCGCTTCATGCAAAGTCATTGGGTTTTGTTCATCCGGTAACTAAGAAAGAATTATTTTTCGATTCGGAAATTGCCTCGGATATGCAAGCTGTTATTGATAAATGGAGACATTACATTAAATATGAAAAATGAAATGATTAGCTAATTAGCTAATCAGCTAATTGATTCATTATGATTTCTTATCCTCCTAAAATTCTTATCGCATGGGGCGAAGCTATTAGCGGCAACAAACCGATTAATGAATGGCTCCTCGCAAATGGTTATAAAGAACTGGGATTATTTGTACATGCTTTGAATAACCAGCAGGAAGCGCGGGACTGGTTGATGAAAAATAAGTTTCCGCACCTAATGGCAGTAATACGTGGTATAGAAGGTGAGGAGAAAGCTGTGAAATGGTTAGAGCAATACAATCTTAAACCCCTTGCCAAAGTTGCCCTTGCAGGCGATGGAAATCAAGTTGCCTTGAACTGGCTGATAGAAAATAATCACCGCGAACTGGCTGTTATTGCTCAGAAAATAAAGATTGTAAAAGATGATATTGAGCAGAGAAATAATGATGTGCATTCAATAAGTCCGGATTGAGTATGGGGAATTTCTACAAAACAACGTTTATAGTAATTTTACCCGGTGCTGAAATCGCTCCCGATTCTGTTTCTTTTGCTTTTGCCTGTTGCATTAATTGCGCAAACAGGCAACAAGCGCTCGCTTGAGGTAAGTGCTGCAAAAGACAGCATACAACTCGACACCCTTAGTATTATTCCTTCGTCATTTAAAGTTGCTTTTACCAATGGTTTTAAGTTAGATACCACACTTTATAAGTTAGACTGGGGAAGTGCAACCTTAATTCTTCGCAGAAAAAAATGGCAGGCAAATATTCCTGAAACGCCAACCGTTAAAGTGGAATACGAAGTGTTTCCTTATAATTTCAGCAAGGAATATTATAATAAAAGCATTGACAGTTTATTGAAGCCACAGACAAAAGGTGTTCCCAATCCTTTTGCCGTAACCATTGATAAGAATGCTGCTGACGATATTTTCAGCATGAGTACGCTGAACAAAAACGGAAGTATTTCGCGCGGATTAACCGTTGGCAATAATCAGGATGTTGCTATCAGTTCCAGTTTAAATTTGCAGTTGTCTGGAAACATCAGCGAGAATATAGGAATTCTTGCTGCGATTACCGACAATAATATTCCTATTCAGCCCGAAGGAAACACACAGCAGTTGCAGGATTTTGACCAGGTGTATATTCAGATTTTTAGTGACAGTACACGATTGACGGCCGGAGATTTTCAACTCCGAAAGCCGGAAGGATACTTTATGAACTTCTACAAACGTGCGCAAGGATTGAGTGTTACGCATGGTTTTGGTTTGATTAATTCAAGCGACCCTAATAAGAAAATACCGAAGATGCGTGTTACGGGAAGCGGTGCTATTTCGCGAGGAAAGTTTGCGCGAAACATTATTCAGGGAATTGAAAGCAATCAAGGGCCGTATCGTATGCGCGGAAATGAAAATGAGATTTTTATCATTGTTCTTGCAGGGACAGAGAAGGTCTACATTGACGGACAACTGATGACACGCGGGCAGGAGAACGATTACGTAATTGATTACAACACGGCTGAGGTTACGTTTACTCCCAAACAAATTATTACCAAGGACAGGCGCATTATTGTTGAGTTTCAGTATTCAGATAAAAATTATGCGCGTTCGCTTTTTCATTTCGGTGATGAGTTTGAATACGACAAACTAAAACTCCGCTTCAACTTTTATTCTGAACAGGATAGCAAGAACCAGCCGCTGTTGCAGGATTTGGATGATACACGCAAACAAATTCTTTCTGATGTGGGAGATAGTCTTCAGTCAGCTGTTGTTCCGTCTGCTGATACTTCAACATTT
>CAMAVO010000013.1 GCA_945861685.1 Chitinophaga pinensis | reverse complement strand
TTCCCGCTTCAGATTCCGCGCAAGTTTCGTCAAATTCTGGATTGAGGACAGCAATTTATGAGACAATAATAAAGTCTGGTGATATTTTAAATATAACTGTTATGAGTTTGAGTCAGGAAACAAATTTGATTATGAATGCGCCAATGATTAATCAAATTAACACCATGCCGGATAAAACATTAACGCAATCAACCACAGGTTTTCTTGTTGATAATAACGGCAATATTCAAATTCCGTTGATTGGCTCAGTAAAAGTGAGCGATTTAACTACCACCGAAATTCAACAATTAATAATAATAGAAGCAGAAAAATTTGTTACATCCCCAAGTGTAACTGTTCGATTTTCAAATTTTAAAATTACTGTACTGGGTGATGTTGCACGCCCTGGGGTTTATCCTATACCCAATGAGCGAATAACCCTTATTGAAGCACTCGGACTTTCCGGTGATCTCACTGTTTACGGATCAAGAAAAGGAGTAAAATTAATTCGGGAAGTAAATGGGAAAAATCAAATATTTTACATTGACTTAAACTCAAAAGATGTTCTTAACTCACCTTATATGTATTTACAGCCCAATGATGTTATTTATGTTGACCCGGGAAGTGGTAAAGCAGCAAATGCCGATAACATTTACAGGATATTGCCAATAATTATTAGTGCAATAAGCACATTGACAGTTTTGTTATTGTATTTAAAAAAATGAACGAAGAATACATAGAAGGAAGTGCTTCAAGCCAAGAAGAGGAAGAAATAAATATCAAGGAATTATTTTTTCGTTACCTGCACTATTGGTATGTATTTATATTGGTTATTGGGGTATCAATAATTGGTGCATATTTGTATAATAGATATTCAGCAAGGGTATATTTGGTTTCCAGTAAAATTTTAGTACAGGATGAAAAAAAGGCTCCTTCAGGAATGGAAATGCTGAAAGAACTTGATATTTTCAAGGATGGGGGCATAGTAGAAAATGAAATTGAAATAATACATTCCAGGCCAATTATTGGGAAAGCCCTTGATAATTTAAATTTTGACGTTAGTTATTTTTTAGTAGGAGATGCTGTTACCTCTGAGCAGTATTATTCTAATGTGCCATTTAGGTTAACCTATGATACATTATTTCCAAAAATTTATGGAATTGTATTTGAAATTACTTTTGAAAAGGATGGGAATATCATTCTCAAAAGTGAGGAAGAAGAATTGTATATAAAATATAATGAAACTTCTAAAACGTCTTATGGGCAATTTGTAATTGTTCCTAATTTAAATTTTGATCAACGACTGTTACTCGATAAAAATTATGTTGACAGAAAATATTTATTTTCCATAAATTCTAAAGAATCTTTAATTGAACAGTATTATGAAGAATTTAAGATTGCTGCTGTAAATAAAATGGCAACGGTAATTGAGTTATCAATAAAAACTACAGTTCCTGAAAAGGGGAAAGATTTTTTGGACCAGGTTGCAAAAGTTTATATCCAAAGCGGTATAGATGAAAAAAATGAGACAGCTTCAAATACACTTATATTTATTAAAGAACGCTTGCAATTTGTTACAGAAGATCTAACAAATATAGAAGATCAAGTTGAAGATTATAAGAAAGATAAGGGCATTGCTGATGTCAGTGAAGAAGCCAAATTTTTTTTACAGGGAGTTGAGCAATATGATCAAGAACTTGCAAAGATTAATATGGAACAATCCTTTGTAAATGAAGTAGAGAAGAACCTTTCTGCTCAAGAATATCAAGCTCCGACATTACCCGGCATTACAGACCCAGCTCTTGAAAAACTTGTTGGAGAGTTATATAGTCTGGAATCGTTAAAAATTAAGTATGAAAATACTCTTAAAGAAGATAACCCACTAAATAAAATTCTAAAACAACAAATCAATGCAACAAGGGAGGACATAAAAAGAAATGTTATTGGTATTAAAGCGGCACTTAGCAATAAGCAAGAAATCTTAAAGGGCAAATTAGAAGAATTTGAAAAAGATATAAAACAAATTCCAACTATAGAGAGAGATTTAGTGGAGATACAACGACAAAAAATAATTAAGGAAAACTTATATCTCTATTTATTACAGAAGCAAGAGGAGTCTGCAATTGGATTAGCATCAACAGTTGCAGATAACAAGGTAATAGAGCCGGCATATTTTTCAGATAAGCCCATTAAACCAATAAAAATTTTATCATACCTTATAGGAATTATTATTGGCTGTGCATTTCCTATTATTATAATTTATATAAAAGAATCGTTAAACGATAAAGTAATTTCAAAATCAACAATTGAAAAAAATGCAAGGGCGCCAATAATTGGTGTTATTGGTCAAAGTGATGAAGAATCTGCAATAACAGTTCATGCGAAATCAAAATCTGCAATTTCAGAAGAGTTCAGGTCTATACGTACAAATCTGCAGTTCATGGGAATTGGTGTTCGGGAAAAAGTTATGCTAGTGACATCATCAGTAAGCGGGGAGGGAAAAACATTTATTTCTGTTAATTTGGCTCTGACTTTTGCGATTTCAGCAAAAAGAACTGTTGTTCTTGAAATGGACTTGCGAAAACCAAAACTCTCAAAAAGTTTTGAAAACCCAAATCCTGTTGGAATAAGCAATTACTTAATAGGTATGGCAACCATTGATGAAATTTTAACTCGCTCATCCGTAAATGAATATTTATATATTATTTCTTCTGGTCCAATACCGCCAAACCCGGCTGAATTATTAATGTCTGATAAACTCCGCGAACTAATTTCTATTTTAAAAGAGAAGTTTGATATTGTAATTATTGATTCGCCACCTATTGGTCTTGTGACGGACAGTCTAATTATAGCTGAACATGTAGATGTAAGTTTGTATATAGTACGACAAAATAAAACATTTAAAACATATTTGTCAACAATAGCAGAACTTTATTTGAATAATAAAATGAAAAAACTTTCAATTGTATTTAACGGGATTAATAAAAAATTAGGTAATTATGGTTATGGTTATGGTTATGGTTATGGTTACGGCTATTATTCCGAAGATCATAAAAAAGAAAACTATTTTGTTAGTTTTTTTAAAAAAATCTATTCACCTAAAAAATATTAGCTGCAAAAATTGGTTGGTTCGTTGAGGGAACTATTTACCTCTTAAAATTTGAAAAAGGTTAATAGATCTCTATCCTCCGGAAAATTTGAAATTATAAGTGATAGCCAGTTTTTAAAATATTAGGTCTTTCTTCTTCGAAGGTCATGAAAGAAGTATTAAAGCAAAACGAAATATTGAATTTGAAATTGGGATCGAAATTTCTATTGTTGATTAAAAAATTGACCCAAAGCACAACGAATTTGAAGTTTGGAGTCTTCCTTTATAGAAAAAATGAAATTATTGGCGCTGTTGCTGATAACACCAAATTGCTATCACTCGGCTGGAGGCAGCAATATTCTTTTATTGAGGGACATAGTAAAATAATTGCAAGTTCAAATAGTTTTTATGGTAGAGTAATTTGAAAATATTAATTAATAGAATATTTAATGCGGTAGGTATAACAAGCTATCGCACAAAAAATATTACCAAGCATATTGCGTATTCACTTTTTTACAAAAGCGGAAGTATGATTGCGAATTTTTTATTAGTCCCTGTTACTATTAGTTATTTGAACACAGAAAATTATGGGATATGGCTTACGCTTACTTCATTTATCAGCTGGTTCTCATTTTTTGACATTGGTCTTGGTAACGGGTTAAGAAATAAATTTGCGGAGGCAAAATCCAAAGGAGACCTAAAATTAGCAAGAGCCTATATCAGCTCTGCTTATTTTACCCTCGGCAGCTTTAGTTTATTCCTTATGGTAGCATTTATTGCTATCAATTTTTTTATTGACTGGACAGTTGTTTTTAATTCCAATTTATATTTACAAAAAGAACTAAGTATTCTAATGCCTGTTGTTTTTGCATTTTTCTGTTTGCAATTGGTATTAAAACTCATCACCACTATTTATACTGCAGACCAACATCATTCTATGCAAGGGAAAATTAATTTCTATATTCAAATTGTCTCTTTACTTGCAATTTGGTTAATGACAAAAACAACAGGAAATTCTTTATTGATTTTTGGAAGCATTTTTTCCGCCTTGCCTGTTATTATCCTACTTTGGTTTAATTTTTTTTCCTTTTCAAATACTTACAAAGAGTTTAAACCCAAACTTTCTCTTTGGAAAAAAGAATATTTGAAAACTATTTTTGAATTGGGGTTTATGTTTTTTATTGTTCAATTATCTGGAATAATCTTATTTTCAACTGATAACCTTATTATAACCCAACTTTATGGTCCCGAAGAAGTTGTTCCTTATAATATTGCATTTAAATATTTAAGTATCTCAAATATGGTTCTTTCAATCATTCTTACCCCTTATTGGTCAACAATCACAGAAGCTTATATCAAAGGTGACTTTGACTGGATTAAACAATCAATGAATAACCTGATAAAAATTTCAGCAGGTTCAATTTTTTTATTGATAATTATGGTATCTGTATCATCCTTTGCATATAAAATTTGGGTTGGGGACAATATTCATATTCCATTTACATTAACACTTTTCATGGCAATATTTTTCGGATTAACTAATTTCTATTCACCATTTACATATTTTATTAACGGAACAGGTAAAGTAAAGCTTCAATTAATTTCATTGATTGCCACATCTGTAATAAATATTCCTTTGGCAATATTTCTTGCCTCAAATATTGGGCTTGGTGTTTCGGGAGTAATTATTGCAACTATTATTTGCTTGATACCACACACAATAATTTGCCCAATTCAATATTCAAAGATTATTAATAAAAAGGCTTATGGGATTTGGAATAAATAAAATAGCAAAAAACTTGAGCCTTCAAAGAATATTACTTCAAATTAAAAGGCTTATATATTGGCTCCGGTATAGAAAAAACAATTTGAAACTTTCTATCGGTTGTACAATTAAAAATACAAAATTCGGTAACAATAATTTTTTAGGTGAAAATGTTTCTATCGTTAATTCTTCTATCGATGACTTTTCATATATAAACAGCAATTCTAATATAACCAATGCGACCATTGGGAAATTTTGTTCAATTGGCCCTAATGTCCAAATTGTAATTGGAACACACCCAACATCTTTCGTGTCAACCCATCCTGCATTTTATGCAAATAGTAAATCACTCAAAACTTTTTCAGATAAAGTTTATATTGAAGAATATAAAAACGTAAAAATTGGTAATGACGTTTGGATTGCCGAAGGGGTTTTAATTCCGGGAGGTGTAACAATAGGTAATGGAGCTGTAATAACTGCAAGGGCTGTAGTTACAAAGGATATTGAACCTTACTCTATCGTGGGTGGTGTGCCTGCAAAACATATAAAATATCGTTTTGATAAGGAAATAATTAATCAAATTAATCAATCTGAGTGGTGGAACTGGGACGAAAAAATATTTATCGAATCATATAAAAATTTTCATGATCCTGTTAGTTTTATACAATCGGAACCCTATATAAAACAGAAAAAATTTTATTGAAATATAAAGGTTTAAACAAATTAATTGAATACGCAGATTACATACAAAACAAAAGGCTCAATTAAATTTTAACGTATTGGTAGTATGTTAGTGTTTTTGTTGCTTGCTGTTTCGGGAATGGAATATTTTTAGCGTTCGCAGTAGAACACAGTGATTTCATTTTTTTTCTTTCGTTATAAGCGGAAAGCCCCAAAATATTTTCTTTAGTAGTACTCCTCTTTCTTATTGTTGAGACTTTTCAATATATCCTATTTGGCGGTTTAAAATAAACCTGCAGAATTGGATTGATAAGGCTTTTGTGGAACATCATAATACTCCGCAAGAATTTTTACAAGGGGTTCTTTTCTGAAACTATTAATTGATTTGATAATTTATCAAATGAAATCTATAGCTTTGGCTATCTCAAAAAATGTTTAGGCCGAGATGGATTAATTAGAAAGTGACAAAAATGGGTAAACTCAGTAAAATAAATTCGATACTTCAAAAATTTGGTTTTCAATTAAACAAATATAATGTAAGCAATAATGCTCTTTTAAGAAGAAAGGCGTATATAGAAAAATGTGGAGTTGATTTAATAATTGATGTAGGTGCTAATGTAGGACAATACGGCTTAGATTCTAGAAAATTAGGATTTACAGGTAGGATTTGTTCTTTTGAGCCCTTAAGTATGGCTTTTTTAATATTGGCAAATAGAGCCAAAAACGATTTTAACTGGGAAGTTTACAACTATGCTTTAGGAGAGAAGCAAGAAGAATTAGAAATAAATGTTTCTGGGAATTCTCATAGTAGTTCTATTCTCAATATAAAGGATTTACATACCAATGCAGAGCCAAGTTCCACGTATATTGGCTCGGAGAAAATAAAAGTAAATAAACTGGATTCTATATTTGATAGTATTAAGAAAGATTGCAACGAAATCTATTTAAAAATAGATACACAAGGGTATGAATCGTTTGTATTGGCAGGTGCTCAAAACTCACTTAAAAAAATAAATACAATCCAATTAGAAATGTCAATTCAACCCTTGTATCAGGGACAAATGTTGTTTGATGAATTATACACTATGCTGAAACAGTCAGGATATACTTTAGTAAGTATAGAACCAGGCTTCGTAAATCAAAAAACCGGAGAAATGTTACAGGTGGATGGCATATTTAGAAAAATAAATTAAATACATTCTTTTAAAGGGTAAACCTCAAAATTAAATTGAATAAACAGGTCATATTAAACGAGAAAAAAAACGTTACCAATTATGAGCGTGTTGGGTTACTGTTAGTGTTTTTGTTGCTTGCTGTTTCGGGAATGGAATATTTTTATCGCTCTCAGTATAACATACTGATTTCATTTTTTATTGCTTCATTTTTTTTCTTTCGTTATAAGCGGAAAATAAACAAAACTTTTTCTCTAGTAGTACTCCTTTTTTTGATTGTTGAGGCTTTTCAATATATTCTGTTTGGCGGTTTTAATATGTGGACTTTTTCAGGCTCTTATATCCGCCTGTTTCTGGCATTTGCTGTAATAGCGATTGTTGGTCAGAAATTCCTTACATATTATGTAAAAATAATGTATTTCCTTGCAGTTGTTTCATTAATATTTTATGCAGGTTCATTCCTACCAGGCGCAGAAAATTTTTATGTAAATGTTTTAGGAAAACTTATACCATCTCCATTTAGTATAGAAAATGATTTTTATAAGCAAATGCCGAATATTATTATATTTAATTTTGAAGACACTTTGTTTACAGAAAACAGAAATTCAGGACCTTTTTGGGAACCAGGAGCTTTTGCAGTCTTTATACTAATTGCACTATTATTCAACCAGATTAAAGAGAAAAAATTTACCACAAAAAAAAATATAATTTTTATCATTTGTTTAATAACAACATTTTCTACTGCTGGGTATCTTGCTTTTTTTATTTTCATTGTTTATATAAATATTGATGTAGTCAGAAAAAACATTTTATATTCTACAGTATTTATATTAATTCTCTTTTCATCGTTTTATCTTTATAAATCTATTCCATTTCTGAAAGATAAAATCGAAAATAATATAAATATAGCAGATGAAACAACTGGTTCTCGTTTTGGAAGTGCGCAAGCAGACCTTGTTTACTTCATAAGAAGTCCAATAGTTGGTATGGGCAGGGCTGGAGCAAAAAATGATTTCAAAACTGATTTTACTCAGGAAAACCACAGAAATAACGGAATATTTATTTTGTTATCTACCTATGGCCTTCCTTTTACAATAGTGTATATATATCTTGTTTTTTTATCATTTTCTGCAATTCAAGCAGCCTTCCATTTACCTAAACTATATCCATTTGCTGCAATCATTATAGTTTTAATTCTGGCATTTTCACAAGCATTGTTTCTAAAACCATTTTTAAATACTTTTCTGTTTTTACCCTCAATTATGAATACTACAAAAAGCAATAAACTTTCTCCTTTAAAATTAGGTTTAAAACCCTTAAAAAATCCTTAATGTCAAAAACTATGATCAAAGCAATTTACCGAAAATTTAAAAAGTATTATCAAAGATTTGTGAGGCTCGAATCTGTCTTTTATGCCGGAACAAAATACACTTGTCCGGTTTGTGAAGGCCACTTTAATAGTTTTAAAACATATAGAGGTAATTCTTTTATAAAAGGAGTAAAAGTTGACCATACAACAAAAAATTATACTTGCCCTAAATGTGGTAGTGGTATTCGCCACAGATTGGTTATGGGTTTTTTAAAAAGCAATGTACAATTAGTAACGGGTAAAAAGAATGTCCTGCATTTTGCTCCTGAAGAATTTATTACAGATTATTTTAATAAATTCAATAACATTAATTATATCAAAGCTGACATTGATCCTTCTAAGTATAAAAATGCGATTGAATTAGATATTACAAATATTAAACTAAATGATAATTCTGTTGATGGAATAATTTGTATTCATGTGCTGGAGCATATTGAAGATGACTTAAAAGCAATTTCTGAACTTTCTAGAATACTAGTTAGTGGAGGATGGTTACTGCTCGCACTTCCAATTTATGGTAATCAAACTTTCGAACTAAAAAACTTAACTGCAAAAGAAAGAGAATTTCAATATGGCATTGACCAGCACATGAGGTTAAACGGATTAGATTTACAAAATAAACTAGAAAAAGCAGGATTCAAAGTTCAAATAATATCAACCGGAGATTTGCCTGGTAGTTACTTTGATCTAACCTTAAACACTCCTCATTCAGAAAGTGATAAATACCTGTTTTTCTGCTCAAAGGCATAAAAATGAACAAAATAGCAGTAGTTATCCCTACGTATAACAGGCGGAAATTATTGCATAATTTACTGCAACAATTATTTCAAATTGAGAATTCTAAGTTTGAGTATAATGTTGTTGTGGTTGTAGATGGGTCAACCGATGGAACAATTGAAATGCTGACTAAAGATTTTCCTGAAGTGCATATTATTTATGGCAATGGTAATTGGTGGTACACAAAAAGCATGAATGAAGGTTTTAAATACCTAAAAGACAAAAACCCCGATTATCTTTTATTGCTAAATGACGATGTATGTATTCAGAGGGATTATCTTTCATTTTTACTGAATGCTGCAATTAAGAAAAATGATAAAGCTATAATAACATCTATTTGTTTTTCTGATAAAGCCCCTTATGTTTTATTTGATGCAGGAGTTAGCCGAATTATTTGGTGGAGGTTTAAATTTGTAAAATATTATAAAAGATTTTCTGAAGTTAAAATTGAAGATTTCAGCGGATTAGTCCCTACTGAAATAGTAACAGGCAGAGGAACTTTGATTCCTGCTCATATACTATATACACTCAATATGTATGATGAAAAATATATTCAATATGGATCTGATCTTGATCTTGGTTTAAAAGCTATAAAACAGGGCTATAAATGTTTTATTTCTTATGATGCCAAAGTATACAGTATTATTGAAACAACAGGAAAGGGAGCTTCTTTTATAAAGACTAGTTTTTTCGATTTTATAAAAAACTTATTTAATAAATATACCATGACTTATCTGCCCGACTCTTTTAGGTTAGCATGGAATTATGGAAATCGTTGGTTATATCCATTAACATGCGCAATAATCATTCTTGGAAATTTTAAAGCATATTTTTTTAATAAAAAATATTAATATAGTATGTGTGGGCTAACCGGTTTTATTCTGAGCAATACAAATACTGTATCTCTTGAAGACTTTCAGAAAATGAACCGGTCGATGTTGTTGCGTGGGCCTGATGCCGAGGGATATTATTTAAAAAACGGAAAAATTGGTTTAGCTTCCAGAAGGCTTAAGATTACTGACCTTAGCGATACTGCTAACATGCCATTGTCTAATGAAGACAATACTATTCATATGGTTTTCAATGGAGCCATCTATAATTTTCAAGCCATTAGAGATACCCTGATTAAAGAAGGACATGTTTTTAAAACTAAAAGTGATACCGAAATTATTGTACACTCCTATGAAAAATGGGGAAATGATTATTTCAGCAAATTCAATGGAATGTTTGCCATTGCAATCTGGGATGAAAATAAACAAAAGTTAATCATTTCAAGAGACCGTATCGGCATTAAGCCGCTATATTATTACCATGTCAGTGGTGTCTTCGCATTCGCTTCAGAGCTAAAACCAATTGTTAATTTCCCCTTATTCAAAAAGGAAATCAATCGTGACGCCCTATATACATACATTTCTCTCCACAATATTCCTGCTCCACTCAGTATATTCTCTAACGTTTATAAACTGGAGCCCGGAAAATATTTAGAATACCAAAATGGTGAAATGAAAATTGTAACCTATTGGGATATGAAAGATACCTATAAACCAATAACCATCTATAAAACAACAGAAGAGTATGTAAATGAAATTGAAGAGTTATTAGTTGATTCCGTGAAGCAAATGTTAATTTGCGATGTCCCTCTTGGCGCTTTTTTAAGTGGTGGTATTGACTCCTCTCTCCTGGTAGCAATAATGTCAGGTTTCTCAAATGCAAAATTAAAATCCTACACAATTGGCTTTGATGATAAAAAAGTAAACGAAGCTGTTTATGCAAAAGGTGTTGCTGATTATCTTGGAATTGAACATCATGAATTATATTTAAATCAAAAAGACATAGTTGATATTTTGCCAAATGTCCCGGAATATTTTGATGAACCCTTTGGTGACGTTTCATTATTACCAACATTACTACTGTCAAAATTTGCAAGAAAAGATATTACGGTTACGTTATCAGGCGATGGGGCAGATGAATTTTTTGCAGGGTATCCCCGATTTACAAAAATCGGAGAATTATTTAACCCGGCTAAAACATATCAACTCAATACAATAGCTCTGTTTTCCAAATTGAGTAAAAATATACTAACCGGTAAGTATAAAAAGATAGCTCAGGTTTTTGCAAGTAAAAAACTGGAGGATACTTACACTTATATGATGGGACACATTTCGCAAGATGAACTCATGAAGTTAAGCATGAATAGTTACTTTTCTTATGGCAGCGAAATTGCTAAGTATCCCCAGGGGAACATGGATACAGAATCATATATTTATTATTTACTGGCAAAAAGATATTTACCTGAAACCGTATTAAATAAAACAGATCGGGCTACAATGGCTTATTCGCTGGAAGCAAGAGTGCCTTTTTTGGATCATAGATTGGTTGAATATGCAGGCACTATTCCGTTTAAAATGAAAACGCAAAACGGAACAAGCAAATTTTTACTAAGGCAGCTTCTGAACAAATACATTCCAAAATCACTTACCGATCGACCTAAAAAAGGATTTGATGTTCCACTAGACTGGCGCAAAAAGGATTTAAATGACATAGCTAAACATTATTTTGACTTCAACAAAATAAAAAATGAAGGGTTTTTTGATCCCAAAGAAGTTAAAAAATTGCTGGACGACCATGTAAATGGCAAGATGAATAATGGAATAAGACTTTGGATTTTACTCAATTTTGAACTTTGTCTTGAAAAATATGGGTAAAAATTTAGCAGACTTCTAAAAAATTAAGTATAAAACATTTTTAGAATAAAACGACTGATGAATTATAAACAAGTCGAACATAAAATACAGTTACAAATTCTCAACCATCAAAATATATTATGAAGAGATTAGTTATAGTTATCCCTACCCATAACAGGCGATATTTATTATTTAGCTTACTGGGACAGATTTTTAATGTTGACCATTCCTTATTTGAATTGGTCGTTATTGTTGTTGTTGATGGTTCAACTGATGGAACAATTGAAATGCTTAAAAAAGAATTTCCGCAAGTTCATATTGTTTATGGAAATGGTAATTGGTGGTACACAAAAAGCATGAATGAAGGATTTAAATACGCTGAAAAATTAAACCCGGATTTTGTATTAACTCTTAATGATGATATTAATATTCAAAAAAATTATATAGCGCAACTTGCATCAGCAATCGAAAAAACACCGGTAAATACAATCATAGGGTCTGTATCGGTTACCAATAGTCAACCTTATAAAGTAATTTTTTCAGGAATAAAACAAATAATTTGGTGGAGGATGAAACTTGTAAGATATCACCCTATGTTTTCCGATATTCCTGTTAACACGTTTACGGGCATTCACGAATCGTTGGTTCTTCCGGGCAGAGGAACGCTAATTCCTTATCATGTTCTCAAAGATGTTAATTACTTTGATGAAAAATTTGTTCAGTACCACTCTGATTTTGATTTTTCATTAAGGGCAAGAAAGAAAGGATACCTTTCAGTAATTTCATGGGATGCTCTCATTTTCAGTTATCCTGAAAAAACTAATAGCAGTTCTTCGTTCATTAATACACCATTCATTAAATTTGCAAAAAGCTTTTTTAATAAATACTCCAGACTTTTTATTTTTGATAATGTAAGGTATATTGCAAGACATGGGATAAAATTTTTGTTCCCTGTTACTTTCATCGTTTTTATTCTAGCATCGTTCAAAGCACATTTTCTGAATTATAAAATAAAATAATTATTGCACTTAATAAACGAATGAATGCACCTGTAGTACTATTTGTATACAACCGAATTAATAAAACACAAAAGACTATTGTTGCACTTAAAGAAAATCAATTGGCACCGGAATCTGATTTATTTATTTATTCAGATGGCCCAAAATCAGAAGTAGATATTCCTCATGTTAGAGAATTGCGTGACTTTCTAAAATCAATATCAGGCTTTAAGTCAGTAACCATAATTGAGTCCGAAAAAAATTTAGGCTTGGAGCAGTCAATAGTAGCAGGAATAACCAAAATCATTGACAAATGTGGTAAAGTAATAGTACTTGAAGACGATATTGTGACAAGTAAGTATTTTCTCCAATATATGAACGACTCTCTCTCTCTTTATCAAAATGAAGACAAGGTGATGAGTATATCGGGATATATGTATCCACATAAAAACAAATTACCTGATACATTCTTTTACAATGTTCCACTTTGTTGGGGCTGGAGTACTTGGAAAAGAGCCTGGGATAAGTATAATGATTCATCTGACTTTCATATAGATTATTTAACAAAGAATAAATTGTGGTCTGATTTTAATAAAGTTGGAGGAAAGTATTTGGAAAGGCAACTTAGAAATAATAAAAAAGGAATAATTAATACATGGTTTATTTATTGGCATGCTTCTGTTTTCTATGAAAATGGTTTTTGTTTATTTCCAAATACTTCTTTAGTTGATAATATAGGGTTTGATAATACAGGTGAGCATAGTAATAGAACCAATAAATTTTATTCTCCTATAGCTCAAAACCCTGTTATTGTTATTAAACAAAAGTTAATTGAGAATCAAGAGGCTAGAAAAATCATTAAACATTTTTATTTATTCAAAAGAAACAGTTATGTAAAAAAGGCAAAAGAATTTTTTTTCACTTTTTCAAGTAAATTTATTAGAGTATAAAATATGGGATATAGAAAAAGAACGCACCCTATTGTTGTCTTGCGTGATTGGTATCTTACAACTATCAAATGGAGGAAGTATTCGTTTGGCAAAAGTTTTCATGCAGGGAGAAAAGTTGAACTATGGGCAAAAAAAAACATTACCATTGGCGACTATTGCTATCTGGGGGCCGGCACTCAAATATATTGCGATGTAATTATTGGCAACTATGTTTTAGTTGCAAGCAATGTCGCTTTTGTTGGTAAAAATGACCATCTTTATAATGAATTAGGCAATCCCGTAATGTTGTCAAAAAGCATAAGAAACCATGACTATCCCTGGGACAAAGAAATTAATTTAACTACAGTGGAAGATGATGTTTGGATTGGATTTGGCGCAATAATAATGAGTGGAATTACAATAGGTAAAGGCAGCATTATATCTGCAGGAGCTGTGGTTACAAAAGATGTTGAACCATTTTCAATTTATGGAGGAGTTCCCGCTAAAAAAATTGCAAACCGATTTAAATCAGAAGATGACTTAAAGGCTCATATAAAATTATATGACCAAAGATTTTCAAAAAAATAAATTAACTCTGCAATAATCTATCCGTTTCAAAAAATTATTGTTACTAACACTATTATATGAATAATAAATTAGCTGAAAAACTTATTAAAAGCATCAAAAATCCTCTTAAGGCCTTGCGTTACCTTAAGTTTATGGTCCGTCATAATTTTAGAGAAAAAAAAGGAATTCTTGTTATTGTTGGGCTTGAAAGTGAAGGCGTATTCAGTTTAATGTATAAAGGATATGAAAAATGCTACTGTTTTGAAGCCAACCCCGAACGATTTAAACTACTGGAAAAAAAATATTCCGCATATCCGCATATCCACCTATTCAATGTTGCAGTAGCTCAATACAATGGCGAGATTACCTTCAATATCAGTAGTAATAATAATGGTGCTTCATCATCTGTAGGGACCTTTAATGAAGATTGGCAGGAAAAATACAACAACGAAAAAATTGAAATGGTAAAATCAATTACCGTTCCCTGCATTAATTTATATGATTTCTGTCTTAAGAACAATATACATTTTATTGATGATTATGTAAGCGATATTCAGGGAATGGATTTAGAAGTATTGAAGACTTTAAAACCAATGATAGAGCATAAAAAAATAAGGACCATAACAAGCGAAGTAGCCAAAAACGAAAAAATAAATATCTACCGTGATTTGCCCGATAATTCTGAAAATGGATTTGCTTCATTGCTAAATGAAAATTATCAGTTGATAGCTAAAGGCTGGGGCGTGCTTGAAGATAACACATTTGAAACCATACCCGATGATGCCTGGGAGATGGACTGCAAATGGAGACTGAAAGAATAATAAGTTGAACACTAAAGTTGAAATATTAAATGTTGGTTTCAACCCAACAGATTACCAACAATTGCTTGCATTTTTGTCTGAAAGCAAAAACAGGAAGGGTTACGTTTGTTTCCCGGATATCTATAATATATTAAGAGCTAATGAAGACGAGACACTAAAAAATATATATGATTCTGCCACCTTAACCTTGCCTGATGGAAAACCATCAGAATTCTTACTTCACCGAAAGGGGTATAAAAATGCTGTTACAATAAGCGGCTACTGGCTTTGTAAAAAATTACTGAATACAGAGTTGTCTCATTTTTTTTATGGTTCATCCGACAATAATCTGAAGCTGATGATGAACAATATCAAAAAAGAATTTCCGGGGGCAAACATAGCGGGTTCCAAATCGCCACCCTTTCTAGAAGAAAATCAGATAGCAGGGAATGCAGTTATAAAAGCAGATTTAGAAAATATCAGAAAATCAAAGCCCGACATCATTTGGGTGGGCATAAGCAGCCCGAAACAAGACCTGCTCATGTATTATCATAATTCAGCCCAGGAAGGAACTATTATGATTGGGGTAGGGGCAGTTTTTGATTATTTTGCTGGCAAAGCCCACATGGGACCCGAATGGATAAAAAAATTAGGATTAAGATGGTTCTACCAATTATTGATGGATCCCAAAAGATACTATTCAAGATTAGCATATATTTTTTTAAAACTACCTGTAGTAGTTTTCAAAAAAAGCTCATAACAAAAATCAAAGTTTAACTTTAAACAACTTCAATAAATACCTGAAATCATGTGTGGCATTTTCGGCTTAATCCTCAAGCCCGGTTCATCATATCCCCATAAAAGCATCGCTAAGAGTATTAAAAAAATCGCCCTTTATTCCGAGTCAAGAGGCAAAGATTCTTCGGGTGTTGCATTTCGATTTGCTGCCCCAAACAATATCAATATTATTAAAGGTGACATTCCAGTTTCTGAGCTATTAGAAACCTCAAAGTATGAAGAAAATATACAAAATCTGATTCGCGAATATAAAAACGCAAGCGCCCTCCAATGCTTTGGTCACGCCCGTTTGGTTACCAACGGCTCGCAACTGCACGAAGAAAATAATCAGCCCGTAATCAAAGACAACATCGTCATCATTCACAACGGAATCGTCACCAATGTTGATGAACTTTGGAATCAGAACCCTTTGCTCCATCGCAAATTCTCCATCGATACCGAAATAATCCCCGCACTCATCCGGGCCGGATTAAACAATGGATTAAATACCATCCAGGCATCCGTTCAAACCTTTCAACAACTCGAAGGCACCTTCTCCGTTGCCACCATGTTTGCCGACAGCAACGAGTTTCTCCTCGCTACCAACAATGGCTCACTCTATTACATTTCCAACGAAAAAGATTTCATCTTCTTCGCTTCCGAGCGCTATTACCTTGATAAACTTTTACAACAATCATCCTTCGCTCCATTCGGCAACACCGAAAAAGTAAAACAACTTAAAGCCAATGATGCGCTTCTGATTAACTATAACAGTTTTAATCTTTCGCATTTTAAAATAAACGAACATGCAACTGAACAGCAAACGGAGCAGGCGATTCAGCCTTTTGCAATAAACATAACTTCGGTCGAAAACAAAAAAACACGAAAAGAAATTGTAATCGACCCCTCAGTTTATATTAACCGTGCCAACGAAACTCATCTTTTCAAATTGCTCGAGTTCAACTCCACTGCAATTAAAAAACTAAAACGTTGCACCAAGTGCCTCTATCCCGAAACCTTCCCTTTTATTTATTTTGATACTGCCGGAGTTTGTAACTACTGCAAAAACTACAAACCCAAAAATCAACACAAACCCATAAGCGAGATAATGGATTTGGTTGAACCTTACCGAAGCAAAAACGGTGAGCCCGATTGCATCGTTCCCTTCAGCGGTGGGCGCGACAGCACCTTCGCTCTTCACATCGTCAAAAACGAACTTAAATTAAACCCCATTGCTTATACCTACGATTGGGGAATGGTAACCGATCTCGCCCGCAGAAACATTGCACGCACCTGCGGTAAACTCGGGGTTGAACACATCATTGTTTCTGCAGACATACATTGGAAACGCGAAAACATCCGCAAAAACATAAACGCATGGCTGGCCAAACCCCACCTCGGGATGATTCCACTCTTCATGGCGGGCGACAAATTTTTCTTTTATTACACCAATGTAGTTAAGAAAAGAAACAATGTTAAGCTCAACCTCTATGGAATCAATCACCTCGAGAATACCGATTTCAAAGTAGGCTTTGCAGGTATTCCGCCCGACTTCGACAAAAAGTTGATTTACTCCATGTCCCTCCAGCGTCAGGCAAAACTCTTTTCGTTTGTGTTCTCACAATTTCTTCAGTCCCCCGGCTATCTTAACCAATCACTGCTCGATTCATTCGGCTCCATTGCCGCCCGATACTTCATTAAAAAAGAAGACTACTTCCACCTCTTCGATTATTACACTTGGGACGAAAAAGAAGTAGAAAAAGTCCTTCAACTTTACAACTGGGAAAAAGCAATCGACACCAACACATCATGGCGCATTGGCGATGGAACAGCCGCTTTCTATAATTATATCTACTACACCGTTGCCGGCTTCTCCGAGTTCGATACATTTCGCAGCAACCAAATCCGCGAAGGAATGCTCGACCGCGAAACCGCCCTTAAATTAATTGAAGAAGAAAACCGGCCCCGCTACGAATCAATGCGCTGGTACCTCGAAATTGTAGGCGTTGATTTTGAAAAAGCCGTCCGGAAAATTAATGCAATTCCAAAACTGTATCAGGTCTGATCACTGTTTTGATTTTTCTCTCTTTTTCTTGCTTACTATACTGAAGATACCAACCCCTTTCAGTTTAAAATAGATATTCACAAAATCCCTGCTGTCACCGCTCACGTGATTAAAATTAGTTGCGTGAACATACTCCACCGATAACCCCGCCTGCAAATACCTCCACGGAAAATAAGTTACATCCAAAGCACTTTGTATAACATTCTGGCTCACCCCCATCGGAAACTCACTCTTATAACCCCCAAAAGCAGCACTCATATCCTGCTTTCGTTCACGCTCTCCCATCACCCGCAATCCTAAAATAAACGGCTTAAACCTGAAAACATCAAAGCCCAACTTAATATTCTCAACCCCATTCTTCCCGTAACCTAAACTACTGTTGAAATACGTATAATTCCCCCACGTGTAAAACGAGTTATAAGTCCAGTTACTCACCCTATTATAAGTCAATGTAAGCTGCGATCCCGGAAAAGGATCACTGAAAATAACCTTCCCCGTCCAGCCCAGCCTATCTGGAAACGAATCCCGCAGCGACTTCACAAAATCAATATCATCAATCAAAAACGAACCATAAACAGTAACCCGTTTCCATGGCTTATAATAAAACTCCAAACTCATCAGCGCATTAACCTTATCATCAACATAGCCCTTTCGGTCAATCATTTTAGAAAAGTAAAAAAAGTTAGCCGGATTAATATACTGCAGTAAAGCACCTTGGTCAGTTCCCCCGTAAACCACCGATTCCGAAAAAACAATTTCCAAATTCTTCAACACCGCAACCTCAAACCTATGTGACGAAAAATAACGCTTATACCACGCATACGCCAAACTTGTATCCCGTATATCATACCCATACAAATCATCCAACCGCCCAAACATCGTAGTAAACTTCAGCGCCCTGTTCGTAAAAGTAAAAGCAAAATGGTCAAACGAATGCGCGTTATCAGAAACCATCAAACCCTGCTCACCCATAACCCCAAAATTCCTCCGCATCCTCCCCACAAAAACATTCATCCCCTTAAAATCAACCTGAGCATATGCAGCATTAGAGCGCCCTATGTTCGGATTATTCAACTTCCCGTTCGTCCCAAAAGCCGAAGTATCATTCCCGTAAGCCTGATCAATATTAAAATTATGAAACAACCCAAAATTCTTAAACCCATACCCCGCATACACCCCACCAAAACCCTCAGCACCCAACTTCCCCTCATTTACCTTACTTAACCTGCCCCCCGCATCCGCACCCAAAAGCAAATTCCCTTTCCCTTCCTTCCCCCTAAAAACCTCCAGGTCCTTCTCCAACAAACCCCTCCAGTGCCCCGTAACCGAATCCTCCATACCCCGCAAACTATCCAGCAACTCCCCAGATGAGTAAGGCTGATTCAGCGGATGCGCAACATCCAGTCTCCCGCTGTTAATCAAATAATCAATATATTTATTATGCTGATCAAGAATAAAGTAAGGCGAAAAATCCTGCCCACACCCCATCTTTCCTATCAAAACAAATACAAAAAGTAAACAAAACTTCTTCATAGTTTAAAATATTTAAGCCTCAAATATGCTAAAAACCCCACTTCGCTGTTATATAATCACTCGCAACACACACCGCATCTTTCATTACATAAATAAATAGCGCTAAAAAAGTGTGACCTACTCCCTTGTAAATACCATTTATGCTTTTCAGCTTCGCTCGGTACCAGCAACCTCTGCAATTAAAGACCTTAGTGCCTTTGAGAGAAACAAAAAACTTACTTTTACCCTCGTGAAAAAAATATTTTCTTTTCTCTGCTGTCTCCTGATTACCGCCTCCTGCTTACTACCAAGAGTTTCAAAAGCACAAACAGTTTTCGAACACACTTCATCTATAGGACTATACCTCTTCCTCGATGAAATGGCAAACGAAAAACTTATCACACTCAACACAGCCGTAAAACCATACTCCCGAACAGTAATAGCCGAAAAACTAAAACAACTCACAACCCTAAAAGAAAAACTAAACAAACGCCAAAAAGCAGAACTCCAATTCTACCTCCGCGAATTCTACATCGAACTTCAATCCGATTCGCTCAGTACAGGATTTCAGTCACAACCCCTAAAACCCTACCGCAAAAAAAACAGCCACACACTCAGCATCCTCCCACCTGTCTACGCCTTCACCAGCAAACCCTTCAGCCTCAACTTCCGTCCCCTTGGCGGTGGCACAGGCTATGCAAACAGCCAGGATAAAATATATAACAGCTACTTCGGAGGCAGCATCTTCATGTACGGCTTTAAAAACCTCGCCATCTACGCCAACTACCGCGATGCACATCAGGCAAAACAAGTACTCGCCCTACCCCAATACCTCACACAATACCCCGGAGCAAACTACAAACTAAACAACGGAAACCGCCCAGGAGGCGACTATTCCGAAATGCGCGGAGGCATAACCTTTACCTATAAATGGTTTAACATAGGAATAGTAAAAGACCATGTCGAATGGGGTAATAATTACAACAGTTCCAACATCCTCAGCGGACGCACACCCTCATTTGCCATGCTCAAAATGCAGGTAAAACCCACAAAATGGTTCGAACTAAACTACTTCCATGGCTGGCTCGTCTCCGAAGTAATCGACTCAGCACGCACCTATACCCCGGGAGGCGGTCAAACCCGCACCATCTTCCGCGAAAAATACATGGCAGCCAATTTCATCACAATAGGTCCCATAAAAGGAGCAGCACTCTCCTTAGGAAACTCCATCGTTTACAGTGACATGAACATACAACCCGCATATCTAATCCCCTTCCTCTTCTACAAATCCGTTGACCACACCATCAACCATGGCATCGACAACCAAAACTCACAAATCTTCTTCGATCTCAGCATCCGTTCATTCAAACACGTTCATCTTTACTCTTCCCTCTTCATTGACGAATTCTCAATCGCAAGAGTTACAGACAAAGACCGCCACAACTTCTACAGCATCAAAGCAGGAATAAAAGTCAGCAACTGGCCACTCAAAAACATCGCATACAATTTTGAATACACACAATCCACACCAATAACCTATCGCCACCGCGTTCCATCTCTCTCCTTCGAAAGCAACAAATTCCAGTTAGGTCATTACCTCAGCGATAACTCCCGCGAATACTACTTTGCCATCAGCTACAAACCAATAAGAGCATTATACCTCAGCCTCTCCTATACCCTAGCCCAAAAAGGCAAAGAAAACCCCTACGTAGATATCCCCAATCAGCCCCAAACCGTTGATCGCTTCACACTCCTCGATACCATCGCTTGGCAAAACCAACAAGTAAACATCACTGCAGCTTGGGAATTTGCATATAACTGCAAAATATCCCTTGGTTACGCATATAACAATACAACAGCAAATAACACCGGAAACCAAACAACACAATACTACCTCGAAAAATTCTCTCCAGCCATCTTTCGCGGGAGAAACAACACACTCACCTTAGCCCTTAATTTTGGTTTCTGATTTCCCGTTGTTCAACTTTACCTAAATTAGCACCGGATTAAAAAATAAAAATTGTTACCCCAAAAACTCATTCAGGAAAGAGAAAATCTGCTCAAAGAAGAATTTGGGAACGAAGTCTTTGACCTCATCTGTAAATATGCAGACATTGCAAGCAAACACACCATTATTCAGCAAACACATTCCGTATTCGAAGTAAAATCATTAGAAAATAATTTTTTTGATACATACATCAACCTCGAGCGCATAAATGATATACGAAATATCAATAAATTCTTTGAAGTCGTAAATGCAAAACTTCCCAGCAGTGGCATATTCATCGGATGTGTTGAAACCGGACGCCTCCGAAAAGCGCGCATCCTCAAAAAATACCCAAGAGGGATAGGCGATTTATATTACTTCCTCGATTTTCTCCTTAAAAGGGTTTTCCCAAAACTGTCATGGACTAAAAATATATATTTCATGCTTACAGGCGGCCGCAATCGCGTACTCTCAAGAACAGAAGCCCTCGGACGACTTTATTCCTGCGGTTTCGAATTATTGCTCGAAAAAACAATTGGCACCAATCTCTACTTCTTTGTAAAAAAATCAAGAGAACCCTTTTTTGACAAAAACGCATCCTTTGGAGCATTGTTCAAAATGAAAAGAATAGGCAAAGGCGGAAAAACAATCTATTGCTATAAGGTAAGAACTATGCACCCGTACTCCGAATATTTACAGGAATACGTTTACCAAAAATCAGGATTAGTAAAAGGCGATAAAATTAAAGACGATCCCCGTGTTACCACACTTGGAAAAATCTTTAGAAAATACTGGATAGATGAATTACCCATGATTTACAACCTCCTTAATGGCGATTTAAAAATTGTTGGTGTTCGCCCCTTAAGCGAGCATAAACTTAGCCTCTATGATAAAGACCTGGCTGAATTAAGACTAACAATAAAACCCGGTCTGGTTCCTCCCTATTATGCCGATATGCCCGACTCCTTTCAGGGTTTAATGGACTCGGAAAGAAAATACCTTATAGCATACAAAAACAACCCAATCTCAACCGATATAAAATACTTCTTCAAAGCATTTTACAACATCATCTTCAAAAACGCCCGCAGCAAATAGCTCTTTCCTATCTTTACCCGCATATCTCTTATGCCGGAAAAAATTACTGTCCCTTTTGTTGATTTAAAACACCAATACCTTTCTCTTAAAAAGGAAATTAACTCAGCCGTTCTTTCAGTAATGGAGGATACAACCTTTGTTGGTGGTGCACCTGTTACATCTTTTGAAAACAATTTTGCCGCCACCTGCGGAGTTAAATACTGCATCGGTGTCGGCAACGGAACAGATGCGCTTTACATCATCCTCAAATCACTCGGCATCACAGCAGGCGATGAGGTAATCACCGTTGCCAATTCCTGGATTTCCACTTCCGAAACTATTTCGCAATGTGGCGCAAAACCTGTCTTCGTTGACATTGAGGCTGACTATTTCACAATAGATGTAAACAAGATTGAAGAAAAAATCACTAGCAAAACCAAAGCAATAATCCCTGTTCATCTTTATGGTCAAATGGCAGAGATTGATAAAATTGCAGCGCTCTGCAAAAAGCATAATTTGTTTTTGATTGAAGATTGCGCGCAAAGCCACCTCGCTGAATACAAAGCAATAAAAGCAGGAACAACAGGCATCGCATCTGCCTTCAGTTTTTATCCCGGGAAAAATCTGGGAGCTTATGGCGATGCAGGAGCAATCACAACCAATGACGATTTGCTCGCAACTCGAATGCGCATGTTTGCTAATCATGGTGCTTTGATAAAACACCAACACCAGATAGAAGGTATCAATAGTCGCCTCGATACAATTCAGGCAGCAATACTGAATTTAAAACTTCCTCACTTGCAAAAATGGAACAAGCAACGTTTGAAAAATGCACTACTCTACAACCAACTGCTTGCCGATGTTTCTGAAATAACAACGCCTAAAATCAACCCTGCATCAAAACACATTTTTCACCTATATGTAATTCGTGCAGAGAAAAGAAACGAGTTGATGGACTATTTAACGAAGAAAGGAATTCAAACACAAATCCATTACCCTATTATTCTTCCGCTGCTTCCTGCTTACAATTATTTAAATCACAAAGCAGAGGAATTCTCTGTTGCTGCTTCTTATCAGGATTCTATTTTATCACTACCCATGTTTCCTGAACTTACGGAAGAACAAATACAATTGGTTGTTGAAACCATCAAAGCATTTTACAAATAGCTTTTTCTACCTTTACGCGGCATGAAAAAATTTTCTACGCTTTTTCTGTTTTGTTTTCCTCTTTTTGTGTTTGCCCAGCAAACAACTATCCCTCACAACCACGCCTACTACTATGGTTTCGAAGCCGAACTGAACAAAACGGAAAATGATTTCCACACATCTATTCGCCCCTTTCTTGAAAGCGAAGTGCGGGCCATTACCAATTACGATTCGCTTTCACGTTTTGGTTACAACAATAAAAAATTCGCCAATAGTAACATCGGTCGCAAATTTCTGAAGCAATATTTTTTCCAAACCCAAGGCGAAGATTATTTCCTTGAACTCAGTCCGCTTTTTGATTTGCAGTATGGCAAAGATTTTTCTAATGATAGTTCACTTTCTGTAAACACACGCGGTGTGCAGGTAAGCGGAAGCATCGGAAAAAAATTCTCATTCTATTCCTCTTTTTACGAAAATCAGGCAAAGTTTCCCGATTACATCAGTGAGTATGTAAAAGAAAAAGAAGTGGTTCCCGGACAAGGCAGAATAAAAACATTCAAAGGCTCATCATTCGACTTTTCGCAAGCCTTCGGATATATCTCGTACACGCCAATCAAGCACGTTAACTTCCAGCTTGGACACGGCAAAAATTTCATCGGTGACGGCTACCGCTCATTACTATTGTCAGATTTTGCGTATAGCTATCCTTTCCTGAAAATCACAACTACCGTTTGGAAAATCAGGCACATGAATTTGTTCACTTCTTTTCAAAGTGATGTTTCATTGGTAGATAATCTCGCCAGCTACCCACGAAAATATGGCAGCTTTCATTATCTTGATATTACAATTCTGAAACGAATTCAGTTGGGTTTGTTTGAAGGAATTATCTGGCAGGCAAATGATGTCCACCTCAATTACCTTAATCCCATAATTTTTTACCGCCCCATTGCTTCTTCTCTTAATGCAACAAATAATGCTGTTATTGGAGCTAACCTTAAAATAAAAGTTTTAAAACAAACGCAGGTTTACGGGCAGTTTGTTATAGACGACCTTGATTTTAAAAAAACAAAAGAAGCAAACGGGTACTTCCGTCAGAAATATGGTTACCAGATTGGCTTAAAAAGCTTCAATGTATTTGGTGTGAAAAACCTTTATCTGCAAGCAGAATACAATCAGGTGCGACCTTACACGTATGCACACAAAAAGCAATTGCAGAATTATGCGCATTACAACGAAGCCCTTGCTCATCCGCTGGGAGCCAACTTCCGCGAGATGGTTGGAATCATTGGTTACCGTTGGAAAGATTTATCTGCCGAGTTGAAATTCAATTATGCTGTGTATGGCGCTGATAGCGGTATGTACAGCTACGGACAAAACATTTTTCTGTCCGATCACAATGCAGTTGGAGGCTTATATTCATTCGGCAACTCCATTGGACAAGGCGTTAAAACTACCTTGGTGTATGCACAATTCAGAGTATCCTATCTTGTAAATCCAAAAACCAATTGGAATATTTTTATTGAGTACACCAGCCGCAAACAATCAACAGAATTTGCTGCGCGCAACAACAGCCTTTTCAATATCGGAATGCGAACCAGTTTGAGAAATCTTTATTACGATTTTTGATAATGCTAACATTGTCAAACAGTTGTTCTAAAAGGTTATTATCCTTACTACTTGGCTACTTGGCTACCTGGCTACTTGGCTGTTTTGCTAATGCACAAGAGTTAAATATCAATACCGACTTGCAAACCCAAACCATTTACGACAATGCAGTTTACAACCAAAACACCAACGCGCACTCTTCCATAAAACCTTTCCGCTATAACGATTTTAGCGAGCATCTTGTTGACTCAATAAAACAGTCATTGGAGAAAAATATAATCTTCACAAAAAGCAAATTTCTTACCACACACGCTGCTCATTTTGCAACACCTAAATCATTATTTTTTCTCGACCCACTTTTTAATTACACCAACTACACCAAACTAAAAAGCAAAACAAACGGCTACGAAGCATCTATAGGTGCGCGTGTAGGTTTCAGCATTGTAAAGAAAATCGGAGGTGAAATAAATATCCTGTTTTCCAATTCCAAATTTCCAGACTATATCAACCAAAAAATTCAGCAAACCAATGTTGTCCCCGGTCAGGGGTATGCGTATGCCATGAGCAATGGAGGCTACCGTTACTTCACAGGTTCCGGTTATATTTCCTACACACCTTCCAAACATTTCAATGTTCAGTTAGGTCACGATAAACAATTTATAGGAGATGGTTATCGTACCTTGTTATTAGGCAACACTGCCAATAATTATGACTTCCTGAAAATTACCACCACCGTCTGGAAAATTAAATACATAAATCTCTACACCAAGTTCCGAGAAGTGGGAACCTCTGCTGGTGACCGCAATAAGTACCATGTAAAATTCGGGACGTTTCACTACCTCGATATTCCTTTGCTGAAACGTGTTTCCATAGGTTTATTTGAAAGCATTATTTGGAACAGCAAAGACTCAGCCAGCGACCGGGGGTTTGATGTAAGCTACCTCAATCCGATTATATTTTTCCGTCCTGTTGAGTTCTCCATCGGTTCACCCGACAACGTGTTATTAGGTTTTAATTTAAAAGTTCGCCACTTTGGAAAAAATTTTCTCTATGGCCAGTTAATGCTGGATGAATTTCTGCTTTCCGAAATCCGTGCAAAAGCCGGTTGGTGGGGAAACAAACAAGCGTTTCAGGTAGGTCTCAAAGGCTTTGATTTATTCGGGATAAAGGATTTGTATTACCAAGGGGAATTTAATTTTATAAGACCCTACACGTATACGCACGTTACACTGGAAACCAATTACGGACATTTCAATGAGCCACTCGCACATCCCGGTGGAGCAAACCTGATGGAAGGAATTGGAATTATCCGTTACCGTTTCAATAAATTTTTTGTGGAAGGCAAAATGGTTTATTCTGTTTATGGAAGTGATGGAAACGATAGCATCAGCTATGGGCAGGATGTTTTTAAATCTTATTTACTGCGCCCTTCAGAATACGGACACACAACCTTGCAAGGAGTAAGAAACACTATGATTTACACCGAACTTAAAATGTCTTACTTGCTCAACCCTGCAATGAATCTTCGTTTGGAAGGTGGCATAACAATAAGAAGACATAGTGTTGCAGATGTTCCCAATAACGGTGTTTACATTTTTGTAGGAATCAGAACTTCGCTGATGAACAATTATTATGACTACTGATAAATTTCTTTTTTCAATTTTGCACTTCTAAAAATATCGCCTCTTGAAACAAACATTCAACATTCTTCTCCTCGGTTCCGGTGGTCGCGAACATGCTTTTGCCTGGAAAATGAGTCAGAGCAAACACCTCGGAAAACTATACATCGCTCCCGGAAATGCAGGCACACCGGCATACGGAACCAATGTAAACATTGACCCGCTTGATTTTGAAGCGGTGAAAGTTTTTGTGCGCGAAAACGGAATCCACATGGTGGTGGTTGGCCCTGAAGCTCCTTTGGTTGCAGGCATACATGATTTTTTTCTGAATGATTCGGTATTAAAATACATCCCCGTAATTGGTCCGCAAAAAGAAGGGGCGCAATTAGAAGGTAGTAAAGATTTTTCAAAAGCTTTTATGCAGCGCCATAATATTCCAACCGCTGCTTACAGCAGTTTTACTGCCGAAACACTGAGCGAAGGATTACAATTTTTGGATACACTGGAATCTCCTTATGTATTAAAAGCTGATGGATTGGCTGCCGGAAAAGGTGTGATTATTTGTGAAGATGTGGTGGAAGCCAAACTGGAGCTCACCGAAATGTTGATGGAAGAAAAATTTGGAGAAGCAAGTCACAAAGTGGTGATTGAAGAATTTCTGCACGGCATTGAGCTTTCTGTTTTTGTGCTTTCCGATGGAGTAAATTATAAAATTCTTCCTGCTGCAAAAGATTACAAAAGAGTAGGAGAGGGCGATACCGGATTAAATACAGGCGGCATGGGCGCCATTTCACCTGTTCCGTTTGCAACCGAAGATTTTCTAAAAAAAGTAGAAGAGCGTGTTGTTATTCCAACTGTGAACGGATTGAAGAAAGACAATATTTCTTACACTGGTTTTATTTTCATCGGGTTGATGAATGTGGATGGAGAGCCTTTTGTGATTGAATACAACTGCCGCATGGGTGACCCCGAAACAGAAGTGGTTATTCCCCGCATAAAAACAGATTTACTGGAATTGTTTGAAGGTGTTGCCAACCAAACACTGGATGAGGTTAACTTAGAAATAGAAGATAATACTGCCGTTACTGTAATGCTGGTGGCAGACGGCTATCCCGGCAATTACGAAAAAGGAAAAGTAATTACCGGCCTGGATGAAGTGGAGGACAGCCTTGTTTTTCATGCCGGAACCAAACTGCAAAACGGACAGGCTGTTACAAACGGTGGCAGGGTGATGGCAGTTACTTCTGTGGGAGCAAACATGAATAATGCCTTGGGTAAATCATACCGCGCTATTCGTGTAATAGATTATGAAGGAAAATATTACCGCAAGGACATTGGATTTGACCTGCGGGAGGATGTGGTAGAAGAAAGAGACTGATTACTGTCTGTTAGGAACTTCCAGCTTTTCGTATTTCAGCATTAAGCCGATCCAGATAACGCAGGCAATTCCGCCAATTGCCATTATAGCATAATTCATATTATTCTCCAATCCGTAAACAATTGGAAAGGATGCTTCTATAAGTTTAGCGGTAGGATTAAAAAGGTAGCCCATAGTTTTTTATTTTTTGCACCGCAAACCTACAGCATTTAGATTAAATCGCAAAACTATACCACAGTTTTTTTCTGGTAAAAATACCCCAGCGCAAGCAGGGTAAACAACGTTCCGAATATAGCAATCAGGTAGCAGGCATTGGTAAAAAGGCTCAGCCAGCTCACTTCCGACAGAAAAAAGTCTTTGTAAAACAGCACGCCAACACTGCAAAGGTAACCGAATGAATCGGCAACATAAATCAGAAATCCTGCGTTGCTCACGTATTTGAAAGCTGCAATCAATCGCTCAAACAGAATACAGTTAAATGGAATATAGGCGGTATAAGCCCCAAAACCGCTCAACATAATCCATGCAATGGGGCTTAACCAGCCGCTGTGATAGGCAAAGGCGCTCAACCCGGTAATCAAGCAGCCCGCAGCAATCACCAAGTGATTAATCATCAGCGCTTTTTTATTGTCTTTAATAAACATGATAAAGCCAAGTAGTGCCAATACTCCCAGCGTTACAGGAATTTCGGTTTGGGTAAAAATTTCGGGTTTTTTCTCAAATCCAAGTGCGTTTAATATCTCCACCATAAAGTTATCGCGGAAATCACGGAAGGCGGTAAGAAACATGTAGGTGATAACCAGTAAAACCAAACCGGGCGCAAAGGTTTTGAAAAAACTCCAGCGCTGAGCTGCATTCATGGGTTCGCGTTTGGTGCGCAGGGCTTCGTCTTCCTTTGTAGGTTCAGGAACATTACTGAGCATCCAAACAAAAAATACAAGCGGAAGAAAGAAAACTCCGCCTGTTGCCACCGGCATCCAGAATTCTGAAACACCCACGAGCATGAGATTTGCTGCTACGGTTTTTACAAATCCTGAAGCAAAAGCAAAGCTGGCACATAAACCAGCGCCCATCACCTCTGTCCACTTTCTTCCCTCAAGAAATGAAAAAACCAATCCCCATACCATGCCCAGCGGGAGCCCGTTCAGGAAAAGAAATGCCAGTTTAAAGTTGTTGGGAACAACTGCAAAACCCAGTAAAGCAAGTTCTGCAATGCCAACCAACAAAATGATTCCTAGTGCACGGTTATTTTTCCCCATTTCGGAAACAACCTTTATCCCGATAAATTTGGAAAGCATGTAACCGACTGCCTGAGAAATAACAAGAATGGATTTGAATTTCAATCCCCACATATCATCCACATCGCTGAAGCCGGCTGCTGAAAAAGGTTTACGGAAGGCATACATGCAGGAGTAAGTGCAGAATGCAGCCAGCGTTGCATACAACGAAAGCACAAAACCGTTAGAAGTAGAAAGCCAACGTTTGATGAAATTTTCAGGCATTGACAGACAGGATTAAACCATTTTTGTCAAATTTAAAGTCCTGCCACTTATTATCGATAAAAGATTTTACCGTTTCAAAACCAACTTCTTTTAACAAGGCAGCAGCGGTTTCAAATTCTGAAGTAATTTCTTTCGGATGATGTGAATCTGAATTAATCATCACCGGAATTTTGCGTTTCAGAATTTCGGTCAGCATCCACTTTCCGGGATAAGTCTCCGTAGTTTTTTTCTTATAAAGTCCTCGCGTGTTTACTTCAATAATGGCTTTTGTTCCGGTAATAACATCAAGGGTTCGCAGCACTTCGTCCTTATACCATTCTGCATCTTCTGAAAAGTATTTGTTATCTGGATTTTGCATTTTTATTTTGTCAATGTGCCCTATAACATCGGGACATTCTTCGCGCACCATCATGCGGGTAAGATCATAATAACGTGTTACTGCATTCTGAATATCCCCTGCAAAAATTTTTTGCAAACCGTCTTCAAAAATGGCAGAGGTGCCATCAATCTCCCAATGAGTTCCGTCTTCAAAACTGTCAACAAAATGAATGGAGCCGATGGTATAATCTAAATTCGCTTCTTTTATAAACGATGTTTCGGGCCCAATCAATCCGGGGATGTAATCAATCTCGAGGCTGCGGTAAATCTGTACACAGCCTTTGTATTCAAGTTTCAGTTTTTCAATTTCTGCGATGTAGTCAGCAAGTTTTTCGGCTTTCATGCTCCATGCACAAAAGAAGGGCATGGGTACGTGCGAAGAAAAGCCATAAGCGAGCAATCCCTGCTCAAGCGCGGCCTCGGCATATACTTTTGCTTCATCGCTGCCATCACAAAAATTGCAGTGACTGTGGTAATTGGTCCAGGACATTTTGAATGATAATTGACGAAAGTAATAGATTTGTGATTAAGCAGAACAAAGCGTAGTTTAAGTTTTTATTAATTCGTGTAAGTTTGTCCTCTGCTTAATATCCCTTTTGCTTTGAACAGAAATAACATGCGCCTTAACTATTTGAACAGAGCACTTCTGTTTTTTGCGCTTGCCTGTTTTTATTCTCCGCTGTTTTCGCAAACCTATTTCTTCAAAAATTTTACGGTAGAAAACGGGCTACCTCAATCGCAGGTACTCAGTATTTTTCAGGATGCAAGCGGAAGGCTGTGGATTGGAACCAATCAGGGCGGTGTTGCCCGCTATGATGGAACGTTGTATAATGGTAACTCGTTCGAAAATATTACCGAAACCAATGGGCTTGCCAGCAATGTTGTGTTCAGCATTACACAAAGTAAAACCGGACTTTTTTATTTAGCTACTTACAACGGTCTTAGTATTTATGACGGAAAGAAATTTAAAAATCTGACCATCGAAAACGGGCTTAACAGCAACAATGTTTTAAAAGTGCTGGAAGACAAGAAGGGAAAAGTATGGCTAGGCACAAGCAAAGGTGTTTGCTATTTTGAAAATGATTCCATTATTAAATTGAGCGGTGACACACTGCTTGACCAATCAGTGGTTTTAAATATAGTGGAAGATAGCAAAGGCAATTTGTGGTTCTGCTCAACATCAAATGGATTATTCCAATATAATAATGGTACGATAAAAAACTACAGCACTAAAAACGGACTCGGCTCTGATTACGTATCTTCTATAATTCAGCGCGGAACCGAAAGCTACTGGGTATCTACCTATGAAGGATTGTTTGAACTCAATGGCGAAAAAATCACACCTGTAAAAATCCCAAGCGAGCATTTTGATATTCCCTTTTATGAATTTTGCAAAGATGACATAGGCAATTTGTGGGTGGGAAGCAGCGAAGGGGTTTTTAAACTTCATAACGGGGAATTTACCAAGTTTAAAAAATCAAACGGCCTTGTTGATAATAACATCTGGAAAATTATTCAGGATCGTGAAGGTAATATGTGGTTTGCATCAAAAACCAACGGACTTAGCAAACTCAGCAGTGAAATGTTTTTCAGCTATACTATTAAAGATAGTCTGCCCGATGATGGAATTGAAGCCCTTTTCCAGGACAGCAGCGGACTGTACTGGATTGGAACAAAGCGAGGAGCTACTACATTTGATGGTAAAAAATTTAAAACCTATAAAGAAAAAAACGGACTGAGTAGTGAATGGGTTACTTCTTTTGAACAGGAAAAAAACGGCAACATTCTTATAGGCACCGGTCGCGGTATTACAAATTACGATGGCAGGAAATTTACTCAGTTGCCTGCTGAAGACAAAGCTTTATTCCATATACAGGATATTCTGGTTGAGGAAAACGGAACCGTTTGGCTAGCTACATGGGGTGGCATTGCAAAAGTGGAAAACAAAAAAATTATTCCCTTTAAACTGGCTGAAAAGTTTACCGACAAAACCTATTGTATTTATAAAGACAGCGAAGGGATAATATGGTTTGGATATGAAGACGGTGTGTTGCGCTACAACGGAACCAGCGTGCAGCAAATGAACAAGGGAAACGGTTTTATCGGAGGCCGGGTGCGCTGCATTGATGAAGACGAAAACTGGGAACTGTGGTTTGGTACCAATGACGGTTTATACCGTTACAACCGCAGATACCCTACACATTTTTCTGAAAAGGAAGGATTGAAATCAAGCGCCATTTATTCGTTGGTGTTTGACAAATTCAACAGCATGTGGCTGGGAATGGCTAAAGGTATTAATAACATAACCGTAAAAGGTGATGTGCTGAACCGTAACCGCTACTACGGTATTGAAGATGGTTTTCCGGGTGGATGTAGCAATAACGCAATGCTTATTGATAACAAAGAAAAAATCTGGATAGGAACTACATACGGCTTAGTGGTTTATCAGCCTGAATTTGATAAACCGGAAAATCACGAACCCATAACCGTTATCAAAAGCATACGCCTTGAATCGCAACCAACAACCGACTGGAAGTTGTTTGCCGATAGTGTGGATAGCAAAAATATTCCTGTCAACCTTGTTTTGGATTACAACCGGAACCATCTTACCTTTGATTTTGTAGGAATAAGTTTAACCAATCCCCACGAAATTGCTTACCAATATTACCTCAAAGGTTTTGATAATGATTGGCTTCCTATAACCTACAAAACCGAAGTGCCATATTCTAATCTGCCTCCCGGGCATTATGAATTTCTGGTGAAATCAGGCACAGAGGAAGACATTGTGAATGCCAAATCTGTTTCGTTTAAATTCATTATTGAGCCGCCTTTCTGGCAGCGCTGGTGGTTTTTTCTGATCATTGCTTTATTGGTTGCTGCTGCTATTTACAGTTATGTAAGCATACGCAGGGCAAACTGGCAGATTACGCGTCAGAAAGAAGAAATTTCTTCTCAG
>CAMAVO010000012.1 GCA_945861685.1 Chitinophaga pinensis | reverse complement strand
ACTCCCATTTCAGAAAAAACAAGTGATGCTTCCATGTTGTTTTTTATTTTCTGAAGTTCATTTGCATCTACAACAGTTGAGCACAGCTTATTTACTTCCTCGGCAATACCGGCTTCAGCTGTTTTCATGTCAACGCCCTCCGAAACTTTTCCGGCAATTACCAATAATCCCGGATCATCATCACCAGAAATGTAAGCGTTGATTTCGCTGAAAAGCTTTTTATTCTTTACCAGTTCAACATACAGACGTGAAGATTTTCCGCGCGAGAATAATTCTGAGATAACATCAAAGGTATAGTAGTCGGGATTTTTACGGTCGCACATGTGCCATGCTTTATAGATAGCATCGTAAGGGACATCAGCAGTGGTTTCCTCTTTACGTTCTTCTATTTGCGGTGGCTCAACCGGAAGCTTACGTTCCTTCTTTTCGCCTTTCGCAATTGGACCGAACCATTTTTCTGCCAGCTTTAATACTTCATCTGTTTTCACGTTTCCGGCAACAGAAAGAATAGCATTGTTAGGCAGGTAATGTTTTTTGAAAAATGCTTTTACATCATCCATCGTAGCATTTTCAATGTGCGAAATTTCTTTGCCTATTGTGTTCCATAAATAAGGATGCACTTTGTAGGCAAGGGGTTTCAATTTCAGCCACACATCACCGTAAGGCTGATTTAAGTAGCGCTGACGAAATTCTTCAATTACCACACTGCGCTGCACTTCCAGGCTTTTTTCAGAGAAAGCAAGGCTCAGCATCCTATCACTTTCGAGCCAAAAACCTGTCTCCAGATTTTGTGCAGGAAGCGTTAAATAATAGTTGGTAATATCGTTGCTGGTAAAGGCATTATTTTCACCGCCCACATTCTGCAAAGGCTCATCATAGTTGGGAATATTTACCGAACCGCCAAACATCAGATGCTCAAATAAATGGGCGAAACCTGTTTTGTCTGCATCCTCATCGCGGGCGCCTACATCATATAATATGTTCATAGCTGCAATAGGAGTAGAGCGGTCTTCGTGAACAATCACTTTTAACCCGTTACTTAGTGTATGTTTTTCAAATTGTATCATCTTTTCAGAAATTTGTTTTGTTCAACTCCGCTTTTGCTTCGTTGTATTCCTTAATCATTTCTTCTACTACCTGTGCGGCAGGTTTTACATCGTGAATGTAGCCGGCAATTTGTCCTATCTCTAATTCACCTTCATCCAGGTCGCCTTCAAACATTCCTTTCTTGGCACGTGCTCTTCCTAAGAGTTGAACCATTTCATCCAATGATGCAGAACGGTTTTCCGCTTCCTGCATTTGTTCGAAGAATTTGTTCTTTATCAAACGTACCGGAACTAATTTCTTCATGGTTAATAATGTTCCGCCTTCTTCGGTCTGCACAATTTTATTCTTGAAATTATCGTGTGCCGATGATTCTAATGTTGCAGCGAAACGACTTCCTACCTGCACACCGTCAGCGCCTAATGCCATTGCTGCCAGCATTGCTCTGCCTGAGGCAATTCCTCCGGCTGCCATCAATGGAATTGTAATCGCTTCGCGCACCATCGGTATTAAACAAAGTGTTGTTGTTTCTTCGCGTCCGTTGTGTCCGCCTGCTTCAAAGCCTTCTGCTACTAATGCATCCACTCCGGCTTCCTGACTTTTCAAGGCAAACTTGGCACTGGAAACAACGTGCACTACTTTAATTCCATGTTCGTGCAGAAAGCCGGTCCATGTTTTAGGGCTTCCCGCAGAGGTGAAAACTACAGGGACTTTTTCCTCAACAATGATATCCATCAATTGTTTAGTGTCGGGATAAAGTAAGGGCACATTCACGCCAAAAGGTTTATCTGTTGCTGCCTTGCATTTGCGGATATGATCGCGCAAAACATCGGGATACATAGAGCCGGCACCGAGCAAACCGAGCCCGCCACTGTTGCTGACAGCTGAGGCTAAACGCCAACCGCTGCACCAAATCATTCCTGCCTGAATTATGGGGTATTTTATGTTGAAAAGTTCTGTTATCCTGTTCTTCATATCATTAGGTGTTGTAATACTTTTGCTGCCGCACGAAAGTACCAAAACAAACAATTATCAAATGAAAAAAGATACAGCCATTTTTGACCTGATTAGAAAAGAACGCCACCGCCAGACAGTGGGAATTGAACTCATAGCATCAGAAAATTATGTGAGCGATGATGTGATGAAAGCCATGGGATCGGTGCTTACTAATAAATATGCAGAGGGGTATCCCGGCAAGCGTTATTATGGTGGCTGCGAGGTAGTAGATATTGTAGAACAATTGGCTATCGACCGTTTGAAAGCGTTGTTCAATGCTGAATATGCGAACGTGCAACCACACTCGGGAGCACAGGCCAATGCAGCGGTGATGCTGGCTGTATTGAAGCCCGGTGATACCATTCTTGGATTGGATTTATCCATGGGCGGACATTTATCGCATGGTTCATCGGTGAACTATTCAGGAATGTTGTATAACCCTGTTTTTTATGGCGTGAAAAAATCTAACGGCAGAGTGGATTATGATGCCATGGAAAAAACGGCCATTAAAGAAAAACCAAAACTGATTATTGCAGGTGCATCGGCACACTCACGCGATTGGGATTTTAAACGCATGAGAAAGATTGCTGATAAGGTTGGTGCTTTGTTGCTAGCTGATATTGCTCACCCTGCAGGATTAATTGCACGCGGAATTTTGAATGACCCGATGCCGCATTGCCATATTGTTACTTCAACAACTCATAAAACTTTGCGCGGACCAAGAGGTGGAATTATTATGATGGGTAAAGACTTTGAAAACCCGATGGGACATAAAACACCGAAAGGAGAAATTAAAATGATGTCGGCAGTATTGAACGGGGCTGTATTTCCGGGAATACAGGGCGGGCCGTTGGAACATGTGATTGCTGCAAAAGCTGTTTCGTTTGGCGAAGCACTTTCGGATTCATATCTGAAATACTGTGTTCAGGTGGTGAAAAACTCACAACTGATGGCCAAAGAATTTATGGCAAAAGGTTATGATGTAGTTTCGGGTGGTACGGATAATCACAGTATGCTGATTGATCTGCGCAGCAAAAACCTGAACGGAAAAGTGGCTGAGAATACCTTGGTAAAAGCTGACATAACGGTAAATAAGAATATGGTTCCGTTTGATGATAAGTCTCCGTTTGTTACTTCGGGTTTCCGAGTAGGAACGGCAGCCATTACTACCAGAGGGCTGAAAGAGAAACACATTCCCGCTATTGTTGACCTTATTGATATTGTGCTGATGAACACGGAAGATGACGCTGTATTGAAAGCGGTGAAGAAGGAAGTGAACAAGATGATGAGCAAGTTTCCGTTGTTTGCGGAGTAAGAAATTCCGAAAAACTGACATAAATCACCGATTCTGCTGACTACAATCAGTTTGTAGCCACAGTAGCTCTCGCATTTTTGTTCTGTTAAAAACTTAAAACCCTTTTCACATGAACAAAAACAAAATGATAGCTGTTGTAATAGCTGCAATTACCTACTTTATTTTTATGCCTGTTGCTTATTTTAATATTGATTTGGCACACCCTGTAAAAGGTGTATTCTGTTTCCTGTTTACAATTTTTGGTTTCCTCGGCACTATGTTTTTCTGGGGTAAGAAAGCCAATTGACTTCTTCAATGTCAGAATATACCAATGTAGGAAAAGCACTTAAATGCACGCACTGTGGTGAGAACTGCGCAGAAGAAACTATTCTGGCAAACGGAAAAAGTTTTTGCTGTGAAGGCTGTAAATTGGTTTACGAAATTCTGGACGAGAATAATCTGTGCACGTATTACAGTCTTAATACCCGTCCGGGAATTTCACAAAGGAATCAACCTAAGAGCAGGTATGGTTATTTGCGTGATGCCGCGCTGCGCGAAAAACTTATTAGTTTTTCGGACGGACAAAAATCTACTGTAAACTTCCGTGTGCCACAGGTGCATTGCAGTTCATGTATTTGGCTGCTGGAGAATATGTCGAAACTGAACCAAGGCATTATTTCTTCGCGTGTTAATTTTCTGAAAAAGGAAGTAACCATTCTCTTTATGGAGAAGGAAATTCAGTTGGCTGAAGTGGCTGATTTGCTTGCCAACATCGGTTATCCTCCTGAGATAAACCTGGCAGACGAACAGACAATAAAACAAAAGAAAGATTATTCGCGCTGGTATAAAATAGGAGTGGCAGGTTTCTGTTTCGGTAATATTATGCTGCTCAGTTTTCCTGAATACTTGACGGGTAAATCGGTACTTGAACCATCGTTTAAATTGTTGTTCGGGTATTTGAATATTGCATTATCACTTCCGGTTTTCTTTTACAGCGCTGCCGAGTTTTTTAAATCAGCATTCTACAGCCTGCGCCAGAAGTTTATCAATATTGATGTGCCCATTGCATTGGGTATTGCGGTAATGTTTATCCGCAGCGTTACCGAAATTGTGTTGCAAGCCGGACCTGGCTACATGGATTCAATGGCTGCCCTGGTTTTCTTGATGCTGGTGGGGCGCTGGTTTCAGAACCAGACGTATCACACACTGTCGTTTGAGCGAGATTATAAATCGTATTTTCCGGTAGCGGTTACGTTGTTAAAGAATGAAGAAGAGCAAAGCATTCCGCTTTCAAAACTAAAGGTAGGCAATCGTATTTTGGTGCGCAACAGCGAAATTATTCCTGCTGATGCTGTATTGCTTTCGGGTGATGCTAATATTGACTACAGTTTTGTAACAGGAGAATCGCAACCTGTGAAGATATCCAATGGCGCCACTGTTTTTGCAGGAGGCAAGCAATGCGGCAGTGCCATTAAAGTGGAAGTGATAAAAAATGTTTCGCAGAGTTATTTGACCGAATTGTGGAACAATGAAATCTTTTCGACAAAGGATAAAGACAAACACGAACCGCTCATTAATGTTATCAGTAAATATTTTACCGTGGCTATTATTCTCATTGCTGTTGGTTCGGCTTTGTGGTGGCTGCCGTCTGACCTGCACAAGGCACTGGACGCTTTTACTGCGGTGTTGATTATTGCCTGTCCCTGCGCCTTGGCTTTGTCTTCGCCATTTACGTTGGGACACATTGTTCGCGTTTTTGGTAAGAATGGTTTTTACCTGAAGAATGCAGCAGTGGTGGAGAGCATTGCCAAAACCACTCATCTTGTTTTTGACAAAACAGGAACTATTACTGTTGCCGGTGGTTCGCAGGTGGTGTATGAAGGCGAAGAATTGAATGTACAGGAACTGGTTGCGCTTAAATCATTGTTCAGTCAGAGTTCGCATCCGCTGAGCACCGCCATTGCGCAAAGCATTTTCGTAGGCGGACAGGAAGATGTCAGCAGTTTTTCTGAACTTCCCGGAAAAGGAATTAAGGGCAGGGCAGGAGATATGGAACTGAAGGCAGGTGCTGCTGCTTTTGCAGGCGCGGTTGACAGCGGCAACGTTAAATCTTCACGTGTGTATGTAAACATCAATGGTAAGTACAAAGGCGTTTTCAGTCTTAACATTCAGTATCGTGAGGGACTGAATGAAATGCTGCATACGCTTTCATCTGGGTATGAACTGGCGCTTGTTTCGGGTGATAATGCCTCGGAAGAAAAAACGCTGAGCACTGTTTTTCCTGCGGGTGCGGTATTGCGCTTTAACTATTCACCGCAGGATAAATTAGATTTTGTAAAAGACCGGCAAAGTAATAAACACAAGGTGTTGATGGTGGGTGACGGGCTGAACGATGCCGGTGCGCTGAAACAAAGCGACATAGGTATTTCGGTTTCTAACAACCTGAATAATTTTTCGCCTGCTTGCGATGGAATTTTGGAGGGCAGCAATTTTCAAAAGCTTCCACTACTCATTGCATTTGCAAAAAAATCATCACTTATTATCGGTATCTCGCTGGTGATATCGCTGCTGTATAATGCGGTGGGGCTTAGCTTTGCGGTGCAGGGTTTGCTCTCTCCTGTTTTTGCGGCTCTGCTTATGCCGCTGAGCTCTATTACGGTGGTTGCCTTTGTTACGGTTAGCGTGAAGCTAATGGCGTTGAGGATGAAACTGTAAATTATTTATGATAATAGGGATAAATATTGCCTTCCGGAGGTTCGCAACCTCGGCTTGCTTCTTTTCCGTGTTTGATTAATTCCTGCATCCAGAATTTGTTAGCATCTTTTGCTCGTTTTTGAAGTTCTGCAATGTCTGTGTCTTTTTCTGCTGCTTCATTCATGCAGGGCGAATAGAGGTCAATTCTTCCGGTAGAATTACCCAGTCCCGGAACTTTAGTTGATAAGCGGTTTACTTCCTTCATACCCCAATATTCCTGTTCATCCCATAAGCTGTCTGCGCCAGATGTCATAGGCAGCAGGCTTTCATAATCGCTCCAAGCTTCAATAAAGGTCATCTCGCCTTGGTCGTTAAAAGTAAACTCCTCGTAAATAGGACAAGGTATTCCGCCATAATTAAAAACCACATGGCATCGACAGAAGGGTTGTGATTCAAATCCGCGGCAATCGAGCAGTTCGTATTTAGTTGGGTTTAACTTGAGCATAACATCGGTAGTGATAAGTCCTGTTTTGCGGAAGCCTGTGAGCAAAAGCCAAGGAGGCCATTCCCAGCGGATAACAAGATCGGAATAGTTGGGCTGCACTTTAATGGAAATATCAGACTGCATTGTTTGAAAGTATTTCACGCCTTGTTCTGCATAATATTCCACAGGAAATTTTGGGGTAAGGTTGGTTGACAAAGTACCCTGGGTAGTGCAATCTGTTCTTGCAACAGAGCTTTGCGCAACTTGTTTGGAAGTAGAGCATGCCATGCAGAAGAATAATAACGGTAGAACCAACGCAGGAAATATCTTCATACTCTGCAAAAGTATGAGGAGTTTTGATTAGTAGTTCATTTCATCATTCATGATATTTTACTTTTTGCAGCGCGATTTCTCTGACATAAATCATATTTTTCACTGACCCCAATCATTAGTAGAGTATTATCTGCTATGCATTTTTGTGCCAGAAAGAATAATTATGAGCGCCATCTTCCTCCTCATCGGAATTAGTCTAGTAGTAGCAGTAGGTTTTTTAATTGCCTTTTTATGGGCGGTAAAAAATAACCAGTACGAAGATGACTACACGCCATCTGTCCGCATGCTTTTTAACGACACACCCTCAGATAACAAAGAACAAACAAAACCCGAATAAATTATGGAAACCGAAAAATTCTCTTACGACAATAAGATTGTGAAAATGTTTGCCTACGCCACCATCCTGTGGGGTATTGTAGGCATGACGGTAGGATTACTCATTGCTCTGCAATTGGTATTTCCTGTGCTTAACTTCAATTTTGCCTACACAACGTTTGGGCGTATTCGTCCGCTGCATACAAACGCAGTCATCTTTGCCTTTGTCGGAAACGGAATTTTTATGGGTGTTTATTATTCACTGCAGCGTTTGCTGAAAGCACGTATGTGGAACGATACCCTCAGTAAAATAAATTTCTGGGGTTGGCAGTTAATCATTGTAGCTGCAGCGGTAACACTTCCCCTGGGATTAACCACCAGTAAAGAATATGCAGAGTTGGAATGGCCCATTGATATTGCCATTGCACTGATTTGGGTAGTGTTTGGTCTGAATATGTTTATGACCATTATCAAACGCAGAGAGCGCCACTTGTATGTAGCTATCTGGTTCTACATCGCAACGTTTGTAACCGTTGCCGTGCTGCACATTGTTAACTCTTTTGAAATCCCGGTTAGTTTATTCAAAAGCTATTCGTTTTATGCTGGTGTACAGGATGCGCTAGTACAATGGTGGTATGGTCACAACGCAGTGGCGTTTTTCTTAACAACACCTTACTTGGGCTTGATGTATTATTTCATTCCAAAAATTGCAAATCGTCCGGTTTACTCTTATCGACTTTCCATCGTTCACTTCTGGGCGCTGATATTCCTTTACATCTGGGCAGGTCCTCACCACTTGCTTTACACTGCTTTACCTGATTGGGCGCAATCATTAGGTACCGTTTTCTCTATCATGCTCATTGCGCCATCATGGGGCGGTATGATTAACGGATTGCTTACCCTGCGTGGTGCATGGGATCGAGTGCGTGAAAATCCGGTATTGAAATTTATGGTGGTGGCCATTACCTGCTACGGTATGTCAACCTTCGAAGGTCCTATGCTTTCATTGAAATCAGTAAATGCCATCAGTCACTTTACCGATTGGACTATTGCACACGTTCACATTGGTGCGTTGGGTTGGAATGGTCTGCTCACTTTCGGTATCATTTACTTCCTGATCCCGAAAATGTTTAACACCAAACTGTATTCCGAGAAATTAGCTAACACACACTTTTGGCTGGCTACATTGGGAATTATCTTCTATGCACTGCCGATGTATTGGGCAGGTTTAACCCAGTTCGGAATGTGGAGACAATTTACTCCCGAAGGTTTCCTTGCATACCCTAACTTCCTTGAAACAGTAACACAGCTGAAACCACTTTATGCACTGCGTTCATTCGGTGGTCTGTTGTATCTGAGCGGTGTTTTTGTAATGCTTTACAACGTTGTTAAAACCGTTAAAGCCGGAAACTTTGTTGACAACGAAGCAGCAGAAGCTCCTGCGCTGTCAAAAGATTACACCGCACATGCAGGCGAAGGATGGCACCGTTGGATTGAGCGCAGACCAATTCAGATGTTGTTGTTCTCTTTAGTCTTGGTTTCTATTGGTGGACTCATTGAGATTGTTCCTACCTTCCTGATCAAATCCAATATACCAACCATTGCAAGCGTTAAGCCATACACTCCGCTTGAGTTGCAGGGTCGCGATATTTATATCCGCGAAGGTTGCAACAACTGCCACTCACAAATGATTCGTCCGTTCCGTTTTGAAACAGAACGTTACGGTGAGTACAGCAAAGCAGGTGAGTTTGTATATGACCATCCTTTCTTGTGGGGCTCAAAACGTACAGGACCAGATTTGCACCGCGAAGGTTTAAAATATCCTGACTCATGGCACTACAACCACATGCTGGATCCTGAGAGCATGAGCGCAGGAACTATTATGCCAGCCTACTCATGGTTACACACCAGCGAGTTGGATACATCAAACACAGCAGCTAAAATTAATGCCATGCGCACAATTGGTGTTCCTTATCCCGAAGGTTATGATAAGATTGCCAATGCCGACCTTGTTTACCAGGAACAACAGATTGTTAAAAATCTGGAGAAAGATAAAATACAGGCATTGCCTAACACGGAGATCATTGCGCTTATCGCTTACCTGCAACGTTTGGGTACCGATATAAAAGCAGATAAAGCACAGGCACAGAAATAATATAACAACGAACCATCTAAAACAGCAAACCCATGTTGAAATTTGTAAAGCATCACCTCACCAATATCACAGGAATTGAGATTTATCCGCTCATCTCCTTCGGAATATTCTTTGTCTTTTTTGTGGGACTTCTTGCCTATGTAGTCATGGAAAGGAAGGAGTATATAAACAAGATGAAAAACATGCCTTTAGACGATATTATCTAATAACCCTAAAACGTTCAACCTTATGAACCACATCAAAAATATAGTTCAGAAAGCAGCCTTGTCTGCATTCATGCTCTTTTTGTCAGGAAACCTGATGGCAGCCGAAACACCTCAGGTGCCTTGGAGAAATTTGAAATTCGCAACCGAAACATCAACGTTCTGGTTTCTCAGCGGATTGGCTTTGTTCCTGCTGATACTCATTATAGTGCTGGCAGGAGTTTTAAAAAGCATTGTTTCTAACAAAGATCTGTGGCTTAAAAGAGCAGCAGGAAACAAAGCAGCATCTGTAATCCTTATTGCATTGATGACACTTCCTGCAACATCAGCATTTGCTCAGGCGGCAAGTCCTGAAGCTGCACCGTTGGTTGTAATGACAGAAGATATTTTCTGGGTATTGGTTGTAGTAAACTTTGTGTTGCTGTCACTGTTATTTGCTATTCTTTTGCTTATAAAAAATCTGCTGAAAAGTTTAAAACCTGAAGAGGTTGTTGAAGCAGCACCTGTAAAACAAGACATCTGGGCAGGCGCATTGAATGATGCAGTGCCTGTTGAGCGCGAAGGTGAGATTATGATGGACCATGAATACGATGGCATTCGTGAGCTGGATAACAACCTGCCACCTTGGTGGATTTGGGGTTTCTATTTCACCATTGCATTTGCAGGTGTTTACCTTACTTATTATCACATCACCGGAAAAGGAGATTTACAGATTGCCGAGTATGAGAAGTCTATGGAAGAAGGACGTTTGCAGAAAGAAGCGTTTCTTGCAAAGGCAGGAGCAAAAGTAGATGAAAATACGGTGGTAGCTTTTACAGAAACAGCACAATTGGATAAAGGAAAGGAAACATTTAAAACCTTTTGCGCAGCTTGTCACGGACAGGCAGGTGAGGGTGGAGTAGGGCCTAACTTTGCAGATGAATATTGGATAAACGGAGGAGGAATACATAACGTTTTCAAAACCATAAAATACGGAGTGCCCGCAAAAGGTATGATAGCATGGGAAGCACAGCTTACACCTGTGCAGATACAGGAAGTGGCGAGCTACATCCTTACACTGAAAGGAAGCAATCCTGCTAATCCAAAAGAGCCACAGGGTGAATTATGGACAGAAGGCGGAGTGCCTGCTGCACAGCCTGACAGTTTAGCTCCAGACAGTGCGAAGGCGCCTGTTGCAGTTAATCAGTAATTTATAATTTGAATAGCCAAAATGTGTAGGAGAATAGTGTATAAAAACCCATCAGTTTTTATTAATTCAGAAAAATTATGGCTATCAATTTTGATATAAAGGATCCCGAAGGAACCTTCAGGGATTCTATCAGCACCATTAATAAAGAAGGTGACCGCAGGTGGATATTTCCTAAAAAGCCGGGAGGCAAGTATTATAATGCACGCACGATTGTAAGCGTAGTTCTTCTTGCTTTTTTATTCTCAGGTCCTTTTATCCGCATCGGTGGTGAGCCATTGCTGATGATGAATATTATCCAGCGCAAGTTTGTGTTATTCGGGCAGGTTTTCTGGCCACAGGATTTTTATATTTTCGGCTTGGCGATGATTACATTTTTAGTTTTCATCATTGTCTTCACGGTTATTTTCGGAAGGGTATTCTGCGGATGGGTTTGTCCGCAAACCATTTTTATGGAAATGGTATTTCGTAAAATTGAATACTGGATTGAAGGCGATTGGAAACAACAACAAGCATTGGATAAAATGCCTTGGAATACAGAGAAAATATGGAAGAAAACATTGAAGCATGTTGTTTTTTATATCATCTCATTTTTTATTGCCAATACGTTTCTTGCTTACATAATTGGCAGTGATGAGTTGATGAAAATCATTACAGACCCTCCTCAACAACATATCGGAGGTCTTACTTCCATTATGATTTTCAGTGCAGTGTTTTACGGAGTATTTTCCAGATTTCGTGAGCAGGTTTGTCTGGTGGTTTGTCCATACGGAAGGTTGCAGGGTGTGTTGCTTGACCGTAACTCCATTGTAGTGGCTTATGACAAAGTGCGTGGTGAGTCGCGTGCTAAATTTCACAAAAACGAAAACCGTGTTGAAACAGGAAAAGGTGATTGTATAGATTGTCACCATTGCGTTGATGTTTGCCCCACCGGAATTGATATCCGCAACGGAACCCAGTTGGAATGCGTGAACTGCACCGCTTGTATTGATGCCTGCAACCACATGATGGAGAGTGTGAATATGAAGCCAGGTCTGATTCGGTATGCTTCTGAGAGTGAGATTGCAGAAGGCAAGCCGTTTAAATTTACTACGCGGATGAAAGCATATTCAACATTGCTGACGTTGTTGATTATTGCAATGACAGCATTGCTAATTACCCGCAGCGATATTTCAGCAACCTTGTTGCGCACTCCGGGAATGCTTTACCAGGAACAGGAGGGCGGTAAAATCAGTAACCTGTATAATTACAAAATCATCAATAAAACAAATCATGCAATTCCACTTACCTTAAAGCCACTTGACTCTAATATTGAAATTAAATTAGTGGCGCATGAAAACATTGTGGTTAATGAACAAGGTATTGCGCAGGGAGCATTATTTATTTATGCCAGCAAAACTGATCTGAAGAAAATGAAATCAAAATTCACTATTGGAATTTACTCTGGTGATGAGTTGTTATATAAAATGAAGACTACGTTTATAGGGCCCATAACTTTAACTAAATAAACCATGAATTGGGGATACAAAATAGCCATCTTCTACACTGCCTTTGCAGCCTTTATTATTGCATTGGTAGTAATTAGCTTCAATCAGAAATATGATTTGGTTACCGAAGATTACTACGACAAGGAACTGAAATTTCAGGAGCAGATTGACAAGCAGAATTTGGTGAACACAAACAGCAAACAGGTTGTGTGGAAACACGAAGGCAAATCACTGAATCTTGTTTTTCCTGCTACAGAAAAGGTAAGTGGTGAAATAAAATTGTTCCGTCCTTCGGATGCAGCAATGGATTTTAAAGTAGCTGTTATGCCCGACAGTTCAGGTAATCAGCAGGTGGATATAACTGCCGCAAGCAGTGGAAAATACCTGTTGCAGATTGATTGGAAGGAAAATGACAAATCGTATTTTCAGGAATGTGTAATTATACTGTAACATGCTTTGGACAGCATTCACATTGGGTTTATTAGGTAGCTTTCACTGCATAGGAATGTGCGGACCGATTGCGCTTGCATTACCTGTTGGCGGAAACAGTTTAGCGGAAAGAGTTGTAGCAGCTTTTACTTATAACTCAGGCAGAATTCTTACCTATTCTCTCTTTGGTGTTTTGTTCGGTATCATTGGAAAAACCTTTGCATTGGCGGGATGGCAGCAAGGATTTTCTATCACTATTGGGGTCTTGATTGTGCTATCTATTCTTGTCCCGGGTGTTTTGAGCAGCGGAACTAAAATCACTGGTTTTGCTTATGGTTTTACTTCGCGCATAAAAAAAGGCATGAAGAATTTCTTTCAGCAACGCACGTTTTTTTCCTTTTTCTTTATCGGTATTCTAAACGGTTTGTTGCCCTGCGGATTGGTTTATCTGGCAGTGGCAGGCGCATCAGCAACATCGGGTCCGGCTGAAGGAGCAGCGTATATGGCGCTGTTTGGCGCAGGAACGTTACCTGTGATGATATCAGTAATTGTAGCCGGTAATTTTATCAGTGTCAACATCCGCAACCATATCCGTAAGGCAATGCCGTATGTTATCTTGCTGATAGGTGTATTATTTATCCTGCGCGGATTGAATTTGGGTATTCCTTATGTAAGCCCGAAGATTAGTAAGGGTGAGGCGCATTCTTGCCACTGAGCACTTTAATTACAATATTAGGTCTATTTTTGTTTAATGAGTATTTCAACAAATAGTGACAACATCCGTTTCCAGCGCACCGTTCTTATTATAGGAACGGTATTGCTTGGGCTCAAGTTCTTTTCGTGGTATCTCACACACTCTAATGCTATTCTTACCGATGCATTGGAATCAATCATCAATGTTGTTGCAGGTGCATTTGCCTTGTGGAGTCTGGTGATTGCCTCGCGGCCTAAAGACACCGACCACCCTTACGGACATGGAAAAGTGGAGTTTCTTTCATCGGGGCTGGAAGGTGCGTTTATAGCTCTTGCCGGAGTTTATATGGCCGGGAAAGCGGTGTATAATTTTTTCTATCCTATAGAAGTTCACAGTCTTGATATTGGTATTGCAATTACTGCCTTTACAGGAATTGTAAATTATATTCTTGGTTTTTATCTGAACAAAAAAGGAGAAAAATCAAACTCGCATGCTATGATGGCCGAAGGAAAACACCTGCAAAGCGATGCATGGTCAAGCGCGGGATTGCTTGCAGGTTTGTTTCTTATTTTCCTGACAAAAATTATCTGGCTTGATAACGTTGTAGCTATTCTTCTGGGTATCTATATTTTTTACATCGGTTATAGACTTATCCGCACCTCGCTTGCAGGAATTATGGATGAAGCAGATGTACACCTGATAGAAGAACTGATAGCTATCATGAACGAAAACAGAAGAAGCAACTGGGTGGATATCCATAACCTGAGAGTAATTAAATATGGCTCAAAACTGCATGTGGATTGCCATATAACACTTCCGTGGTTTCTGAACCTGCGTGAATCGCATGATGAAGCAGAGAAGTTAGATAAGCTTATCAATACTAAAAAGCAAGGTGATGTTGAATTCTTCATTCATACTGATCCTTGTATTCCAACTTCGTGTAAGATTTGCCAGAAGAATGATTGTACTGTGAGGCAGTTTCCGATGGAGAGAAAGATAGAATGGAAATTAGAGAATGTATTGAGTAATAAGAAGCACGGGAGTTGAGTGTTTTGTCATGCTGAGCGTAGTCGAAGCATAATGCCCTTCGACTACGCTCAGGGTGACAATATCATTATAAATTAACTCTCAGCGTAGCAATAAAATTCCTTCCGGGTGAGCTGATACCTGATGCAAACACACGGTAATTCGCATCCAGAATATTTTCAAGCGCAAGCTGCAAGGTTACATTCTGACTGAACTTGTATCCTGCACGTGCATTCAAGTTCCACCATGCAGGCATTCCGGCAGCAGTAGCATAAGCTTCATTGTCTTCTGCTCCTAATCTGTAATCCGTAAGTTTTTTCTCGCCATTATAAAACGCATATACTTCAGCATTCAGCTTTTTGAAGTTCAACTGTATTCCTGTTCTTCCGAAGATTGGTGGAATGTGATCGAGCGGCACATGTCCTGTATCTGAAAAAATTCTTCCGTAGGTGTAGGTGAGAGCAGTGTTTATCACTAACCATTTGGTAAGATGTGCTTCCATGTTTACTGAAGCACCTGTGATGAATGCAGTTTGCGCATTCTGACTTGCAACCACTACGCTTGTATCGCCATTGAACACAATTGTTTCTTCACCATTAAGTGTAAATGGTTTGGTGACAATTGCATTGGTCATATACGAATACCACCCGCTTGCTTCCACTTTTACTTTGCGGGCAATCACTTTTGAAATTCCAAGTTCACCGTTGTAAACATATTCAGCTTTCAGGTCAGGGTTGGGAACTACCAATGTTCCGTTGCCCGATTCGAAAACCTTTGCCATGTCGTCAATATTGGGTGAACGGAAACCGGTGGAGCCTAAAAATGATAAATGCCAGTCTTTGCCGGGTGAAAAAATGTAACCGATGTTTCCGGTAAGCGCATTGTTATTTTGTTTTGCTTCATTGAACGGAAAAGGAAAAAAGGTTTTGTCATCAAATGAACTTTTTAATCCAACATGACTGTAACGCAAACCAGCAGAAAGCCTTGACTTTTCACTAAGCTTCCATGAATCGGTAATGTAAGCGGCAGCAGAGAGCTGTGTACTTCCGCCATTAGGGTAGCGTGTGTCTAATGGCGTTATTTCACCTGTAACGATGTTCTCATTTTCTGCAGTTGATGTTACGTTGTTGTAAGTAACTTCAATGCCGTATTTCACAGTATGCTTTTCCAGATCTTTTTTGAAATCAGCATTTAGTGAGTATACATTCACATGCTCATTGCGATGTGCCAGATTATCATTCCCGAATTTGCGTTGGTTACGGCTTTCCTTTATGTCCTGATACGCAAGAATAATCTGTGCATTGCTGTAAAGTGCATTCTCACCACTTAAATCAAGACGGTAAGAGCCCATTATGCGTTGCTGCGGACCGTAATACCATTCGGCATTGCTAAGTCCTCCACCTTTAGGGTCGGTAAGCCGGTCGTAGCGCGGAAGATTGGAAGAGTTGGAAAGCTGGAAGTTCAGGTTGTGTGCAATCTTATCACTTTGCCTGAATGAGAACTTCTGTAAAATATCGTACTGACTGTAGCCTGAGAATTTCTGAATATTAATGTCATCATTGGCGACTAATACATCTGCACCATTGATGCGTTGCACATAATACCTGCGTTTCCAGACATCAGAAAGCGAGTCTTTGCGAATGTTTCCCTGACGCATGTCATCAAAATCGGAATAAGTAAAACTCGTCAGTGATGCAAACTTTTTGCCGCCCAGATTGAAATCAAGATGTCCTGTTTTTTCTTGATTAGCAGTTGCATAACGGGTGTAAGTTCTTCCTTTAAAAGCAAAGGATTCTTCGCCTTCAGCAAAAACAGGTTTCTTGGTGTGGAAATGCATCACACCGCCAAATGCATCGCTGCCATACACAACCGAGCCGGGACCAAAAACAATCTCTGCACGCTCCAACATAGAGTTGTCAATGGTCATAACATTCTGCAAATGTCCGCCACGGAAAATAGCGTTGTTCATCCGAACACCGTCCACAACAATCAAAACTTTGTTGGCTTCAAACCCACGTATGATGGGGCTTCCGCCACCTGCCTGGCTTTTTTGCGAAAGCACAGTTCCGGTAGAAACTAAAAGGTCGCCTGCGTTTTGTGCATTTGTTTGTTCAATCTGTTTCAACGTTATACTTTGTATAGGTTGAGGTATGTCGTATTTCTTTTCTTCAAACTTGCTGGCAGAAATAACGACTTCGTTAAAGTTATATTTCAACGTGTCTTTTTCATCTGTTTTCTGTGCCTTTAATAAAGGAGAAAACAAGAGCATGGTAAATAATATTAGAATATGATTTTTCATATTAAGAGTAAAAATTAATGAGAGAATACTTCACAAGCAGTGAAGTATCATTGATAGATAGCCTTTGGAAATCTAAGCCTGTTCAGGCGGCTGAAGGTTTTCAGATAAATAACCTTTCAGCAGTTTGTCTTTTATTTCAATTGGCAAGCAACTGATTTCTTTAAAAGAAAATTGTAGGTATGTTTGAATGAAAAAATAATCGGACTGGAATTTTTTAAGTGAGGTGTTGTTGGTCTGAGCATCAGAATTCATCTGGCAGGTTATCAGTTCTTCCAGATTGGCAAATAACGTTTTTTCCTGTTTGTCGTTGATGCAGTGGAAGGTTATGCTGTCGGCAGTCTCCTGTTTTTTTACTACGTCATATAAGTTTCCGTTGAGCCAGAATTCTTTTCCTTCTTCTTCCCACTCAATATTGTTCAGGTCAGCAATTCTAAAAGTGAAAACGATTAATTCAGTTTCAGGCACCTGGCTTTTAATTTTTCTTTTTATCTCTTTTTTTATCGAGTGCTGAGATACTTTGAATGAGATCAAATGCCCGCTGATATTGAACAGCAGAATTAGCAGAAGCGATAAAGGGAGAAGTTTTTTGAGGAACAAGACTGTAAAACTATGGTAGCAAAGCTAAAAATTTATTATTCCTAATTTCGCAGGAAATAATTTAAAATGCTGGGACTTAAATTACCAACCGACCCTCGCTGGGTAAACATTGTTGAAACAAACATTGACGAGATACTAACGGATCATGCTTTCTGCGAACAGAAAGCTGCAACCAATGCTATTTCATTAATTGTGTTTGCTCCTGAATATCCTGATCTGGTAGAACAGATGATTGCACTTGCTCAGGAAGAGTTAGACCACTTTAATCAGGTTCATGAACTGATTAAAAAGCGCGGAAATGTTTTGGGCAGAGAGCGCAGAGATGAATATGTAAATGAACTCTATTTGTTTGTAAGAAAAGGATACAAACGAGAAATTGTATTGGTTGACAGGCTGCTTTTCTCTGCCATGATTGAAGCCCGCAGCTGTGAGCGTTTTCGGGTACTTTCAGAAAATATTCAGGACAAAGAGCTTTCTGATTTTTACCGCGATCTGATGGTGAGCGAAGCTAATCATTACACCACGTTTATAAAGCTGGCAAAGAAATATGCTAAAGGCGAAGATGTGGATAAACGCTGGAAAGAGTTTCTGGAATATGAAGCAACTGTAATTGCCAAATACGGGAAAAAAGAAACAATTCATGGCTAACCTTTATGGAAAAGCCATTAGTCAGTAAAAAATTACTTCTTGAAAAATATCCAGGCAAAGGTGGCTGGACCTATGCTCGGCTGCCCGATATCCGACCTGATAAAAAAGCACCGTTCGGTTGGAGAAAAGTAAGAGGAACTATTGATGGATTTGAAATAAGGAAATATCACCTGATGCCGATGGGTGATGGTAATCTGTTTCTTCCAGTAAAAGCTGAAATACGAAAAGTTATCAAAAAGCAGGAAGGCGATTACGTGCAAATTGTTTTATTTCCAGATAACGAACCCTTAGAAGTTCCTGAAGAAATGCTGCTTTGTCTGACTGATGAGCCGGAAGCCTTGCAGTTTTTTAATTCATTGACTGAAAGCGAACAGAAGTATTACATCAACTGGATTTATTCGGCAAAGAGAGAAGAAACTAAAATTGACAGACTGGCAAATGCAATCAATAGGTTATTGAAGAAGGAGAAATTTTACGAGAATGAATAGTATATGGCTTTCATTTTATTTGATATTAACTACTGCTAAAATCGAAATCAATACACTAATGAAGTTATTTATCTTTACAATCATTTTAACTCGAACAACTCATAAATGAAAATCGGTATAGTCTGTTATCCCACCTTTGGTGGAAGCGGTGTGGTGGCAACTGAATTAGGCAATGCACTTGCACATAAAGGACATCAGGTGCATTTTATCAGCTACGATATGCCGGTACGATTTGACAGCTTTTCGCCCAACCTTTTTTACCACGAAGTACAGGTAAGTGATTACCCATTGTTTGATTACCAACCTTATGAACTGGTACTTTCCAGCAAATTAGTAGATGTAGCAAAACATGAAAAATTAGATTTACTTCATGTGCATTATGCCATCCCACATGCATCTGCAGCCTATATGGCCAAACAGATTTTAGCTTCGCAGGGCATAAAAATTCCGTACATCACCACGCTGCACGGAACAGATATTACGCTGGTAGGAAAAGATGCATCGTTTGAACCTGTTATCACTTTTGCGATCAATGAAAGCGATGCAGTAACTTCTGTTTCAGAAAGCCTGAAGCAGGACACTTATAAGTTCTTTAACGTAAAGCGCGACATTGAGGTAATTCCAAATTTTGTGGATATAGATTTGTACAGCAAGGCAAAAAATGCACTCACCAAATTCAATTACAATACAGGCGACAGAAAGGTGTTATTGCACATCTCCAACTTTCGCCCAGTAAAGCGTGTTGAAGATGTTGTGCGCATTTTCGATAAAGTGAGAAAAGAAATTCCTGCCAAACTTTTGCTGGTGGGCGATGGCCCTGAACGCAGCAAGATTGAAGCGCTTTGTCGCGAATTGGGGACATGTGAGGAAATTCAATTTCTCGGTAAACTGAAGGCAACTGAACAAGTTTTGGCAATGGCCGATCTTTTTATCTTGCCTTCCGAAACAGAGAGCTTTGGTCTTTCTGCATTGGAAGCAATGGCTGCATCTGTTCCGGTTATTTCAACCAATACAGGTGGCTTGCCCGAAGTAAATGTTCATGGAGTTTCGGGTTACCTGAGTAATGTAGGCGATGTTGACGACATGGCAAAGAATGCAATCAGTATTTTAAAAGACAAAAACACACACGACACCTTTCGTAAAAATGCATTGAAACGCGCCAAAGATTTTGAGCTTTCAAAAATTCTTCCGCTTTACGAAAGCCTTTATGAGCGTGTGATTAACAGATAATTTATATGCATAAAACAAAAGTTCTTATCTCCGCATTTTTATTGATTATTCCTTCAATGGGTTTATTGTTACTTTTTTCGGGAAAAGAAAAAAGACAGCCTTCGCCCGCAGAAATTCAGGAAAATGAAGAAATGAAACAAAGGCGTAAAGAATGGTGGGAGAAAAAACATGGGGCAGCCGAAGGAATTGACTGGAAGGCAATGGACGAACAAACAAGAAAAGAAAGAGCCGAAAAAAGAAATCAGTATCGCAAAGAACTCTACAAAAAAGGACAACTGAAATCAAACGAAAAAATTCTGGAAACGCTGGGCAACGGTTCATTGACGGGCGAATGGCGTGAGCGTGGCAGCACCAATATTGCAGGACGCATGCACACCTGCGACATTGATTTTGAAACCAACACGGTTTATGCAGGCTCATCAGGCGGTGTTTTGTGGAAAGGCACATTGGATGGTGATGATTGGCAGCCGCTGAATGATTATATGAGCAACGAAATTATTTTTGTTCGCCACCTTGAACTGCAAAACGGTAACCGTCTTTACATGGCAGGTGGAAAATATTTTTACTACAGCGACAACGATGGACTTACCTGGGAAACCGCAACAGGCTTGGAAAGCCTGATTGACTGGGGCAATGTTATCCGTGTGATTGTTACTTCTACAGAACCAAAAATTTTCTACACGCTGGTTTTGGAATGGGATTATGGACCAGCCTGGGAACCCGTTGCAGCGTTGTATCGCTCGGATGATTTGGGCGAAAGTTTTACACGCATTACATCGTATTCGGGATGGGCGGGCAACACCGATATATGGACCGCACGTTACGGAACAAGCGGTAATGTTTACCTCATCAACGATGCCGACTTTTATAAATTAGACAATACAGGGCAACCGGTGTTTGTAGCCAACATCGGCAGTTCGGGTGGCAATGCAGTAATTACAGGATTGGAAGAAAACAACGGAACAGCAAAACTTGCTGTTCTTTCGGACGGTGCCGTTTACCGCAGTGATAACAGCGGACTGAACTGGACTTACTCCGGTGATGAACCTGCCGGACTTTGGGGGCGCAACAGTTTTGCATGTTCGCTCAACGATGCTGATCGTTTATATTTTGGTGCAGTAAACTGCCACATTACGGGCGATGCCGGTGCAGGATGGTTTCCCCGCAACGAGTGGTTTGAGTATTATGGTAATGTGCGTTATTCTCTTCATGCCGATATTGATGGAATTGATTTATTCTATGATACACTTGGCAATGAGGTAACCATGATTTCAACCGATGGCGGACTTTATAAATCATACAATCAATTAGACCAGGTTGAAAATATTACCCTCTCCGGGATAGGCACAGGGCAATTTTACTCAACCTACACCAATCGTGTAAACACCAATTATATTTACATGGGCAGCCAGGATCAGGGTTTTCAAAAGTGTCGTGTTGATTCGGGTGGTGTGTTAGGTTTTAAACAAAGTATTAGCGGTGACTACGGGAGTATTGTTTCGGGCAACAACGGGAACAGCCTGTGGACGGTGTATCCCGGCTTTGCGATGTATTATCCCGATGCGGCAGATCTGGGTGATTTTGCTGCTTACTGGGATTTTGTTGGTGATGGATGGCAATGGATGGCACCCATGATGTCTGACCCGTTTGATTACAATTATGCGTTTACAGGCGGTGGCGATTCTGCAGTGAGCGGGCAATACCTCTGGCACCTGCAACACATCAGCGGTGATGTTGAAGCAGAGCGCCTTCCTTACAATTTCAGTATTAGCAATACCAATGAAATTACGGCTGTTGCCTACTCGCCTATCGACTGGAACTACCGGTATGTGCTTACCAACCGCGGCCGCTTTTTTTATTCTGATGACGAAGGACAAACCTGGACTTTATCTGCAAGTTTTGACGAACCTGATTTTCGTGGAAACGTGATTATACCTTCACCAACCGAATTGGGAAGAGTAATAATAGGTGGCAGCGGCTACAGCAATCCGGGAGTATTTGTTTCTAAAAATCACGGACAGAACTTTTCTCCATTAGACAATCTTATTCCTCAAACTTCTTTCAATGATTTAAAACTTTCTTCAACCGAATTGTTGTTGTTTGCCGCCACAGATGCAGGACCGTATTGCTATAATTTCAATACGCAGGAATGGTTTGACATGGCCGGCATAACTGCTCCTGACCAGAATTTTACAAGCGTTGATTTTATTCCTTCACTTAACACCGTACGCTTTGGAACCTACGGTCGCGGCACCTGGGATTTTGCTATTACCGATGAACCTTTGGTTTCGGTTGCAGAAAATGGAATAGAGAATCAACTGAATATTTTTCCAAATCCATTTTCACAAACAACAACGGTTTCATTTGATCTTAAAAACCCATGTGCAGTTTCAATTGATGTTTACGATTTGAAAGGACAACTAGTATTTTTTGAAAACAAAGGAAATCTTGTTGGAGAGCAACAAATTAATTTTAATCGCGCGCAACTTCAAAGCGGAGTTTATTTTGTTAGCATTTCAGCAGGAGCAGAAAAATTTAGTAAAAAAATAATTGTTCAGTAAATTTCAATTAACGAAATGTCAGAGGAAAAGACACCCGCCAACCCGCAACCCAATAATCCTTTACACGGAATAACCTTGTCCACCATACTGGAACGCCTTGTTGAAGAATATGGCTGGGAAGAGCTTGGGCAGCGCGTGAGGATAAAATGTTTTATCACCAATCCATCGCTGAATTCAAGCCTTACCTTTTTAAGACGAACACCCTGGGCGAGAGAGAAAATAGAAAAGCTTTACCTGAAACTGGTAAAAAACTAAACGCAACTATTTATTCAAAGGAGCACCAACGGCAATGGCACAATCATGTCCCGGTTGTCCGTGCGGTGGATTCATTCCAGGAGCAGTTGCAGCCGGTGGTGTAGCTACGGGTGTTTGCGTTGGAGACGGTGTATTAAATGTTGGGGCCGAAGTTACTGCAGGTGCTGCAGCAGGTGGTGAGTTAAGCGGTGCGCCTACAGCAATATCGCAACGGTGTCCGGGTTGGCCGTGTTCGGGGTTCATGCCGGCTGCAACAGGTGTGGCAGCTTGCGGTGTTACCATTTGCTGACCAGGATTAAAAGTAGGTGATGCCGATGGTGGCAGTGCAGTTGGTGTAGTGGATTGCGCTGCGTCCTGTTTAGTGCTTTCGGTTTTATCAGTTGCTTTTTCCTGTTCATTTGCGCATGAGAAAAATAATAATGAGCCTGCGCAAAGTGCTGTAATGTATCGTTTCATTTTTGTGGGGTTTATGATTTCAAAGGTAGGATTAATAAGAAAGAAAAACAGGAGAACTAAAAATAGCGTTCAGCAATATCTTTCAAACTGTCGATAGAAACAGGCTTGCTGATGTAGCTGATAACGTTGGGAAAGCTTTGTGATTTAAAGCGGTCGATATGAAACACGGAAGAAGTAAGCATAATGATTTTCACTTTCTTCAGCGCAGGTTCAAAGGTTAGTTTTTCAAACTCTTCCAGAAACTCAAACCCATCCATTACGGGCATATTGATGTCTAAGAAAATAAGGTCTATTTCACTTTCAGGATCACTTTTGTATTTCTCAAAATCCGAGAAATAGGCCAATGCCTCCTCCCCGCTTTTTTTGCTGGTTACTTTTTCAGCAATACCTGCTTTTTCAATAAACCTGCGGGTTACATAAATGTTAGTGTCGTCATCATCTACCAGCATTATGTGTTTTATCTTTTTCATTTCGCAGATGCTAAACTATACAATTTTTCAATGCTTTATAAAAACGCTGAAAGTTGTTCCTGTTCCGGGCTCGCTTATAATCCCAACTTTTCCTCCCATTGCTTCCACCTGCGACTTAATAATAAAAAGCCCGATGCCTTTTCCTTCGGTTCCAACGTGAAAGCGTTTGTTCATCTGAAACAGCTTGCTTCCGTACTTTTTCAGGTCAATACCCAATCCATTGTCAGCAAAGTCTAAACGCACAAAACCGTTTTCTATGGAGGATGTGATTTCCACTTGAGCTTTTTTATCGGGCGAACGATACTTGATTGCATTAGTAAGCATGTTAATCAATATGCTGCGAAACTGAGATGCCGGATAACTTACCTCATTGCATTTGCTGAAATCAAAATTCACGACAATGCCTGATTTGTTGATATCCTCCTTCACACTTTCCATTACATCTTTCAATGTTTCTTCAATGTTAATGTCATTTTTTTCGTCAAACTTATTTTTGTTTACCGCCACAATATCAATCAAATCGCCCAGCGTGTTGTTCAGTATTTTCACGCTTTCCTCAAATTTCTGAAAGATGAATTTATTCTCCTCATCCTCCGGAATTTCTTTGTTGTAAAGATTAAGCAGCGCCATCAGATTGGCAACAGGTGCGCGTAAGTCGTGTGTTGCCATGTAGGCAAAACCTTCAAGCTGCTCGTTTGATTTTTCTAATTTTATTACAGTTTCCTTAATCGCTTTTTCTCTGAACTTTTTCTCTGTCACATCATCACCGGAACTGAGCACACCAATAACATGTCCTGACATATCTTCCAGCAAACTGTTGTGCCAACCTACTATTCGTTCCTCACCCTTTTTAGAAACCACTTTGCGTTCATAATATTCAACCAACTGAATTTCACCATTTATAACTTTCTTAAACCCTTCAATTAATGCAGTCCGTTCACCCTTTGAAGAAAAATAATCAAACGCATTTCTTCCGATTACTTCTTCTTCATGGGTTAATCCAAGAATTTCCAGACCCTTTTTATTCAGCATACTTATATTTTGGTTGCGGTCAATTACCACAAGTATGGAGCCTGCCATGTCAAGATAACTCTGTGCTTTATCTTTTTCGGCACGCAAGGCAATCATGACCTTTTTCCGTTTCTGATAATTGATACTGTTTAAAATACTGACCACCGAAAGCACCAAGGCCAGAATGCATGAAAACATAACCAGCACATTCAGCAATGTCCATTTCCAGGCAAGTTCATCGGAATATTTTGCCAGTTTTTTTCTTATTTTACTTGTGGTGATATCATTCAGTTCAAGCGCCTCATTCAACTCGCTTTTAAATTCTGTTTCCAACTGATTTATTTCTACTTCCGACTTTTCTGCCTGACCATAAATACCCGAATGGATAAGTACAGCCCTACGCACAATAGAGTCCAATGAATAAATGTAATCAGCCATTTCAGGCGTAGGGGTATTTCTTTCTCTGAAATTATTTACAGTTTTAGTGTAGGTTTCTAGTCCCGATACCCAGTTGCTGTTTGTTCGGTATTTATCTTCAAGATAAACGGTCTGAAGTTCAAGAATGGCATGGTTTATCGCATTAATCTGTGTAATGGCTGCAACATGATTAGATACATCATCGCGTTGTTGCTTTACAGAACGAATCAAGGTAACGCTCCATATCACAAACAGCAGCGAAAGAACTACTGCAACGATGGCGTATATGCGGGAGGTGTTATTCAATGAATTATCGCCAAATCAAAGCTATATAAATAGATATCGCCATTGCTAGACTATAACCATTTTAATATTTTTGGAAAAATAGGAGAAAGCAGGTCTGTTTTGTCAGCAATAAAATAAGTTGGAATTATGAAGCAAAGTAGCATCGCAAAAAATGCAATATTTCTAACCTCATTTAACTTTAATTCTTTTGTTAAGAAATAATATGCAATAAATACTATTGGAAAAACATATGTAACGGAACGTAACATATCATGAACAGAAAGCCCAGCCAGTAAGATTATTGAAAATGCACCACTTATAATTAGGGTTATTATATACTTTTTCTTCAAAATTAAGAGAACCAAAGTAATTAAAACAGGCAGCCAAAAGCCTTCCAATGTTTCAAGTAATACAAGGGGAATCATATTGAAATTATCGCGCATGGTTTGCAGCCCCACGTAGGTTTTATCTGACAGCGGAATTTCGGAACCAATGATAAAGTAGTTAAGGTATAACCTAAGTCCCACGTAGCAGAAAACGCCTACTAAAAGATAAAGAGTTGAGTTTTTAAATGATATTCCTTTAAGAGAAAACAACATTTTGTCTTCCCGCAAAAATGACCAGATTAGCACTAAGCCCATTGCAAGCAACCCTCTTTCATCAGTAAAACAATTTAAAATTGTAAATAAAATCAGGATAACCGGATTTTTACTCGCCAATAAAATAATAATACAGAAGTAAGCGTAGCAATCGAAAAATGTATAATGAATCAGAAATGATTTACTGACATATACCATAGAAAAAGCAAGGGTGAGGAGGAAAGCAGCTACAACATCTTTTTTTATTGACATAAAAATCCGGAAAGCAAAAAAGAAAAATAACGGAAGTAATACTTGTTGAAAAAATAATATCTGTCGAGCAGTAAAACCAAATACATGTCCAATAACAGGTAGTGTAATTCTATATTGTCTTTTTGCCCAATGTGTATGAGGAGGGTATTTAACGTAATCTATCTTGTTAAATGGATTTTGTATTTGTTCATCAACAAAAATTTGACGGATGTCATCATCATGGACCATATTATCATAGTCAGGAAAATAAAAAACAAAAGCTGCTATAGTGCAAATAACTGCTACTGTAATTCCCGGATATTTCTTCTTAAGTAGAAAACGCTCAATCCATTTTATTAGTTGTTCAATTTTGGTGTAGAAAATTTCCATTGTTTATATTCTAGTTACTAGATTTTCGAAAATTTCTAAAAGTGTTTGATTTAAATCATATTCCCAATTCCACTCGGGATAGTGCCTTTTGAATTTTGAGACATCGCTTATGTACCAGATATGGTCACCAATTCGATTGGTTTCAGAATAAGAGTAATTCATTTTCTTGTCAGTAATTTTCTCGCAGAGTTCAATAGCTTCCAGCATTGAGCAATTTGCAAAGCGACCACCTCCTGCATTATATGCTTCCCCATTGCGCGGTTGTTTATAAAAATGCCAAAACATGTTCACTAAATCCTGACTATGAATATTATCACGAACTTGTTTTCCTTTATATCCAAAAATGGTATAATCTTGACCTGTTATTGCACATTTCATTAAATATGAAAGAAAGCCATGAAGCTGCGCTCCTGAATGATTTGGTCCGGTTAAACACCCTCCCCGGAAAACACCAACTTTCATTCCGAAATAACGGCCATATTCTTGAGCCATAATATCTGCAGCAACTTTTGAAGCACCAAAAACGGAGTGTTTGGTATGATCAAGACTCATCTGCTCATCAATTCCGTTTTTATAGTAGGGATGATTTGTATCTATTTCCCATCGTTTTTCAAGTTCTATCAGTGGTAAATAATTAGGGTTATCACCGTATACTTTATTGGTTGAAGTGAAAATAAAAACTGCTTCAGGACAGTGAATACGTGTGAACTCTAAAGCATTCAAAGTTCCGTTAGCATTTACTGTAAAATCAGTAAATGGTTCTTTCGCAGCCCAGTCGTGACTGGGTTGAGCAGCAGTATGAATAATTAATTTTATATCTTTTCCATACGCATAAAAAATTTTTTCCAATGCCTTCTGATCCCGAATATCTGTTGAATAGTGACGATAATTTTTATATTTTTCTGAAAGTCGGATGACATTCCAATTAGTAGATGCTTCTTTGCCAAAAAAGTATTGGCGCATATCATTGTCAATTCCTACAACGAGATCAAATTTTTCAGAAAAAAAATTAACAGACTCGCTGCCAATCAATCCTCCTGCTCCTGTTATTAAAACTACATTCATTTTAGTATTGGGTAAAGTTGTTGCTCATTGTTTTTAATCCAGTCATAAATATTTTTTAATATTTCTTTTGTTCCCGTTTTAGGTTCCCATCCGGTAGCTGCCGTTACTTTTGAGTTATCTGTTATATAGAGTGAAATATCTGCTGTGCGGTTTTCTTTTACTTCATTTATGGAAATTGTATTTCCGCTTATTTCAGAACAATAATGAGTTAATTCTTTTAACGAAACACTAACATCCTTTCCTCCTCCAACATTATACGTTTCTCCATTTATTTTATCAATATTGTGAATTTGGTAATCTGTTAATTCAAATAAGTCGTTAACATGTAGAATGTCTCGCACTTGTTTGCCTGAACCGTTGAACCCAATATAACTAAGATCCTGTTTCCAAAAGTGCCGAGCCATCCACAATACAACAACCCCTTGGTCTACTTTACCCATTTGCCAGGGACCGGTTAATACACCGCATCTGTTTATAACAGTTTTTAGGTTGTAAAAATGTTGGTATTCATTTATAAGATATTCAGAACATAATTTTGTAGCACCATAAATTGACCGATAGCCTTCAAGTGGAAAATCTTCAGAAATTCCTGTTAAAGAAATTCCCGAAATATTTTGTTTTTCTTTTATGTTAAAACGAGTTTCTTTTTCTTCGTAAATAATCTTCTCTATTTGATTAATCGGATAAACACGACTCGTTGAAAGAAAAATAAAGTTAGCATTCTTTTTCACTGCAAAATTCAGACAATTTACAGTGCCTGATAGATTGGTGTTTACTAAATAATCAGGTGTAGAATTAATTCCGGCTAATACAGAAGGTTCAGCCGAAGCCTCAATAATAAAATTAATTTCAGGCAACTCATTGAAATCTTCTGGATTACGAACATCTCCGTGAAAAAAAATGATACCAGCTTCTTTCAGACGAGGCAAATTGAGTTCAGAACCTCTGCGTTTTAAATTATCTAATGCAAAAATCTGATAATGGGGATATCGTTGTTTTAATAAAATTCCAATTGATGATCCTACAAAACCGGCCCCACCAGTGATTAATATTTTCATTGGTTTAATTACTTTTTTAGTGTTTCTTTTTTATAATCCCCTCTTGAAAAATATTTTTCAATCAAACAATAGAGAAGAATAAAGAAGTAACGGCTACCCATTTCCTTTATTTTTAATTTAGATTCTCCATGCTTTCTGTTAGTCCAGGAATTGGGCAATACAGTATATGAATACCCGCGAACTATTGCCTTTAATGGTAATTCAAGTGTTAAATTAAAATGCGGTGCGAGAAATGGTTTAATCCCTGCAATTGTTTCTTTCTTATATAATTTGAATGCATTGGTAGCATCATTATATTTCATTCCCACTGAGATACGTACAATGAAATTTGCTAGGCGATTTATTATTTTTTTCAAAAAGGGGTAGTCAATTACTTGTCCACCTTTTATAAAACGGCTTCCAAATACACAATCGTACCTTCCTTCGCACATTGTATTATAAAACTTTACCAGATCATCAGGTGAATCTGATAAATCTGCCATCATAACTGCCACGCAATCTCCGGTAAACCTTTCAAGGCCATACCTAACCGCGAATCCAAAACCATTTGAACCATCATTGTTGAAATAAATTAAAGTAGGAATAGTTCTCTTCAAATCTTTTAAAATTAATTCTGTTTTATCACTTGAATTATCATTGATAACAAGAATTTCATGAGAGATTTTATTCTGTAGTAAAACAGAGTAAAGTTGTGTAACTGTTTCATAGATGCTACCTTCCTCATTATGAGCAGGTATTACAACTGATAGCTTCATCATTGTCATAAAATGTTCAAAAATAACATAATTGATGTCTACCTACATATAACTTTCATTCACTAAGTAATTTTTCACGTAATCATCAACGCCATCTTCTAATGATGTAAACTCTTTTTCGTAACCCGCAGAACGCAATTTATTCATTTCTGCTTCCGTGAAGTGTTGATATTTATCACGTATATCTTTGGGAGTATCAATAAATTCAATGTTTTCTGAAATAGCCATTGCCTTGAAAACAGTTTGTGCAAGCGCAAGAAAAGTTCTTGCTTTTCCTGTGCCGAGATTGAAAATTCCACTGTTTTTACGGTTAAGCATAAAATGAAAACACACATCGCAAACATCCTTCACGTATATGAAATCACGTAACTGCTCTCCGTCTTTATAGCCAGGATTATGCGAACGGAATAATTTCATTTTACCATTTTGCTTCACCGAATTGTAGGTATGAAAAATCACTGAAGCCATGCGCCCTTTGTGATATTCATTCGGGCCATAAACATTGAAAAACTTTAGCCCAACCCATAAATACGGTTTACGTTTTTGAGCCAACGCCCATTTGTCAAAATCATTTTTAGAATCTCCATAAGGGTTTAGTGGTTTGAGTTGGGGAATTAGTTCTTCGTTATCCGAAAAACCAAATTCTCCTAATCCATAAGTTGCGGCAGAGGATGCATAAACCAATGGCAAACCAAACTCAACACAGATATTCCAAACCTCTTTTGAGTAATTGAGATTAAGTTCATCAAAAATGGTTTTGTCAAATTCAGTAGTATCAGTGCGGGCGCCCAGGTGAAATACAAACTGAACAAAGCGCTGGTTTTCTATCAGCCAGTTGAAAAACACGTTGCGTTCAACACGGGCAGATATTCTCTTGCCTTCAAGGTTTTTATTTTTTTCTTCGTCAGAAAAATCATCAACAGCTACAATATCATAATACTGTTCGCGATTTAGTTTTTCAATTAAACAACTTCCAATAAAACCTGCTGCGCCTGTAACTACAATCATTCAATTAGTTATATGCAGCGTTGTTCCGTCATAATAGGTCTGATATCTTTTCAGCGGTAAACCTGCGGGGCCATTTATTACTGAACCATCTACCACAATAAATTTTGAACCGCAACAGGTATCAAGCAAGGTAATATTATCGGTATCCATTTTCACTTTTCCGCAGGCATCGGTTGGTTGATAGGTGCAATGGCGGTCAAACGCATAAAACTCATCTTGTGTATATCGATAAATGATAATTCCGCGGGAACCGCCATTGATGTACAGCCAACCTCCAATTACATTGATATCGTTGTATTGAGGATTAGCGGGATAGATGTCAATGTTTACCGGAACATAAGGAATATTGCTGCTGTTATTATTCTTACTGCAGGATGTAAGCAGGATTAGTGTAACAGAAAGAAGAAGAAAGTTTTTCATTGTTGCCAAAATTAGAGGAATTTCTCGCAAAGGCGCAAAGTCCGGCAAAGTCGGTAAACTCTATTCAGTTTTGCGAGCTGGCTTAAAGAATTTCACCATCTGCTCTTTGTTATTGATTTTTAAACGGGCAACAAAAATTCCGGCAGCATGTCTTGGTTCTTCAATCAGCAAATTGAATTGACCGGCTGCATGGTTATCGTCATCAATCAATAATGCTTTTGCTCCGTTGATATCAAACCACTCTATCACTACTTTTCCTGCATTAGCAACATTATAATGTAAGTAAGAATTCTGCTCTGTATCATCGTAATAAACGTAGGCATCAATTTCTAATGAAGGTGGAATAATCACATAGTCACGTGCTTTCTCTACGGCACGTTTTGCATTGATTCGTCCGTGACCAAGTTCTTCGCTCCACGGACCTGAAGGACCTGCTGCACTGTAATCATAACCGCCAACCGTATCACAGGTTGATTCTAAAATGGAGCGGGCTTGCGCTTGCGTTAATTCAGGACGGATGGAAAGCATTAATGCCATTACGCCTGCAGCATTGGGGCAGGCAGCCGATGTTCCGTTAAAGGTGTTGTAATAATTAGAATTAGCGCTAAAGCCATTTGAACCGTTCATATCTGTTGCAGGGATTTTTACTCCGGGCGCTGAAACATCCAGACCATCACCCCAGTTGCCTCCCCACCATGTTTCATTGTCGCAGGAAGTATTGCTTTTCCACTCATCACACATGCTGGTTGCATTTACTGAAATAACAATATCGGTGCGGGCAGGCCAGATGGGAATAGTGTCAGTCAACCCGTCATTACCACTGGAATGCAGCACCGGCAAACCTTTTCCGTTTCTGCCACTGTTGACTGCTTCATTGATGGCAATGTTTACAATTGAATCTTGTCCCGGGAAGAGCGATAAAAAATTATCAGTTATTCCCCACGAGTTGCTGGAAACATCTACATCAGCAACCTGCCACTGGTAACTTATTCCATTTAAAAAAAACTCGCTGGTTGACCATGGGATTGGGTCGCCACCCACACCAATGGTAATGTAATAAAACACTCTGATGGGAACTATTTTACAATTGGGTGCAATGCCCGCAATGCCAAGACCATTATCGGCAACAGCGCAAACAATACCTGAGCAGCAAGTACCATGTCCGTCTTCATCAAAGTTAGGAGTAGGATAACCTTTTGTGTTTTGCGCTGAATCCTGACAGGCATCATAACCGGCAAGCAGGTTCGCCTTCAAATCTTCATGCAAGGTATCAACTCCTGAGTCAAGAATTCCGACTTTTATATCAGCTGAACCCATGGTGATTTGCCAGGCTTCTGTTACTTTCATATCAGCACCGGGAGTGCCTTTGTATTGCTGTGAACCACCAACGTTTTCCAAATTCCATTGGCGGTTGAAGCGCGGGTCATCAACGGTTACTGTTGGTGAAAAATTGTAGTTGGGTTGTGCATGAGCAAAATTTCCTTGCTGCATAAAATACTTAGAAAGTTCAAAGGGATCTGACTTTGAGTTTTTGTCAACTCTCAATTTATAAACGTTATTGATGAATTGATTTTCGCCAATGATTTTTGTTTTGGTTGTTAAAGCAAGTTCTCGCAGTTGTTGCAGCTCACCGGCATGATTAAGTCTTACAAAAAACTCATCGCCCGTGGTAATCAATTCTTTTTGGCCTGTCTGATAAACCGGTGCAACAAAAGCCACAACATCCAGTTTATTCAATTCTGCTGAAACGATTTTATAATCTGCATTTCCATCTAACTCAACCAATGTTGTTTTGTAAGGAAAGCGGTTTCTTGCATCGGAGGGTTTTATTCCCGGCACCGATTGAACAAGTGTATTCAATTCTTCGGCAGAAAGGTTTTTCGTAAAACGAACAAACAGTTGGTGTATTTCGGGTTCAGGCTTTGCGGTGGTGTTTATAATGATTGCAAAGAAGAGTATGCAGAGCGAAAAGATTTTTTTCATTACGACAATAATTTTATCAAAGGTAAAATAAAAAAGTCCCTTGCCGAGGCAAAGGACTTTTCGTTTTTAATAGAGGATTGTTAATAGACTATTGCGCTACCGCAGTTGCCGTTTCTTCCTGTTTTACTGTTCCTGCACCGTTGATATCGGTGATGGTGATGTTCTTTTCTGAGTTTTCATTTAACGATGAAGTTGCCGGTGAAACTACTGCATTCGGTTCTTCGTGTTTTACAACGTGCTCCACTGCAATTAAAGGTGCAATGGTTAAACCAACCAGTGATGAAAGCTTGATAAGGATGTTCATTGAAGGACCTGAAGTATCTTTGAATGGATCTCCCACAGTATCTCCAACAACGGCAGCTTTGTGCGGCTCAGATTTTTTGTAGAACATTTCTTTCTTTCCGTTTACTTCAATTTCTACACCTTTCTCGAATGATTTTTTTGCATTGTCCCATGCGCCACCTGCGTTGTTCTGGAAGATAGCCCACAATACACCGCTTACTGTAACACCTGCCATGTATGCACCTAATGCTTCAGCGCCCATGCCCAGACCTATAATAATAGGAGTAACAATAGTGATAGCACCCGGAGCCAACATTTCGCGCAATGCGGCTTTGG
>CAMAVO010000011.1 GCA_945861685.1 Chitinophaga pinensis | reverse complement strand
TAAACTTCTTAAGAGCTCTTTCAATGTTTTCGCCTTCTTTGATAGGAATTACAAGCATGTTTTTATCTTTTTTTTTGAAACGGGCTGCAAAGATAGAAAAAGGTTTTTAATCACAAAATCGGTTTCAATATTAATTTAGCCGCTTCTTCGAATGGCAGGCACTTTTCTTGAAACTCCTATAGAATACCTTAAAGGCGTTGGACCTGAGCGCGGTAAATTGCTGCGAAATGAATTGAATATCATGTGTTTTGGTGATTTGCTTTCGTATTTTCCGTTCCGCTATGTTGATCGCACTAAGTTTCACAAAACTACCGAGTTGGATGCCGATATGCCTTATGTGCAACTGCGAGGCAGAATTATTTCAATGGAAGTGGTTGGTAAAAACCGTGCACAACGGATGGTTGCGAATTTTAAAGATGATTCGGGAATTATTGAGTTGGTTTGGTTTCAGGGAATAAAATGGCTCAAAAACTCAATTAAGCCAGGAACTGAATATGTTGTTTTCGGGAAGCCAACAGTTTTTAACGGAAAGTTCAATATTGCCCATCCTGAAGTGGATGAAGTGAACGAAGAAAACCTGAAGCTGCAAAGTTCGCTGCAAGCCATGTATAACAGCAGCGATAAACTGAAAACGCGAAGCCTTGACAGTCGCGGAATTTCAAAATTGGTGTGCGCGGTTTTGCAAGGCAGCGCGGGCAAAATTCCTGAAAACCTTCCAGCAGATATTTTAAGCACTCAACATTTTATTTCAAGAGAAACGTCTTTTTATCAAATTCATCTTCCGGCAAATCCTGAGCTATTGAAAAAAGCTGAATCGCGTTTAAAGTTTGACGAACTTTTTTATATTTCACTTACGTTGTTGCGACAAAAATCCGCGAACCAGAAAACTTATCACGGTTTCAGGTTTGGTAGTATTGGTGAGTATTTCAATACATTTTACAAAACAAATCTTCCGTTTGAACTCACCAATGCTCAGAAAAAAGTATTGAAGGAAATCCGCACCGATGTTGGCTCGGGAAAACATATGAACCGACTCTTGCAGGGCGATGTGGGAAGCGGAAAAACTATTGTTGCGCTCATGACCATGCTCATGGCTCTCGACAATGGTTTTCAGGCTTGCCTGATGGCGCCAACTGAAATTCTGGCGGCACAACATTTTGAAAGTATTTCAACACTTTTAAAAGGAATGAATATTAATGTGGGCTTGCTGACAGGCTCCACAAGAATTTCAGTGCGGAGAAAAATTCATGAACAATTGCTTTCGGGCGAGATGCATATTTTGTTGGGAACGCATGCTTTGATTGAACCCAAAGTTCAGTTCAAAAACCTGGGGATGGTGGTGGTTGATGAGCAACATCGTTTTGGAGTAGAGCAACGCGCAAAACTCTGGAGAAAAAATGTTAATCCGCCTCATGTGCTGATTATGACTGCAACGCCAATTCCACGCACACTTGCTATGACTTTGTATGGTGACCTTGATGTATCCATTATTGATGAATTACCGCCTGGTCGTCAACCAATAAAAACCATTCATCTTTTCGATTCCAATCGTTTGAGAATTCATGGATTCATGAAAGAGCAAATAAAATTGGGCAGACAGATTTATGTGGTCTATCCGCTGATTGAAGAATCCGAAACAATGGATTACAAAGATTTGATAGAAGGGTATGAAAGTATGCTTCGCGCTTTTCCGCGTCCTCAATATCAGGTGAGCGTTGTTCACGGAAGAATGACTGCAAAAGACAAGGATTTTGAAATGCAGCGTTTCCAGAAAAACCAAACCAATATTATGGTAGCAACAACGGTAATTGAGGTGGGTGTTAATATTCCCAATGCTTCAGTGATGGTGATTGAAAGCGCTGAGCGTTTCGGGCTTTCGCAGTTGCACCAGTTGCGTGGAAGGGTGGGCCGCGGTGCAGACCAGAGTTATTGTATGCTGGTTACTTCATTCAAACTTTCGGTTGATGCAAAGTTGCGTTTGGAAACCATGTGCAAAACCAACGATGGTTTTGAAATTGCCGATGTGGATTTGAGACTGAGGGGTCCGGGTGATTTAGCAGGAACGCAGCAAAGCGGCTTGCCCGATTTTAAAATTTCAAACCTTGCAACCGATGGTGCAATTCTTACCGAAGCAAGAAATGCGGCACTAAAAATTCTGGAAGAAGATCCCCAATTTTCGCAACCTAAAAATCAGGTGATTGCTGCGTTTTTGAATTTTATCAATCGCAATAAACAGGATTGGGCAAGGATTTCATAACCGCCTCTCGACTACGCTCGAGGTGACAAAAATATTTTTGGCTTTGCACAATATCTGAAAATTGTGTGCGTTAGTATCTATATAAACTAACACATAAAGCCATGCAAAAACTAATTATCATCATTGCCATGGCGCTGGTAAGTTACCAGGCGCAGGCACAGCAAAGCGCAGCCGACAAACATCTTGCCGGAGGCGGAGATTTTGATTTGGGGGTGCGAACTTCCGTAAGTTTTTTTAACGATGCAGGATTCGTAGGTCAGGGAGTAGGAGGGCAATTTCGGTTGCGTTTCCTCGAGCGGTTAAACACCGAGTGGTATGCCGATATTCTTACAACCAACATAGGAAATGTTGGAACCCGTAAGGATATGCACGTAGGATGGAGCGTAATGTTTTACATGTTCAATACCGAACGGGTAAAAGGCAAATTCACTCCTTATATTATAGCAGGACATTGTTTTGATGGTTCGCATTTGTTTGAAAATCGCAATCATGCTAACTCAGGAAAAATAAACAGTTCGGCAGTGCAAATGGGGTTAGGAACTTCTTACAACATCACTGATAATTTTGACCTTACACTTACCTGTCAATATATGAATCACCTAGGCGGACATATGCATGGTGAACTTTACAAAGACGAATCAGGGTTCGACAGATTATTAATTGAAAAATCTTCTAAAACTGATTTTGACGGGCATCTGCTGGTGAATTTAAGTTTGAATGTGAAGTTGTTTGATTTTTGGAAGTAAAAAGCCCTTCGACTTCGCTCAGGGTGACACTATAAAAATTATAAACTCTAAAAAATTAGAAATCATGAAACGAATAATCATCTTAGTTCTTGCAATTGCAGCGACAATGTTCGCCTTCGCACAGAACGATAACCCGAAAGTAAAATATCACCACATGTTGCGTGACGGGTTAAGCTTTGCCCCGGGATTTATGGTAAACGGTATGACCAATGCCTACATCAGCGGAGTGCTGGAATACTATATTGCCGACCATGTATCCATTTCATCTACTGCTTACTATTTCCTGAATTCGCGGAAAGAAGCGTTGCCTGCAATGGCTGAGTTGAAAATGAATCACCAACTATACACCGGTGTTCAATACCACTTACTAAAAGACAAAGCGTTTGATCCTTACATTGGTCTGGAGCCGGGATTTGCACTTACACAAGTGCGTGCTAACTATCCATTGGATATTGAGAATCCTTTACTTGTGGAAACAAGAGAATCAAATATCTCCATGAACCCGATGATTGCCTTGGATGCTGGTTTTAATATTTATGCGGTGAAGTTTTTTCACTTGTTTGTAAACCTGCGTTATGCAACCGGCAGGCATTTGGGCGGACCAACTGCTTATAACCTCAGTGAGTTTACTACAAGTTTTGGACTGGGATTGAATGTAAATTTCTGGAATAAGAAGAAAAAATAGAGCAGGGGTGCTCTGGGTTGCGGAAGGCGTGGGGATTTGGTTCTCTGCGCCTTCTGTTTTTAAGCGTTGGCTAAATTCTTAGCTTTGCGCCTCGTTTTAAAAAATCAACAGAACCAGTGTCAAAAAAATACCCCGAATACAAACAACTTGAGCTTTCCAACATAGGCAAGGAGATGCTGGAGGTGTGGAAACAAGAAGATACCTTTAAACAGAGTGTGGAAAGTCGCAACGACAAACCCGACTTTGTGTTTTATGAAGGTCCGCCTTCGGCTAATGGCTTGCCCGGAATTCACCACGTAATGGCACGTGCCATCAAAGATATTTTTTGTCGCTACAAAACACTGAAAGGTTTTCGCGTAAAGCGCAAAGCTGGTTGGGATACGCATGGTTTGCCGATTGAACTTTCGGTGGAGAAGACATTGGGTATTACTAAAGAAGATATTGGCAAAAAGATTTCGGTTGAGGATTACAACAAAGCCTGTCGCAAGGAGGTGATGAAATATACGCACGTGTGGAATGACCTTACGGAGAAGATGGGTTATTGGGTGGATATGGAGCATCCGTATATCACGTATGAGAATGATTATATCGAGAGCGTTTGGTATTTGCTGAGTAAGTTTTATGAGAAGGATTTGCTGTATAAAGGCTACACCATTCAGCCGTATTCACCGGCAGCAGGAACGGGTTTGAGCACGCATGAACTGAACCAGCCTGGGGCTTATAAGGATGTGAAGGACAGGACTGCGGTGGCGATGTTTAAGACAGTTGAAAGTTCAAAGTTCAAAGTTCAAGGTTCTGAAGTTTTCTTCTTAGCATGGACAACTACACCCTGGACTTTGCCAAGCAATACTGCGTTGGCGGTTGGGAAGAATATTGACTACGTTTTAATAAGAACCTTTAATCCATTTTCATTTGAAGGTATTAATGTTGTTTTAGCAAAAGATTTATTAGGCAAGTATTTTCAAAATGCAATTTATCCAACAAGTAACCCGCTAGTTGACATAGTAAAGTCTTGGCTTGAAGTTGGAGAGAAATCACCACTTATAACTCACTTGTTTGACCCTAAGTCAGCAGTTGCAGAAGAATTTAAGGAATTGATAAAGAAGAATTCTATTCCATATAAAATCATCTCTGAATTTAAAGGAACTGATTTAGAAGGCATCCGCTACGAACAACTTTTGCCATTTGCACAACCCATAGATGGCGATTCTTTCAAAGTTGTGTTGGGTGATTTTGTAACTACATCAGATGGAACGGGAATAGTTCACATCGCTCCAAGCTTTGGTGCAGATGACTTTAGAGTTGCAAAACAAAACGGTATTGGTTCAATGACTTTAGTTGACAAGCGAGGGAAGTTTTTACCGGAAGTAAAGGATGATGTTTTTCTATATGGTGAGGAGTATGTGAAAGAAGCTTATCTGAGAGATGATGAAAAGAAAACGGAGTTTCAGAAGCAGAAAAAGATCCTTGAAGCTGCCGGAAAGATAAAAGAACTGAAAGCCTATCTGAGCGTGGATGAACGCATCGTTCTGAAATTGCAGGAAGAAGGAAAGCTTTTCAAAAAAGAAACATACGAGCACAGCTATCCGCACTGCTGGCGCACCGAAAAACCGATTTTATATTATCCCTTGGATTCGTGGTTTATTAAAACCACCGCGATGAAAGATAAACTCATTGCATTTAATAAAACCATCAACTGGAAACCGGAAGCTACCGGTAGCGGGCGGTTTGGTAACTGGTTAGAGAATCTGGTGGATTGGAATTTATCGCGTTCGCGCTTTTGGGGAATTCCGATTCCGATCTGGAGAACGGAAGATGGAACGGAAGAAAAGGTTGTCAATTCAGTGGAGCAACTTAAAACTGAAATTGAAAAATCGGTGAAAGCAGGTTTTGAAACACTGACCGATGTTCACGATTTACACAAACCGTATATTGATAAAGTAGTGTTGGTTTCTGATTCAGGAAAACCGATGTTCCGTGAACCTGATTTGATTGATGTGTGGTTTGACAGTGGCTCTATGCCTTATGCACAGTTGCATTATCCGTTTGAGAACAAGGGGTTGATTGACGAGAAGAAATATTTCCCTGCAGATTTTATTGCTGAAGGAGTTGACCAAACACGCGGCTGGTTTTTCACGCTTCACGCGATTGCGGTGATGTTATTTGATTCGGTTGCTTACAAAACAGTTGTCTCCAACGGTTTGGTTCTGGATAAGAACGGCAACAAAATGAGCAAGAGCAAAGGAAATGCTGTTGACCCGTTTGAAACGATTGATAAATACAGTGCCGATGCAACGCGTTGGTATATGATTACTAATGCACAGCCCTGGGACAATCTGAAATTTGATACCGAAGGAATTGCAGAGGTGCAGCGCAAATTTTTCGGAACGCTGCATAATATTTATGCGTTTTTCGCGCTGTATGCCAACATTGATAAGTTCACGTACGCAGAAGAAGAAATTCCGGTGGATGAGCGCCCTGAATTGGACAGATGGATTCTTTCTCTGCTGAACTCGTTGGTAAAAGATGTGGATGAAGCTTTGGCAGATTATGAGCCAACCAAAGCAGGACGAGCCATTCAGGATTTTGTGACGGAGCATTTAAGTAACTGGTATGTGCGCCTGAGTCGCAGAAGATTTTGGAAAGGCGATTACACAAAAGACAAAGTTTCGGGCTACCAGACTATTTACAAATGTCTGGAAACAATTGCCAAACTGAGTTCGCCTGTTGCACCGTTTTATGCAGACAAACTTTTCCGTGATTTGAATTTTGCGACAGGAAAAGATAATTCGGTTTCAGTTCATCTTTCTGATTTTCCGGTGGCGGATGAAAAAATAATCAACAAGCAACTGGAAGCTCGGATGGAATTGGCGCAAAGTATTTCTTCGCTAGTTCTTTCATTGCGTAAAGGCAGTAAAATAAGGGTTCGCCAACCATTGAGCAGAATTATGGTTCCGGTTTTGAACGAAGAATTTCAAAGTAATGTTGACGCGGTGAAAGATTTAATTCTGAGTGAGGTGAATGTGAAAGAGATTGAATTTTTGAATGATTCATCAGGAATATTGGTGAAGAAAATCAAGCCCAACTTCAAATCGCTTGGTCCGAAATTCGGGAAACACATGAAATCGATTGCCGCCTTGGTAAACCAATTCGGGCAGGAGCAGATTGCAGAAATAGAACAAACTGGTAATTACAATTTGGAGATTGAAGGGGAAAAGATCCAGCTTTCCTTGGAAGATATGGAGATCAGTTCGCAGGATATTCCTGGCTGGCTGGTGGCAAGTGAAGGCAAACTTACAGTTGCGCTAGACATTACTATTTCTGAAAAATTGCGTGAAGAGGGAATTGCCCGTGAGTTTGTGAACCGCATCCAGAACATCCGCAAGGACAAGGATTTCAAGGTAACCGACCGTATCCTATTGAAAGTGAAATCACACGAAGGGATCAATTCTGCCATCCAAAGCAATTTAAATTATATTTGCACCGAAATTTTGGCGGACACCCTTGAAATTGTGGATGAAATCAGCGCTACAGAAGGGGTTTCGGTAGATGTAGAGGAAAATCTTATCACCTTAGTTTCAGTTAGTAACTTGAATTAAAAAAGAGGAATTATGGCAAAAAAACCTACTAAACCAGTAAAGAAAGCAGCAAAACCTGCCGCTAAAAAAGCACCTGCTAAAAAGGTAGTTGCTAAAAAACCGGCAGCTAAAAAACCAGCGCCTAAAAAAGTAGCAGCAAAGAAACCAGTTAAAAAGGTAGCGGCTAAAAAACCTGCTCCAAAGAAACCGGCAGCAAAAAAGCCCGCAGCTAAAAAAGTGGTTGCTAAAAAACCGGCAGCTAAGAAGTCTGCACCAAAAAAGGTGGTTGCAAAAAAACCTGCTAAAAAAGTGGTTGCTAAGAAATCGGCTGCAAAGAAGCCCGCAGCTAAAAAAGTAGTTGTTAAAAAGCCTGCAAAAAAAGTTGCGCCTAAAAAGGTAGCAGCAAAAAAACCGGCTCCTAAACCTGCTAAAAAAGTAGCAGTAAAAAAACCGGCTCCTAAAAAGCCTGCACCAAAACAGGTTGCAAAGGTGGTTGCTAAACCTGTAGTTGCAAAAGCAAAACCTGCTGCGCCTGCACCCAAAGCTGCCCCTGTAAAAGCGGAGCCTAAAAAATTATCAAAACCCGACAGACGCTCGTATGAAGGTTCTATTGATCCGGACCCGATTCACGCACCAATTATTATACCCCAAGCACAGATTAAAGTCCCAAAGGGTGCCATGCAAGACAACGAAAACAGAGTTAGATATTCAGACAAAGAATTAGCAGAATTTAAAGAAATTATTCTAAAAAAATTAGACGAGGCACGCAAAGATTACGAACTGCTGAAGGCCACTATTTCTCATAAAGATGACCACGGAACAGATGATACTTCACCCACCTTCAAATTGCTCGAAGATGGTTCTGATGTTTTATCAAAAGAAGAAAGTAATGCACTGGCTGTTCGTCAACAGAAATTTATTCAGAGCCTTGAAAACGCGCTTATCCGTATTCAAAATAAGGCATACGGAATTTGCCGCGTTACCGGAAAACTGATTGGAAAAGACCGTTTGCGTGTTGTTCCCCATGCTACATTAAGCATTGAGGCCAAAAACATGCAAGGCTAAAACCTGATTTTGAAAAAAGCGTTCATCGTTATTTTCTCGGTTCTTTTTCTTGACCAATTTTTAAAGATTTGGGTTAAAACCCACATGTTTTTAGGTCAGGAATATGACTTCCTTGGCGGACTTTTTATTCTACATTTTACGGAAAACAACGGAATGGCTTTTGGAATGGAACTTGCCGGTGAATACGGCAAACTTTTTCTAAGCGTTTTTCGCATTGCTGCTGTAGCCGGAATTGGCTGGTATCTGTATTCGCTTATTAAAGCTAATGCGCCATCGCTCGCAATCATTAGTATTGCATTGGTGTTTTCAGGTGCAATCGGTAACATTATTGACAGTGCTTTTTACGGTATGATCTTCAGTGAAAGTTATGGCGAAGTGGCAAAGGTTTTTCCTCCAGAAGGCGGCTATGCAAGCTTTCTGCACGGAAGGGTAGTGGACATGTTGTATTTCCCGATTATTGAAGGACATTTTCCGTCCTGGTTTCCCATTTGGGCAAACGAGTATTTTTTGTTTTTTCGTCCGGTATTTAATATCTCCGATTCTGCAATTACTTGTGGCGTTGCTCTTATCCTTCTTTTTCAGAGAAAGTTTTTTATGAGTGCAAATGCAGAGAACACTGCTGCGAAAACAGAAGAAACTCAGGCGCAGAATTAAGGCGTTGTTTTTTCTACCCTATAACCGATAGAAAAAATATTTTTGGGCGAAAAACTTGCACAGGGGCAACCGTCCTCATGGTAACCACCATCTGAGCGCACAACAAAATCCATGTATTTTCCTGAAAATTCTTTCAGGTTATGTAAACGAAAAGCATTGCCCAAAGGATCATCAAGGCAGCCGCCAATACCAACAGGAGTAAAGTCAATCATCATGTTGTTTATTAATTTTTTGGTAGCACGGTTGCAGGGAGAGTAATTGTCAACAATGTGCCCGAAAAGTTTGTCGATACCATCTGCCTCCCATCCATGAGCAGACACCCTGAATTTCTTGTCATGCGGAATGTAAAGTGTAAAAGCATTGCTGAATTTCCATTTGTGTTTTCTTGTTGTACCCAATCCGTTATTCAGAATATCCTTGCTTTTTGAAAAATCATTCAAAAAAATAAAATTGCCTCCGATGTCAACAAACATGCGTATCTCAGCTTTACCCAATGCCTCATGAAAACGGTCAAAGAGTAATTCATCAAGTGTAACATTTACCTCATCAATTTTATAATCAGGCGGAACGCCTGTTCCCTCATCCCAATAGAGGTAAAGTGTTTTAGCAAAGATAGATTCATCATTTACAGCAGCAGATTTCCACGGAATTTTTATTGTGAGAGTACCTTCTTTTGAGTTTGCAGTATATTCAACAGCAGCGTTGAAATTATTTATTTTTCTTTCTTTAACAACATATTTCAAAACTGCATCAGGCGAAGGTTTTGGAAGCGTATTTTTCACTGTAAAAACATAATCTTTCGAACTCATTTTTACCTTTCGTACAAAAGCTTTCTGATTAGGGCGGTTGTTATCAAAAGCCCCTCCGTCACCACTTGCAAAAATGTCGATGCGCGTTGCAAACTTGTTATTAACTTTTTCAGGCAATGCTCTTCGTGTTGCAATTAATCGCATTGGATGAATTTCTGTTGCTGCAGGCGGGTGACCGCGATCCCAAACACGCAAACCTTCTACATGCACCCAGTCGCCCCAGGTAGGCCAGTTCCATATAGTGTCTCTGCGTTCATGGCCCGCGCTGAAAAAGCCACAACTTTTTCCTTGCCTGTTTAACTCAGCGGATGGATTTCCTTTATTACTTTGTCCAAGGCCGCATTCCCATTCAATATGGAGATCATTGTTTCTTATTGTATCTCGTTTTCCGTCAGGCTCTATTTTTACATCGTACGAAAGAATAGTACGGTATTTCTTATCTGGAATAAGATTGAAACACATATCGTGAGTGTAATGATACATTGGTAAGTCACTTTCGCTAACTCCTGTTCGGCTTATTTCAGGTTCAATAGTTCCTTCCACAACTGTAACTGAATCATATCCAACAACTGGTCTCCATGTCGGGAAAAGTAGACCAATATCATGAATTTGAGTTACAAATGGAACCGGGTGAATAGTATCGTAACAAGGTTCGCAACCATCTTCTGCTTCTTGTGAACTGAGGTGCATTTCAAACTCTTCTTCCCCCCCTTCATCAATATTCAGAAACTGAAACTGTTGTGCAAAAGCAAACTGGTAAATGAGAAAAAATAGTGAAAGAAAAGTAATCCTCATTTCTGCTTGTGAGTTTTAGAAAAGATTTTCTTTCTGAAGATATTCCGCAATTTGTACAGCATTGGTAGCAGCGCCTTTGCGCAGGTTATCAGAAACAATCCACATATTTAATGTATTAGCCTGACTCTCATCTCTGCGCAAACGACCAACAAAAACTTCGTCTCTGTTATGCGAATCAATCGGCATTGGATATTGCAGATTTTTCACATCATCTTTTACTATTATACCAAATGAATTGCTTAGAATCTCTCGTACTTCATTTAAGTCGAAATCATTTTCAAATTCAACATTTACTGCTTCGGAATGCCCTCCAATTACGGGAACGCGAACTGTTGTTGCTGTAACTCGAATGGAATCATCACCCATTATTTTCCTGGTTTCGTTCACCATTTTCATTTCTTCTTTGGTGTAGCCGTTGTCAAGAAAAACATCAATCTGCGGAATAATGTTTAAGTCAATAGGGTAAGCATAAGCCATCGGCCCCTGAATGCCATCGCGCTCGTTGTATAGCTGGTCAACTGCTTTTTTTCCTGTGCCAGTTACACTTTGGTAAGTAGAAACCACCACGCGTTTTATTTTGTATTTTTTGTGAAGCGGATTTAGTGCAACCACCATCTGAATGGTAGAGCAATTTGGGTTGGCAATAATTTTATCTGCGCTGGTCAACACGTGTGCATTCACTTCTGGTACTACTAATTTTTTTGTAGGGTCCATACGCCATGCAGAAGAATTATCAATTACTGTTGAACCTACCTCGGCAAACTTTGGCGCCCACTCCAGTGAAGTGCTTCCGCCTGCTGAAAAAATAGCTATGTCAGGCTTTAAGGCAACAGCTTCAGCCATTCCGATTACTTTATAATTAGTTCCCTTGAAAGCAACATCTTTTCCTATCGATTTTTCTGAAGCCACTGGAAAAAACTCTGTGACAGGGAAGCTTCTTTCCTCCAGCACTTTCATCATCTGTGTACCTACAAGTCCTGTGGAACCTACAACTGCAATTCTCATAATTAACTTATTGTTATTTGATTGGTTGAATGCTTTTTTAAACTTGCCAAAAATAATACAATTAGAAACTGATTATTTCACATGTTTATATTATTTAATCAACAATTCTTAATAACAGTTTAATAGTCAGTCAGACTGTTTTACCCTATAAATTTTCATTTTTTCATGACGAGTTAAAATATTTTATATCTTGCCGCTCCTTTTTCCAAAAAAAAGTGATAGAAATCATATAGAAAAGGCAAAAAATATTTACAAAAAGCAATGAAAAAAATCTACTATTCCTTAACCATTTTAATCGTTTCTATTCTAACCCTGAATAGCGTTGAAACGCAGGCTCAGTGCGCTAAATCAATTTATCAGGCTGCTAATCTTGGTGCACCTCCTTGCGGAGGTGCTTACGCACAAACAAGCGTAGGAAGTGATGAGTATGTATCAATGTCGGTAGTTGCAGGTGCGCAGTATTGTATCAGCACTTGCGGATCGACTTGGAATACTCAATTAACAGGTTATAATGGAGGAAGCCCTGTTTTTTTTAATGATAATAATGGCTTTGATTGTAATCCTTCGCAGCAGGCAAGTATCCAATGGGTAGCAACATTTACCGGAACTTTAGATGTAATGGTAAACAAAAGCAATTGCCTTGGATATCAGGGTGGAGGTACTGCAAACTCAGCTATTTTGCAATACAAGCAATGCTCTCCAACAATTACATCCTCTTCTGCTGATATATGCAACGGACAATGTGTAACTTTAACAGCTGATCAGGCAGGCGGAACATGGAGTGTAACCCCAAATAATGGCCTTACAGGTAATACATTTTGTCCAACTACGCTTGGGGCTTATACCATAAGTTACACATTAGCCGCATGTGTGGTAAATCAGGTAATTAATGTCATTACACCTTCAGTAGCGCCTACTGCTGCAATAGCTAATCCTACTTCAGTCTGTCCTGGTGGAATAGCTGCGGTTTCTGTGATAGGGGGTTCGCTTGGAACGAATGCCCAATGGGTTTGGTATGTAGGAGGGTGTGGAACAGGAAATGGTGGCATTCAGGTTGGAACAGGACCTACTATCAGTGGAGCGCCAACACAAACCGGAACTTATTATGTAGCAGCAGAGGGAGGATGTGCAACAACTGCGTGTGCATCTGTTACCGTTCCTGTTAACACATTATCTACCGATCCGGTTTCTGTCACTGCAACAAACACATCCATTTGTCAGGGTACAGCTACTACTTTAACAGTAAATGGTGGTTCTTTAGGAAGTGCTTCAAATTGGTTTTGGTATAATGGAGCTTGTGGGGGAGTACTCGTTGGCTCAGGGCAATCAATAAATGTTAATCCGCTTTCGTCAACTACATATTATGTAAGAGCAGAAGGACCTTGCAATACTACTAGTTGTGCGAGTATTGCCATCAACGTTTTTTCTTCACCACAAGTTGGATTTAACTTTATAACGACACCATCTGCCTGCGGTGCTTCTGATGGAAGCATCTCTGTTTTTGGAGGCGGAGGGACACCTCCATATAATTGGACATTGAATGGAGCGCCAAGTTCAACATTAATGACCAACTTAAGTGCAGGACCATATATTATCAGAGCAACTGACCAAAATGGCTGCAGTGATTTAGTTTCGGTTTCAATGAACGATCCAGGTGCTACACCAGCATCAGTTGTTTCTTCTGATCAGGATAATATTATTTGTCAGGGTGAATATGTAACTTTCACTGCCAGCGGCTCATACCTCTATACATATTATGTAAATGGCGTTCCTGTATCTACGTCAAATCCATGGACAACTAATACATTAAATAATGGAGATATTGTTCATGTACAAGCGCTGGATTTTAATTTCTGTTCTTACACAACATTGGGTTTAACAATGACTGTAAATCCAAATCCGGCTATTACAATGTCTTCTAACAACCCGTCACAATGTGGTTTGAATGATGGAGACGCTTCGGGATTAGTATCAGGAGGATTGCCTCCTTATACTTATTCATGGTCTCATGATGTTACTGAAACGTCATCTGCTGCTTATAATCTGGTTGCCGGAGCTTATTTTCTTACTGTAAGCGATCAGAATGGTTGTTCTGATTTGGCTGTTGCAGGGCTTAGTGACCCGGGAGCCGCTCCTGTGACACTTACCAGCAGTGACCAGGACAGTATGATTTGCTCAGGTGAAAATGTTGATTTTACGGCTACAGGTTCTGTTGATTATACATTCTATCAAAGCGGTCCGATTGTTCAGGGTCCGGGAACAAATAATATCTACTCAACAACAGGATTAATTGATGGGGATATTGTAATTGCTACAGGAACTGACATTAACGGTTGTACTGCAACAAGTAATTATTTTACAACAGCAGTTATTCCAAGTCCAAACGTAGTATTGGTTAGTAGTGATATTGACAACACTATTTGCACAGGTCAATCGATAACCTATACTGCAACAGGCGCATTGTTTTATCAGTTTTTCATAAACGGAGTTTCTCAGGGACCTCCGGGTTCTAATGATGTTTATCAATCAAACACATGGACTCATGGAGATGTAATTTATGTAGAAGGAACAGATGCAAACCATTGCATAGTTGCCAGCGCGCAAATTACTGTTACAGTTAATCCTCCTCCAACAGTTTCTATTACAACTCAGCAAGACCCTACAAGTTGCGGTGCTCAGGATGGTTTGGTTATCGTAACCGCTGCAGGTGGAACATCCCCTTACAATTATGTATGGAATCAGGATTTAACTCATACAACCTATGCGGATGCTCCTAATATTTCAGGGGTTTATGCAGGACCATATCATGTTGAAGTAACTGATGCATCAGGTTGTTCTGCCGATGTAACAGCTTCATTAAGCGATGTAGGTTCATCTCCGGTAACATTAACAAGCAGCGATAATGATGGTGTAATTTGTGAAGGTGAAACAGTAACTTTTACAGGAACCGGTGCAACAACTTATGTCTTCTATATTGATGGTGTAGTAGTAAGTACTAATAATCCTTTCACAACAAGTTCGCTGCAAGACGGAGAGGGTGTGGCTGTTGTAGGTCTTGATACCGCATTGTGCTCTGCTACCAGTTCAGCAATTGAGTATATTGTTAACCCAACTCCGTTTCTTCAACTAGGCATAGTAACACCTCCTTCTGCATGCGGATTGAGTGATGGAAGCATTACCAGCAATACTTATGGCGGAACTTTACCGTACAACTGGACTTGGAACGGAGGGCTACCAAATGCTGAAGACATTACAGGTATCCCTGCAGGTGTTTATACAGTTATTGTTACAGATTTCAATGGTTGCACAGATCAGGTGAGTGCATCCATCAGTGATATTGGAGCTCCGTTAGCTACGATTTTTGCTAGTGATCCAGATCTTCTTATCTGTGAAAACGACACAATTGATTTCCTTGGCGTTGGTACAGGTGGTGTATCACCCTATACATTTAATTTCTTTATAAATGGTCCACCTGCAATACCAGGATCTCCTGATGCCTATTCTACATCAGCACTTGCACATAATGATGTTGTAGCCGTAACTGTAACAGACGCAAACGGTTGTACGGGAACATCACAGCCCCTTACATTTGCTGTAACACAAACTATAGTTCCTTCATTTGCCAGTGCATTTGCTAATGTTTGCGAAAACGTTGATCAGCTTTTGTTACCGGGCTTAGGTGGTGAAAGTCCTAGCGGAGGTGAATTTACTGCCTATTATAATGGAATAGAAATTACCAGTGATTTATTCTTCCCTTACGGTATTGGTGACGGAACTCACCCCATTACCTATACAGTTGATAACGGAAACGGATGTTTTACATCAGTATCTCAGGATATCAATGTAATTCCAAGTCCTGTAATTGATTTAGGAGCTGACTTTGCAGTTTGCGACTCGGCAATTATTATTGCTCCGGGTGGTTATGTAAACTACGATTGGTTTCCTTCTGACTTGGTTATATTAGATGACTCAACAGTGTTAATTTATAACTCAGCAAACGTTTCGGTTGATGTAACAGATGCTAATGGTTGTATAGGAACCGGAGAAGTGCTTGCTGTTATCAACCATCCTCCAATTCTTGAAATTGTTACTTCTCCTGCAGGAGCGCCTACTGAGATTTGTATGGGTGATACCGTTACACTTTGTGTAGTTGGTAACTGGGCTACTATTTTGTGGTCTACAGGTTCTGCGAATGTTTCTTGTATTGATGTTTACCAAAACGGAAACATTGGTGTATCAGCAGAAGACCCTAACGGCTGCGCTGACGAAATTCTGCAAGGTCAAGGAATGGTTATAACTGTTCACGATCCAATGCCTATTGTTACTGTTATTCAGGATGAATTCCAAAGCTCAGGAGGTTTTATTTCTTACCAGTGGTTTTTGAATGGTGACTCTATATTGATTAATGGGAATTTCCAAACCTACCATGCAACGGAGAGCGGAAATTATTATGTGCAGGTTACCGATCAGTGGGGTTGTGTTGGTCAATCATCAGTAATTGAACATACCTGTGTTTGCGTTGGTATTGAAGAAAATGATCTGAACTACAACTTAGATATTTTCCCTAACCCAACTAGCGGAGTGTTCACTATGAATGTAGGATTTGAACTACCAGTTGATATGCGTTTAGAGTTGACCAACATACTTGGTCAGCCTGTAATTAATGTTGAAGATGTGAAAAACACTCAAAATCTTCGCAGAGATTACAACCTGAACCATTTGGCACAGGGTGTTTATATCTTTACTATCAGAACAAGTGAACAGACTATTGTTCGCAGAGTAGTGAAGAACTAAGGTTATTAAATTGAATCAAACAAGAGAGGCTTGTTTTGCAAAGGCAAAACAAGCCTCTTTGATTTATGATAGTGGTGAATAATTTTTTTTCAGGTCTTATTGTTTCTTTGCTGGTTCTGATAACCGGCTGTGCAAACATAGTTACGCCTTCGGGTGGTGATAAAGACACAACACCGCCTAAAATTCTGGGGCTTGTTCCGGAAAACCAGAGTTTGAATTTTAGCTCGAAGTCCTTTGTTATATCGTTTGATGAATTTGTTCAGTTGAACGATATAAGTTCTCAGTTGATTGTTTCACCTCCATTGAAATCGTTGCCGGAATTTGTAGTCAAAGGCAAAAATGTGGTTGTAAAGTTCAACGGAGCGTTGTTGCCTAATACAACCTATACCATGAATTTCGGAAGTGCCATTCGCGACATCAACGAAAATAATCCGTTGGAAGGCTTTACCTATGTTTTTTCTACCGGCAGTTTTATTGACTCCCTGTCACTGCGCGGCACGGTGAGAAATGCCTTAACGCTTGAAAATGAAAAAGAGGTTTTGGTTTTATTGTATGAAGAGAATACCGATTCAATCCCATTTCTTAAACTGCCTTATTACTATGCAAAGACAGATGGTTCAGGAAATTTTACTTTAGATAATCTCAAGTCAGGGAAATTTAAAGTAGTGGCACTAAAGGATGAGAACTCAAGTTTTTTTTACGATGATTTTGACAAAGAAAAGATTGGTTTCGTTGATACTTTGGTTTCACCGTATTTTATTGAAAAAGCAAAAGAGACAAAAGCGGACAGCCTGAAATCAGATTCTATTCCTGTTGCTAAACCAGATTCGTTTCCTAAAGAAAAAGGAATGAAGAAGTCAGTTGAAAAATCATTGCCACTCTTTATTTTCAAAGAAGAAAAGAACAAACAGTATTTCAAGAAAGCATACAGTGAGTACTATGGCAAGTTGGTTTTTATTTTCAATAAAAAGCCCGGGAAGTTGGTGTTAAACACCCTTAATACATCCTTCAAAAAAGAATGGAATATTCAGGAGCAAAGCGTAACAGGCGATACTGTTATTTTATGGTTAAGCGATCTGGAAATGGATAGTCTTAAACTTGAAATATCCGACAATGGAACAGTACTTGACACCGTTGAACTTGCTTTGAAAAAACGCAGTGATAAAATTGAAACACAAGGAGGCTCGGCAAAAGGTGCAAAAAAGACAACACCTTTCAAACTATTGGTAGAACAGAGTAAAGCAGCCTCAACCCACAATGCTGCCAAGGATTTTTACATCACCTTCAATCATCCTGTAAAAGATTATGTGCTTGAAAGTATTGTGTTGAAAGAAGACAGTGTTCCTGTTCAGTTTGTTCTTGATTCAAAAGATCCGGCATTGAGAAAATACCTTATCCGTTATAAATGGAAAGAAGAGAAGAAGTATGAACTCTTTATTCCTCCCGCTACGGTTACTGACATTTTTGACCTCAAAAACGACAGTATAAAAATCACTTTCACCACACAGGCAAAAAGCTATTTCGGCAATGTTCAGTTTACAGTGATAGCAAAGACCGAGAAGTATATTCTGCAATTGACGGATGATAAAAACAACATCGTTTTTGAAAAGCCGGCAACAGGCAATGACAAATTTTCTGTGGAAGGCTTAGATCCTAAAAGCTATGGCCTGCGCTTAGTGATTGATGAAAACAACAACGGCAAATGGGACACCGGAAATTATTTACAGAAACGCCAGGCCGAAAAAATTATCCTCTATCCTCAAAAAGTAAATGTCCGCAGCAACTGGGATGTGGAAGTGGAATGGGAGGTAAAATAAAGCCTCACCCTGCCCTCTCCAAAGGAGAGGGAAAATACTATCTTTGCTCGCTCAAAAAAAATGACATGAAGAAACTATTTGTATTAACTGCCTCCTTTATTTTTGCTCTAACAGCAGTTGCAACCCCGCCCGACAGCACAGTAACAAAGAAAAAACCTGCAGCCGCTAAAGACCGCATTTTAATTGGTGCAGGTTTCGCCAACTGGCTAAACGCACCCACAGGTGTGAATGTGAAATTTGCAGGCAGCCGCAGTTTTGATGCTGCAGTTATGTATGACATGCCGCTTGGAACCAGCCCTATCAGCCTTGCTCTTGGTTTGGGTTTCTCGGCTCAGAATATTTCTTCCAACGCACAGTTTAAAGACACTTTAGGGGTTACATCACTTGTTCCTTATGCCGATTCGGTTTACAGTGATATCAAACGCAACAAAGTATCTATGAGCTATCTTACCGTTCCTTTTGAATTGCGCTTCCGCTCAAAACCAGATAAAGCTTACCGCAGATGGAACATAGCAGCAGGCTTTAAATTTGGCCTCTTGGTGCAAAGCCACAGCAAATACGAGGACAGCAAGGTTAAAACAAAATCATATCCCATTGATAACCTTAACCTCCTTAACTACGGACCAACCTTCCGTTTTGGTTACGGACAAATTTCGCTTTACGGCTATTATGCCCTTTCAAATGTTTTTGAAAACGGCAAAGGTCCTTGGGTTACACCTTTCAACTTTGGATTGGTGTTGGCTCCGTTCTAATTAAGATACGAACTAAAAATAAAAAGAGCGGCTAACAGCCGCTCTTTTTATTTTTACCAATGACCAAATTTATATTTTTGATACTGCAACCCACCGATTGTTTAACCTTAACCACTAAACTATTATGAAACCACATTATCTTGAATTGCCATTGGAGGATATGGCAAAAAAAGCTGCACTATGTATGATAGCCGACATGAGTTCAAAGCTCGCTGTTGATGTTGTATTTCGCTCAAAGTCTTCTTCTGACATCTATGTAAGGCAGGTGCGCAACCACACCAAAACAAACACCAAACACGGGGCGGTGGCTTATGTAATATTGTTTGGCTTGGTTTCGTTTAGCGAAATTGTAGAAACCATACCCGAAGATTTGCACCCCCTGATAAAAATAAGGCCGATATAAAAACTGCGACTTGTCGCAATTTTGCACGTTCATTTCATGCTTTTCTTTGCTGCATTCAATAACCAATGCGCCAAGGCATGCAAGTTTTGTTCGGCAACAGCAATTACTTTTCAGGTAGCCAACCCTTAAAATGGTTGGGTGTCGGTAACGCTCGTTACTTGCATTGCCGAAGGCTCTTTTATGGCAGTAACGAACGTTTGTGCACTCCAAGTCTGTCATTTTGTCTAAGTAACGCTCGTTACTTGCTATCCATAAGCCTCTTTTATGTCGGTAACGCTCGTTACTTGCAGCCAACCACGTTATTTTACCCAAGTAACGAGCGTTACCGACACTCAACCACGTTTTTCAACCCAAGTAACGAGCGTTACTTGCAGCCAACCAACTTTTTTAAGCACAACTACATACATTAATCACTAACCCAATTAATTTTTAACACCATGGAAAGCACCTGGAAATACATTGACAATCAGTTTATAGTAAACACCAACACCAACTTTCTTAAAGCTCTTAAACTCTCTAACTATCATGATGCCGCCCTGCTGATGGCACAGGGCAATGATCCCCTGTTTATACCCATCTACAACCGCTACCACCCCCTGCACCTTAACTTTGTGCAGAAGTATAACGACTGGAAAAGCGCGGGCGGCTCTCAGGAAGGCGAAACCCTGAACGTAAGTCAGCAGCTCACCATAGCCTATGCCAAAATAGATGCATGGGATGTTGCCATACAAGTGGTTTACCCTAAAACCACACCACGCTACAAAAGCATATTCCCTGGCGGACGCAAACCCTTTAACCAGAGCGGTATTACCAGCAGGGTAAATGCTTATCAGACACTAAGTCAGAATATTGGTGCCGACCCTGCTCTGTTAACCGTAAAAACAGATGTTGATGCCACCTACCTGATACTGGATACCGCCCGTGACCAACAGGAGGGTGCCAAGGCCAGCACCAAGTTCGACAGCGGAGGGGTTGATACTGCCCGCATAGCCATTATGGATATGCAATACCGCGATATGGCATTTATCCTCGACAACTTTTATGAGGAACGCGAAACGATATGCAACGCCCTGTTCGACCTGCCCACCCTGCGCGACCTGCAGCAAACCATCTTTACCGGAACCCTTGCCCTTTCAGAAAACAAAGCCATTGTTGCCCGCACCTTTGTGGCCGATGATGACCTGGCATTTGAAATTACCACAGATGTAGTTGAACCCGCCTTTGCCGTTAGCTTTTACCTTGCCACCACTCCTAACGGCACCGACAGCACAGCCATACAGGTAAGCGTAAACGCAGGTAAACTGCACATCAAAGCATCGGCCTTTGGCATCAGCGATTACGGAACACACCGCCACCTAACGGCTGTAAACAACAGCGGAGTAGTGGTGCAGTTTGAGGTTGATTTGGGGTAGGGGGCAGAGCAGTTTTTTTACCTCTGTTCATAGTAATAAACAATGAGATTCCTCGCTATCGCTCGGAATGACAATTTGCGGCTTAATACAAAGCAGGGTGAAAGGCTTGGCGCGCTTCGCGCGCCAAGCCTTTCACCCTGCCAATCCTATCAAAAACTTCTGTCATTCCGAGCGATAGCGAGGAATCTCGTACAATGAATCAGCAATTTCTTTCACGTACTCAGTTTCTAAAATAAATCAGGCAGTCAGTTGGCTCTGTTATCTCTGGCACACCTATTGCCTAAATCTCTGCGCTGAAAGGAAATAATTCTACCTTTGGCATCCCTAAAAAAAATAAACCAACATAAAAGAACGAACATGAGAATGAAATTTTTGATTGCAACACTAGCAGCAGCAGTATTTACACTTCAGGGCGCATTAGCTCAGGTTAAAATTGGCTATACCAACGTAGAAATGATTTTGGCCTACATGCCGGAAACGCAGCAGATGAATAAGGATCTTCAAATCTATGCCGGCAAATTAGAAAAGACCCTGCAGGTGGAAGAAAACTATTTCCAACTGAAGGTGGATGAATACACCAACCTTTCAAAACAAAATAAACTAACTCCTGCCGAAGACGAAAACCGCCAGAGAGAACTGATGAAATTAGACAGCTCCCTGCGCCAAAAACAAGCCCTTCAGGAACAGCAACTCATGGCTATGCAACAGGAATTAATTGCACCGTCATTAGACAAATTGCAAAAAGCAATTGACGATATCAGCAAAGCAGAAGGCTATACCTACGTGCTTAACCAAAGCACTTCAACAGGAGTTTCAACTATTCTTTTCGGTCCTGAAAGTGATAACATCACCAACAAAATATTTGCTAAATTAGGCATTGAAATTCCTAAGGAAATGCAGGAAGAAAAAGCAACACCTCCCGGACAATAACAACCCGTTTTGATTGACAGGCATACGATAGACAAAATATTTGAAACAGCCCGAATTGAAGAGGTTGTAGGGGATTTTGTAAGCCTTAAAAAACGCGGAGCCAACCTGCTTGGTCTTTGTCCGTTTCACAACGAAAAAACACCTTCGTTCAATGTATCACCTGCCCGCGGCATCTACAAATGTTTTGGCTGCGGCAAGGGTGGCAACCCCGTTAACTTTATCATGGAACACGAGCACCTCACGTATCCTGAGGCGCTGCGTTTTCTTGCGCGTAAATACAGCATTGAAATAGAGGAGAAAGAAGAAAGTCCCGAAGAAATTCAGGCGCATAATGAGAAGGAAAGTCTGATGCTGGTTTCGGGTTTTGCGCAGCAATTCTTCACCGAAACTTTACTGGAAACCGAAGACGGCAAAGCCATTGGAATGCCTTACTTTATTGAGCGCGGTTTTACTGCCGATATTGTTGCAAAATTTCAGATGGGCTACAGTCCCGAAAAACGGACAGCCTTGGCAGAAGCCGCCACAGCAAAGGGCTACAAAGCCGAATACCTGGAAGCAACAGGCCTTTGCATCAAGCGCGATGATGGTGGTTTGCTCGACCGCTTTGCAGGTCGGGTTATGTTCCCCATCCATAATGTTTCGGGCCGCGTAATTGCCTTTGGTGGTCGCACCCTGCGCACCGACAAAAAAATTGCCAAGTACATCAACTCGCCCGAAAGCCCGATATACCACAAGAGCAATGTGCTGTACGGTATTTATTTCGCCAAGAATAAAATTGTAAGCAACGACAATTGTCTGCTGGTAGAAGGTTATACCGATGTTGTTTCCATGCATCAGGCAGGCATCGAAAACGTGGTGGCCTCATCGGGAACATCACTTACCGTTGAGCAAATACGCTTAATAAAACGCTACACCAAAAACATCACCATCCTCTACGATGGCGATGCCGCAGGTATCAAAGCATCGTTCCGCGGAATTGATTTGGTGCTGGAAGAGGGCATGAATGTGAAGGTGGTTCTCTTCCCCGAAGGCGATGACCCCGATTCGTTTTCTAAAAAAGTGGGTGGCGAAGAGTTGCAGGAATTCATTAAGAAGGAATCAAAAGATTTTATCGGCTTCAAAACCGGTCTGCTATTAAAAGACACACAAAACGACCCCATAGCCAAAGCCGGTCTTATCCGCGAAATCATGGAAACCATCTCCCTAATTCCCGATGCCATTTCGCGTAACATTTATACCACCGAGTGCAGCCGCATCATGAATGTGGATGAGCAACTGCTCATCAGCGAGCTGAATAAAACACGCAGAAAAAACTTTACCAAAACCTTAAAGGAAGAAGAGGCACAGCAAATTCCCGAAAGCGAAGAACAGTATCAGCATCAGCAACCGGTTTCAGAAAAAGTGGAACCCGATTACGAAGAACAGGAGCGTGATATTATTCGTCAACTCATAACCTTTGGCGACAAAGCCGTGATGCCCGCAAAAACCTTGAATGAAACGGGCGAAGAAGTGGAGATACTCATCACCGTTGCCGAGTTTATCTACCACGATTTAACTGCCGATAACATGTATTTCGAGAACCTGCTCTACCAACTCATCTTCAATGAAGCCGGAAAAGCAATCGAGAAAAATATCATCCCCGATGATAAATTTTATGTGCAAAACCCCGACCAGAGAATAAGCGGATTTGCAGCAGGAATAATCTCAAGTCCTTACTTACTAAGTCCCAAATGGCTTGAAAAACATAAGATACACACCAATCTGGAAGAAGGACAAATTCCTAAATCGGTAAAGCACTCCATCTACTCTCTTAAGGTAAAACGCCTGATGAAGCGCATCAGCGAAACAGAAGAACAGTTTGCTACAGCCAAAACCGAAGAAGAAACAATGGAGATTTTGGAACAGCACAAACTGCTGTTAGACATCAAACGCAAAATTGCTACCGATGAACTGGGAAGGGTAGTGCTGAAGTAGTTCTAAAACCCGCCTGTAATTTCTTTCTTCTCTTCACCCGTTGCCACAGCCGACAAATATTCGCGGTTCATACGCGCAATGTTCTCTAATGAAATTCCTTTAGGGCATTCCACCTCACACGCACCTGTGTTGGTGCAGTTTCCAAAACCTTCCACATCCATTTGTTCCACCATGTTCAGTACACGCTCCTGTGCTTCAATTTTACCTTGCGGTAACAAAGCCAGTTGCGAAACCTTAGCAGAAACAAACAACATAGCCGAAGAGTTTTTGCACGTTGCCACGCAGGCACCACAGCCTATACAGGTTGCAGCATCAAATGCTTTGTCGGCATCAACCTTACTTACAGGCAAACAGTTTGCATCCTGCGCTCCGCCTGTGTTTACAGATACAAAACCACCCACATTCATAATGCGGTCAAATGCTCCGCGATCAACAACAAGGTCTTTCACCACCGGGAAAGCCTTTGCTCTCCAGGGCTCAATGTAAATGGTTTCACCATCTTTGAATGAGCGCATGTGCAGTTGACAAGTGGTTACCAGTCTTTCAGGTCCGTGCGCCTGTCCATTAATATAGAGGCTGCACATACCACAAATACCTTCGCGGCAGTCATGGTCAAACGACACAGGCACTTCCCCTTTTACAACCAGCTGGTCATTCAATACGTCCAGCATTTCAAGAAAAGACATGTCTTCTGAAATATCAGTTACAGGGTAATCAACCATTTTACCTTGTTCGTTCGGACCTTTCTGGCGCCAGATTTTGAGTAGTAGATTCATATCAGAATAGTTTATCAGACTTTGTTTGAATAATTGTTTTCGCCCATTTCAGAACGGTTTTTGATGTTTTCACAGCATCAGTAAATTCTTTTTTTGATACTTCAATATCATCACCCGGATACCTTGTGATTACTGCATATTGCCCGAGGTATTGTGCTTCTTTTACTTTAACAGGAATAGTAATTTTGTTCTTGGTCATTAAGCTGAACAAATATTCCAAATCATGTGTTTTACTGAAATCAATCGCGAAAAATACAAGCACTGCTTTCAAGGTTTTCTCAACACATTGTTGCAGATGAAACATAAGGAAAGCGTATTTCAGTTTCTTTGAAACTTTTGCAGTTGTTGCCACCTGCAAATCAGCTTCAGCAAAAACCAACCACCCTATTGCGTCAGTTCTGTTTTTCATAAATCACTTTGCCGTTTTTTGCAATGTCGCTGTAAACAAAAAACAATTTTGTTTTCAATTCCTCAAACCGTTCAGGAGTGTTCACTAATACATCAACAGGAACACCTGCACCAATTCCGTTTGAATAGATTTCATTTAGCAACGTTTTCTGATTGCAGTTTTTCTTAAGTACCAGAATATCATAATCGCTGTCTTTTCTCGCTTTACCCGTTGCCCTTGACCCAAACAAAATAATCTTATCAGGGTCGGCTATGCGCACCACTCCACTGATAATTTTATCCAAAACATCTTTGCCCGAAAAGTCAAACACTTCGGTTTTAGGCTTTAATATTTTGGCTGCGGTTTTCAATTTACTTGTAGCTACGTTGTGCGATTTTGATGTTTTCAAATTTAAGTTCTTCCTTATGCAATTGTGGTTCTGCATTCTCTCCTTTGTATTCCCAGGCAGCAACATATGCGTAGTTTTCATCATCACGCATTGCTTCCCCTTCTTCAGTCTGGTATTCTTCACGGAAGTGTCCTCCACAACTTTCGTTGCGGTTAAGAGCGTCTTTGCACATCAGTTCCCCTAACTCTATAAAGTCTGCAACACGACCTGCTTTCTCCAACTCCTGATTGAATTCATTCAGACTTCCCGGAACAAGCACATCCTTCCAGAACTCTTTCTTCAGCTCCTCAATTTCTGCGATGGCTTCTTTCAACCCTTTTTCACTGCGCGCCATTCCGCATTTGTCCCACATAATTTTTCCAAGCTTCTTGTGGAAGTGGTCAACAGGTTTGGTGCCTTTATTATTGATGAAATGATTCAAGCGTTCTTTCACCTGCTTCTCTGCTTCATCAAACTCAGGTGTTGAGGTAGAGATTTTTCCGGTGCGGATATCGTCAGCTAAATAATCACCAATAGTATAAGGAATAACGAAGTAACCATCAGCCAGACCTTGCATCAGAGCAGAAGCTCCCAAGCGGTTTGCACCATGGTCAGAGAAATTAGCTTCACCCAATGCAAACAATCCCGGAACAGTGGTCATTAAATCATAATCAACCCAGATGCCTCCCATGGTGTAATGCACCGCAGGATAAATACGCATCGGAGTTGCATAAGGATCTTCGTCCGTAATTTTTGCATACATCTGGAACAGGTTGCCATACTTTGCAGCCACAGCATCTTTTCCTAAACGTTTTATTGAATCCGAGAAATCAAGGTAAACAGCAAGCTTCGATTTTCCTACTCCGTAACCCGCATCGCAACGCTCTTTGGCAGCTCGTGAAGCAACATCGCGCGGAACCAGATTTCCGAAGGCAGGGTAACGTCTTTCCAGATAATAATCTCTTTCTTCTTCCGGAATATCAGTTGGTTTGCGGTTATCATCTTTCTTTTTAGGCACCCAAATTCTTCCATCATTACGTAATGACTCAGACATCAGCGTGAGTTTACTCTGGTGGTCGCCCGAAACCGGAATACAGGTAGGGTGAATTTGTGTGTAACAAGGGTTTCCGAAGAAAGCACCTTTCTTATGTATCTTCCAGGCAGCTGTTACATTACTTCCCATTGCATTGGTAGAAAGGAAGAATACGTTTCCGTAACCACCCGTTGCAATAATTACAGCATGTGCTGAATGGCGTTCAATCTCACCGGTAATTAGATTGCGAGCAATAATTCCGCGCGCTTTTCCATTTACAACTACCACATCCAGCATCTCGTGGCGGTTATACATTTTAATGGTTCCTTTTCCAATCTGGCGGCTCATTGCAGAATAAGCGCCAAGCAATAATTGTTGTCCCGTTTGTCCGCGAGCATAAAATGTTCGTTGTACCTGCACACCACCAAATGAGCGGTTATCCAGCAAACCTCCGTAATCACGTGCAAAGGGAACGCCCTGAGCTACGCATTGGTCAATAATATTGGCAGAAACTTCTGCAAGACGATAAACATTTGCTTCGCGTGCACGGTAGTCGCCACCTTTGATGGTATCGTAAAACAAGCGGAAGGTACTGTCACCATCATTCTGATAATTTTTTGCAGCATTAATACCGCCCTGTGCGGCAATACTGTGTGCTCTGCGCGGGCTATCCTGAAAGCAAAAGGCTTTAACACTGTATCCCATTTCGGCAAGCGAAGCGGCAGCAGCGCCCCCGGCAAGACCGGTTCCTACTACAATAATATCAATATGCCTTTTGTTGGCAGGGTTTACCAAACGAATATGGTCTTTATGGTCAGACCATTTTTTATCTAAAGGACCTTCGGGAATTTTTGAATTAAGAGTTGACATATTATCTTGAATATTGAAAGATTAATGAACCAAATTGAAATACATGCTGATAGGCATCAGCGCAAAAACAGCAGGAACGATGATAGAAAAAGCAATTCCTGCCACTTCAATAGCCTTATTGTATTTCGAATGATTGAGCCCCAGACTTTGGAAGGCGCTTTTAAAGCCATGCAGCAAATGCCAGAAGAGAGAAAAACATCCTGCACAATAAAGTAGTACAATGGGCAGGCTTTCAAAGCGTTCCTGCATCATTTGAAAAAGATCTTTTTCCTCACCTGTTGTAACATACTCAACGCGGTTGGGTGCCCAGAAATCGTACAGGTGAATAACCAGAAAAAGGAGAATAAGTGTTCCCAGCAGCGCCATGCTGCGTGAATACCATGTTGAATTTTTGCCAGGATTATTATAAGCGTATTGAACAGGACGGGCATCGCGGTTTTGTTTCCAGAGCAACAAACCATCAACAATGTGAAGAATTAAACCCACGAACAGACCGGCTTCAATAAAATGAACAATCGTATTTGTGCCCATAAAGTGAGCATAAAAGGTAAACGTTTCACCACCGTCATTGAACCAGATACAAGCATTTATAGAGGCGTGCACAACTAAAAAGGTGATGAGAAATAAACCGGTTAAACCCATGATGATTTTTTTGCCGATTGAAGATTTAAAAAGACCTGATGAACTCATATAGGGATGTTAAGAAATAATGAAATTTTCGGTGGCAAATGTATGCGCTGAACCATTATATAACAAGTAAATAATTGGATAGTTTTCACAAAGGTTGAAATTTGCAGAATTGGACTAAATAATCCGTAATTTTGGTCAACTTTTATGAAAGCCTCTGCTTCGTTTTCTTATATTATTGAAAAGGGTATCGCCATTTTCACCATCAGCACCATCCGTTATATTGTGTTTGCAGGGTTGGCGTATCTTTTATTTTATGTTGTTTTTAAAAACAAATGGCTGCATAAGAGAATTCAACAAAAGTTTCCGGACAAGGAAAATATTTTTTATGAGATAAAGTACTCGATGCTTAACATGGTGATTTTCGGTATCAACGGAATGTTTGTTGTCTGGGCTTCACGGCATGGTTGGACGCAGCTGTATACAAAAATAGCTGACTACGGAACAGCCTATTTTATTTTCAGTATTCTGGCCATGATTTTTGTTCATGATACTTATTTCTACTGGACGCATCGTTTTATGCACATGAAAAAAGTGTTTCCATTAGTGCATAAAGTTCATCATCATTCACTGAACCCAACTCCTTGGGCTGCCTTTTCCTTTCACCCGATTGAAGGTTTTATTGAGGCAGCAATTTTGCCGCTCATTGTTTTTCTTTTTCCGGTGCACCCGATTGCAATTTTAATCTTTCTGCTTTTTATGACAGCATTGAATGTGATGGGTCATCTTGGATTTGAAATGTATCCAAAAGGCTTTACCAGACATGCTGTGCTGGGAATTAATAACACCTCAACGCATCATAATATGCATCACAGTTTAACTAATTGTAATTATGGTTTGTATTTTAATTTCTGGGATAAATGGATGGGAACCAACCACAAAAAATATCACGAAACATTTGAAAAACTTGCTACCACTGAAAACTCAGCAATCAGTAAAGAAGCACAATCGACAGTAGAAAGTCCTGAAACTGCTTTTGCAGAAAAGGCTTATTGAAATTCGATATTAAACTCACCGTTTTTCAAAGTCTTTTTGACAAATGAGTTCGAAAGAACAATAGTATCAAAAGTGCCGGCAATTCTTGTGTCGTTAATTTCTGTAACTGTTATAGTCCCGCTGCTTCCGTAAAGACTTTTATATTCGTCCCAAGTTCCAGAACCGTCAGTATAACTGACATAACTTGCAGTACTGTCCATTACCTGATAAACACCCGGATCAGTTAACCCGTTTATATTTATTATCAACGTAGAGACACTATCTCTTCCAATAATATTTACAGGTGCGCCTGCATGAATTGCAATCGTTTCTTTTGATGCACTCCACACAAGCGGGTTAATAGTATCATTGCCACTATAAATATCACATTTATAGATACCTAAAACTGAATCGTTTTTCTTGCAGGAAGAGATTAACAGAATTACTGCTGAAAGAACTAATAATGAAGAGTAAATTTTTTTCACGTCCGTAATAAATTTATGGGTTAATGATGCCCGAAAATACGGATTTATTTTATTCCTCCTTACTCCAGAAATTTTTCCATGTATTTTATAAGGTCAAGGGTGGAAACAATTCCCGTCACTTTTTCATTTTCCACAATGGGAATTGCATGGAACATATTTAATTTAAATAATACTATAGCATCAGACAACTTTGAATCAGGGCTTAATGAAACCGGATTAGGTGTCATTAGCTTTTCAACGGTTAAGTAATCAAGAATTACCTTATTGATTCCTTCGTTGTCAAAGGTTTCTCCTTTCTCAACAATTTCAGCGCCCAGTGTAACACGTAGGAAATCGGTAAGACTAATGATGCCCACCAGTTTTCCGTCTTTAACTACCGGAATGTGATGCAGGTGATGATGCTCAAAAAGTTTTTTTACATCTTCTGTTTTGTTGTTGATGTCAACTGTAATGGTTGCAGCTGACATAATTTCACGCAGGGGTATGTTTTTCATGGGTTATTAATTTTATTGCAATATTTGTTCTATTCATTTACAAAATGAATGACAGCGGTCAACTTATAAACTGACATATATCACATGCAAAAAAATCTACTTTATATTTTCTTCTTGTTTATTGCTTTTAATACACAAGCACAGGTTGTTTATACCGATGTAAATCCTGACTCGTTGGTGAGTTCACAATATGAACTGGATCTTAATAATGACGGAATTCCTGAATTCCTGATTGAAAAAACTACCGATGGAGGAATTGATATTGTCCAGGCAACAGGTCTTTCTAATCAGGATTCAATTATAGGTTATTATGCAGGCTTCCCTGCAATTACAGGATACCCTTCAGCACTTTCTTCCAATGAAGTTATTGATGGCGCTTCAACGTTTGTAGATGAAGGAGTAATGGGAGGAAATCATGCATTAATTATGGAAGATGCAGATTGGCCTGATGGATTTAACCGTTACCTCGGTTTGAAATTCAATATCAGTGGTGCGGCCCATTATGGTTGGGCAAAAATTAAAATCTCAGCCGATTATGTGGCGTTCACTATCACTGAGTACGCATACAATGCAACAGCAGGTGCCGCAATTAATTCAGGAGTAGTATCAGTAGAAGAAAATACTTCTGTTACAGAAATGACGGTTTTCCCAAACCCGGTAAGTGAAAACGCAACGCTCAGTTTTTTTCTGCGTGATGAAACTGAAGTTGATTTATACGTTTATGATTTAAGTGGCAAACTGATTTTAGCAGAAAGCAGAAAAATTGAAAAGCCCGGCAAGCAGGCTTTTCAATTGAATGTTTCGCAATGGAGTTCGGGAATTTATTTTTGTCGTGTTAATTCCTCCACGCTAAAATTAAGTGTGGTGCACTAACGCACTACACTTAATTTTCCTGCTGCTTTATGCAGATTGTTTCTGTCCATAAACTGCCACGCGTATATACCTTGCGGTAAATTCTGTACCGAGAAATTATAAGTTGAATTTGCTGTTGCATACACTTTCTCCTGCATCAGCATTTTTCCTGCAACATCATAAACCGTGAAGAAATATTCACCTGCTTCAAATTCATTTCCTAATCTGAGTGAAACAGTTTCAGATGCAGGAACAGGAAAAACTTCAGCACTCATGTTTGCTGTTTGTTCATTAACAGAAACAGAAAGGGGAGGGGTTAGTGTCCATTTAAATGTTTTAGGTTGGTCAAGACTATCGTAGTTCAGTTCAGCAACTGCAAGTTTCATTTGTTTTCCCAGCCATTGATAGCTGAAAGAAGTATCATCTTTTGTGCTGAAAACCGACCATGCAGGAGGAAACCCGATTGTTGGTAATATCCAGATGGTGTCTTTCGCATGGTCTGCACGTTTTACACGCAACACATCATTATAAGTTCCGACAGGTGTTGTAAGTGAACCCCAGCCATCAGTAACATCGGTAACTGTTGCCACACGTTTGTAACGAACCTGACTCACTAAAGGAGAAATAACGCTTCCGTTTATGGTAATATCAACAGCATAATTATCAGTGAAGTTGCTGTTGTAGGTGCGTGGAAAGTTGTGAAGTTTTAAATCAGGATTTAAAGGAGCAACAATGGTATTGCCCAACATTAACAAATCGCCTGCACCGCCCTGTGTGGTCATGGTTGTGCTGTTTTGATTGATGTAAACGTAGCTTGCATTATCGTTAGTCATTGAAATATTAGAGCTTGGAAACTGTGCAGCATAAGGTGTACTGGCAACTGTAACTACCGAAGTGTTTTCGTTTAAGATATAAGCAGTATTTGAACTTATAGTAGTCATTGTCCAGGTTTGGTTGGCACCTGCCGGACCGGGACCGGTAATAGGTGTAAGTGTATCAGCTTTGCGGTTGATAACATCGCCAATAGCAGCTATGTCGCTTAGGTCAATACTTATTTGTGCAAAAGCAGAGAACGAGAAAATGGAAAGAGAAAAGAGTAATAGTTTTTTCATTTGTAGTATTTTAAATTTTGCGAAAGGTAGAAAAAAGTAAAGAGTTTATAACCTATTTACTCAAGAAAAACGTTTGATGAGTTAATCATTAAATTTACCGCCTTTCAAATGATTATCAGAAAACTTGTAATCCTTTTTTCAGCCCTTATTTTTTCGGGTACTGCCTTTGCAGCCAAACTAAGCGGCCGTGTTTCTGATAAGAAGAATGAACCTCTTGCTTTTCTTACCGTTAATATTGAAGGTACCACCGTAAGCACCATGACCAACATTAACGGTGAATACTTTCTGGAACTGAAAGATGGTTTTTATCACGTGGTGTTTCGCTACATCGGTTACCGTACTGAAACACGCAATATGGAGATACGCGGGGAGGATGTTACACTGGATGTTATCATGGAGCCCCAAGCAATAGTATTGGTAGAAGCAAATGTAAACGGTAATGGCGAAGACCCGGCAAATGAAATAATCCGCAAGGCACAGCAGAAGCGTAAGTTCTACTTAGAACAGGTAAAAAAATACTCCTGCGATGTGTACATCAAAGGAATGAACTATGCCGAAAATGTTCCTAAAAGTATTCTTGGGCGCAATATTGAAATTGACGGGTTGGACAAAAACCGCAGCGGAATTGTTTACCTGAGCGAATCGGTTTCGCGTCTGCATTTTGAAGCACCGAACAAGCGAAAAGAAACAGTTATTTCTTCAAAGGTTAGCGGCAAGTCGCAGGCCTTTACATGGAACAGCGCTATTGATTTTGATTTCAACTTTTATGAACCCAACATTGAGGTAAGTTTTGCCGAGCGTAATTTTATTTCGCCCATAGCACCTTCGGCTATGCTGCATTATCGCTACAAATTGGTGGGTGCATTTTATGAAGACACGGTACTTGTAAATAAGATTGAAGTTATTCCGCGCGTAAAAGGTTCGCCTGTTTACAACGGGTTTATCTACATACAGGAAAATACCTGGCGCATACACAGCATTGAGTTTTACCTGACACGCGAATCTAACATTGAGTTTCTCGACACGCTGAAAATAAAACAGGTTTACATTCCCGTTACCAATGATGTATGGATGAAAGGAACGCAGAATTTCAATTTCAAATTTGATGTAAAGCTGCTCGGATTTAAAGGCAACGGTTATTTCAACGGAGTGTATTCCAAATATGATTTAGGGCCTGAGTTCAGCAAAAAATTCTTTAAAGCCGAGAAGGTAAAAGTGGAAGAAAACTCCAACAAGCGCAGCGAAGAATACTGGAACGATGTGCGCCTTGTTCCCCTTACTCCGCTTGAAGTTCAGGATTATAAACTGAAAGACAGTGTGGAGGTTTTAAAAGAAAGTAAAGTGTATATGGATTCCATTGACACGAAGAAAAATAAGTACCGTGTTTCTAATTTTATTTTCGGTTACACCATGCGGAATACGTTCAAAAACATTGACTGGAATATTCCCACACTGTTTGAGATTTTGCAGTTCAACACCGTTGAAGGAATTGTTCTGAACCCAACTTACAGTGTGGAGTGGGAACACAAAGAACTGAAGAAACGGTTGCGCATTGATAACACATTCCGATACGGTTTCAGCAGTCAGAAATTTTATGGCAAGCTTGGGTTTAATTACCGCTTCAATGCCATCAACCGCATGAATATCCGTGCTGAGTTTGGCAAATTTGTAAGTCAGTATAATGAGGCAAATCCGATAGCGCCTTTTATCAACACGCTTTACACTGTTTTCTTAGAAAAAAATTATCTGAAAATTTTTGAAAAGACCTATGCAAATGTCGGTTGGGGCCGCGAAATTTTTAACGGTGTAACATTAAATGCCGGTGCTGAATATGCAGTGCGCCAGCCATTGCTGAATGCAAGCAACCTGAGTGCCCTTTATGTGGACAGCAAGAACAAGGAG
>CAMAVO010000010.1 GCA_945861685.1 Chitinophaga pinensis | reverse complement strand
TTTTTATAAAGGCGTATATTTGTGCAAACAAAATAATACAAACATGAAACGTGATAAAGTATTGGAAACCATTAACGAGTTTCCAAAAGAGTTTGATCTGGAAGAGTTAATGGAAAAACTTGTTTTTATTGATAAAGTGGAGAAAGGGTTGAAGCAGGCTGAAGAAGGAAATACAATACCACACAGCAAAGTAAAAGCAACAATTAAAGAATGGCGCAAGTAAGTTGGACTAAATTAGCCATTGAAGATTTAAAATCCATTTACGAGCATATCTCAATCGACTCAGAACAATATGCATGGAGGGTTGTTGAGAAAATTACCGAACGCGCAGGTCAACTCGAAACCTTTCCGGTAAGTGGAAGAATAGTCCCTGAATTTGAGAATGAAACTATCCGTTAACTGATTGAAGGAAATTACAGAATAGTGTACAAAATAAAATCAAAACAAGAAGTTGCAATTTTACGTGTGCATCATTCATCAAGACTATTGAAAGAAGTTTAATTCTTCTGCCTGAATGAAACACCTCTTCTACCTCAATAAATATTTTATTCGTTATAAAGGACTGCTCATCATGGGCATTCTGTTTGTAACCATCTCTAATCTGTTTGCCATTTTTCCGGCACAGATTATTCGTCATGCGCTGGATGTGGTGGTGCAAACCATCAGCGTTTATAATCTTTTCTATGGTTTTAAAATGCAAAGTCCCTTAGGCGATTTGCTGGATAAAACGCTGTTGATTTTTGGGATGGTGGTTATTTCGCTTGCCTTGCTGAAAGGAGTGTTCATGTTCTTTATGCGCCAAACGATTATCGTCATGTCGCGCCACATCGAGTACGACCTGAAGAACGATATTTATGAGCAATACCAGCGCCTGAGCCTCGCCTTTTTCAAGCGCAACAATACGGGCGACCTGATGGCGCGCATCAGCGAAGATGTAAGCCGTGCGCGTATGTATGTGGGTCCGGCAGTTATGTATTCCATTAACCTGGTGGTGCTTGCTGTGCTGTGTATTTGGGCCATGCTGAGCGTAAATGTGGAACTGACTTTATTTGTGCTGCTGCCACTCCCCTTTCTTTCCATCGCTATCTATTATGTAAGCACCATGATAGACCAAAAAAGCGAACAGGTTCAGGCGCAGCTGTCGCGTCTTTCCACCTTTGTGCAGGAAACGTTTTCGGGCATACGGGTAATAAAAGCCTACACCCGCGAAAAGGAAATGGAGCAGGAGTTTATTAAGGAAACCAACGAGTATAAAGACAAGAGCATGGAACTGGTGCGCATCAACTCGCTCTTCTTCCCTATTATGCTTTTGCTTATTGGGCTGAGCACACTGCTTACCATTTACATTGGCGGGAAACAGGTTATTGCAGGGAAGATAACTTCAGGAAACATTGCCGAATTCATCATCTACATCAACATGCTTACCTGGCCTTTTACCGCAGTGGGGTGGGTAACATCCATTATCCAACGTGCTGCTGCATCGCAACGCAGGATAAACGAATTTATGTTATTGAAACCTGAAATAGAAAACCCTTCGTCACAACCAACCGAGGTTAAAGGCGAAATTTTTTTTGATAACGTGAGTTTCGTTTATCCCGACTCGGGAATACAGGCGTTGAAGAATGTGTCGTTTAAGGTAGAGCCCGGAAAATCATTAGCCGTTATCGGGCGCACCGGCTCAGGAAAATCAACCATTGCCGCCTTGATCACCCGCCTTTATGATACCACGCAAGGCAGCATTTTTATTGACGGCAAAAACATACGCGAGAGTAACCTCTATCAATTGCGCAAACAAACAGGATATGTTCCGCAGGAGGTTTTCCTCTTCTCGGATAATGTATTTAACAACATTGCCTTTGGCATTAAGAAAGAAAGTTTTTCGGGCAGCCTGAAAGAAGTAGTAGAGCAGGCAGCAAAAGATGCTGCGGTATATGACAACATCATAGATTTTCCTTCAAAGTTTGACACCATGCTGGGCGAAAGAGGCATCACCCTTTCGGGAGGACAGAAGCAACGGGTTTCCATTGCCCGCGCCATTATCCAAAACCCTCGCATCCTTATTTTTGATGATTGTTTGAGTGCTGTGGATACCGAAACTGAAGAAGTAATACTGGGCAATCTGCGCAGGATCATGAAAGGCAAAACTTCGGTGATCATCAGTCACCGTGTTTCATCGGTAAAAGATGCTGATACTATTATTGTATTGGATGGCGGAGAAATTATTGAGCGCGGAACGCATCAAGACCTGATGCAATCCAAAGGTGCTTATTACGAACTTTACCAGAAACAACTGCTGGAAGAAGAGAAAACAGAAGCTGCTTAGTTGTCACCCTGAGCTTAGTCGAACAATATATATTAAATATTTTATAATCAGGCATTTAGATATAGTTATAAAACTTGGTTGAAACTAGGTTAAATCACTAATTTAATCTCACCTAGTTAATATTTCACGAAAGAGAATTATAAAAAGGCACTTTAACTAAGCAACTACCGCCATGCGTGCCTGCTTAAAATGATGACCAACAATTCGATGATCTCCGATTGGACTATGCTCTATTACCGTTTCCATCCCTTTCATATTGCGAATGAAGATGAATACACCAAATGAAAAAGCGCAGAGGGCAAACCCTTAACCTTGATCAAATACTGGTGTTGATTATATCCAAACTAAATAAATGAGATTCGCAAATACAAATTGTTGCCGGATTTGAAAAAAACACCAAACTACATTACCATTTTTCCGTAGGTACACAAGCCTTTAATAATGGAGCAAAAACTGCACGGGTAAATGTAGTAAAAGTATTGGGCGAAACCGCTTGCTCCCTTTGCATAGGCAAACCCCACTATACCAGTAACATAAATGGAAGTAGATTTGTTTTACACCACGCTTCACGCGATACACTGGAAGGTACCAAAGGCGGCATCAAACAAAAAAGCAAAGATGTGGAAAACAAGCGCGTATCCGTTATGACCGAAGAATACCGCGACCTGGGCTTTCACATAAACAAAGGCGCAGAAGATCCCTACCGCATAGCCCCTTCTTTGAGTTGCAGGTGCTGCGCGAATAAAATCAGGTCATCTTTACCGGAACATTGGATACAAATGAAAACGAGCCCGTATTGTTTCACAGCTTTGTAGCCGATGAGAAATATATTTTGATAAACAACAGCGAAACAGTGTCGCCAACACACAGTCAGCCTTTTACCTTGCTACCACCCTTGGCGAATCGACATCACACCCTTATTTGTTGTCGCAAATCAGGCAAAACATAAAATACAGCATCCGCCTTTGTCATCAGCTATTATGGTACACACTGCTTTTTAACGGCAGTAAACCTAATTATGCATGAACTGCATTATAAAGTGGAGTTGTTCTAGGTTATAGCAGAGATTGTGATAGTAACACTAATGCGTTGTTCTTTCATTATGTTGACTTTTTTAGTCAACATTTTTTAGGCCAAAACATAAAACAAATAAAGTCACGCTATGAGCGTGACTTGTAGAAAGCAATTTAAAGCGATGACGCCTTACCCTTTCACATTCTGTTTCTCAATGCTACCGTATGCAGGGCAACTTTCGTGAGTTTTGCAGGATGCGAAAATCATTGCTGAGCTAACTAATACAACAAGAATGATTGCAACTTTTTTCAAGGGTGAGGTGTTTTGTGTGTGAGTATTCATGTAATTATAACGGGTGCAAAAGTAAATTTATTGTATGTTTATACGCATTTAATGAACTAAAGGTTATTAACATTTTTTCAAAAAAAACAATTTCTTAACATGAGTAGCGTTAATCCTTCAATTGACGAAAGCTGGAAAACACAACTTTCCGGTGAATTCAATGCTGATTATTTTACAAAACTTAAAGATTTTTTAATACTGGAAAAGCAAACTCAGAAGGTATTCCCACCCGGTGACAAGATTTTCTCGGCTTTTAACCACACACCTTTTGAAAAGGTGAAGGTGGTAATACTGGGACAGGATCCTTATCATGGCGATGGACAGGCACACGGATTAAGTTTTTCTGTACCCGAAGGAATTGCCAAACCACCATCACTGGTTAATATCTTTAAAGAAATAAATGCTGATTTGGGTTTACCCATTCCGCAAACAGGAAATCTGGAGATGTGGGCCGACCAAGGCGTATTGCTCCTTAACGCAACGCTTACGGTTCGCGCCAATACTCCCGGATCGCATCAGAAACAGGGTTGGGAGAATTTCACAGATGCCGCCATAAAAAAGCTTTCGGACAAGAGAGAAAACCTTGTGTTTATTCTCTGGGGCAGATTTGCGCAAAACAAAGAAGTGCTTATTGATGCTGACAAGCACCTTATTCTGAAAGCGGCACACCCCTCCCCTTTTTCGGCTTACAATGGTTTTTTCGGGTGCAGGCATTTTTCAAAAACGAATGAATATCTTCGCAGTAAAGGAATTGGGGAGATTGACTGGATGGTTTGAATTGTAAAGAAAAAATGGTTGCCACAGATTCACAGATTAAAAACGTTAAAAGCACAGAACTAAAATCTGTGAATCTGTGGCAACATTCTGTTTTTTTAATTGTTCTTTCCTGCTTCCTAAGCTTTACCTCCTCAGCGCAATACCGCTTCTTTGAACTGGAACTGGTGCGCAACGATAGCATTCTTCCGCAAAAACAATTCAGGAAGATAACCGGCTTTAAAAATGAGTTTGTAAGCGACAGCGCCCAGAAGCGTGAGCTGCAAAACATAATCCTCCGCCTGAATGATAACGGCTACCTGAGTGCAAAGGTGGACAGTTCTGTGAAGATTGATTCACTGCATTTAAAGGCATGGATTACTACGGGCGAGGTGTTTCGCTGGGCTACGATTAAAGCCGGAAACGTGACGGAAGATATATTGAGCCGTTCCAACTTCCGTGAGAAAGTGTTTTTTGGTGAGCCAATCTTTTTCCGAAGTGTTACCCGTTTGCAGAAGCGCATTATTGCGTGGTGCGAAAACAACGGCTATCCCTTTGCTGCGGTTAAGTTAGACAGTTTGAGGATAACGGATGGCAAACTTCAAGCTTCGTTGAACCTAAAAAAGAACGGACTGTTTTTGATTGACAGCGTGGTAATAAAAGGCAACGCCAAGGTGCGCCCCGTTTACCTCTTCAACTATTTCGGGATAAAGCCGGGCGATTTGTATGACGAGAGCCAGGTGCGCAAAATTTCTATCCGCAGCAAGGAACTGGCTTTTGTGCGCGAAACCCAAAGCCCGCAGGCGGTGTTCAGCAAAGATAAAGCTAAGCTGTTTGTTTACTTAGATAAAAAAGGTGCCAGTCAGTTTGACGGCATTATTGGTGTTATGCCCAACAATGCCGAAACGGGCAAGGTTTTGCTTACGGGAGATTTGAAACTGAACCTACTTAACTCATTCGGCAGGGGCGAAACGGTTTCTATTAATTGGCGAAAACTTCAAGCCCAAACACAGGATTTACGAACCCAGATTGTATATCCTTTTCTGTTCAATACGCCATTTGGAGTTGACCTTAAATTTGACCTCTACAAGCGCGATACTACCTTCATCAATATCAACATGGCGGGTGGCTTGCAATACCTTTTCAGCGGGGGAAACTACCTTAAAGTGTTTATCGACAGCCGGACCTCTAACCTACTGAGCACTTATGGTTTGGATAATATTACTACCCTGCCTCAGTATGCCGATGTCAAGACCTTGCTCTATGGTATCGGGGGCAAGTTTGAGAAGCTGGACTATCGCTTTAATCCCCGCAAAGGTGTGCGCCTGAATGCCAACATCAGGGCGGGAAATAAAACCATCCGGCAGAACGCCAAAATAAATCCCGAGGCCTATGAAAACATTAAACTGAAATCCCTGCAAATTAATGCCGACCTGATTGCAGAATACTACATACCCATCGGCAACCGCAGCACGGTAAAAACGGGTTTGCAGGCGGCTACACTCATTAACCAAAACCTTTTTCAGAATGAGCTGCCCCGCATTGGCGGTCTGAAAACCCTGCGGGGCTTTGACGAGGAAAGTATTTTTGCTTCGCTCTACAGCATTGCCACGGTGGAGTACCGCTTTTTGCTAGAGCAGAACTCTTACCTCTTTACCTTTTTTGACGGGGCGTATTACGAGAATACCAGTCGCGGCAAGCGTGTCTTCGATAGGCCCTTTGGCTTTGGCGCGGGTATTACCTTTGAAACCAAAATCGGTATTTTCTCACTTACCTATGCGCTGGGCAAACAGTTTAATAATCCTATTGAGTTTCGCTCGGGCAAAATACACTTTGGGATAGTGAGCAGGTTTTAGGGGTTAATTAGTTGCCAAGGGACCTTCACGCAGTGTCAAGGAACCTTCACGCAGTGTCAAGGAACCTTCACGTAGTGTCAAGGAACCTTCACGCAGTGTCAAGGAACCTTCACGCAGTGACAAGGAACCTTCACGCGGTGACAAGGAACCTTCACGCGGTATCAAGGAGCCTTCGAATCTTTACTGGCGAGTGTCCAGAGACTGCTCAATAAACTGTGTCAAAATGAAAATCACTAAACTTTCCCCTACCTTTACCCCACTAAACAACCACCTATGACCAACGAAGAAGAACGCGAAGAAAAAATACGCTCAGCCTTTGGCGAAAAAGACTGGAGCGAAATAAAGGGCAACGACTCATGGATGATATTCAAAGTCATGAGCGAGTTTGTAGATGGATTTGAAAAACTTGCCCGCATAGGTCCCTGCGTATCCATCTTTGGCTCGGCCCGCACCAAACCCGATAGCCCCCACTATACCTTAGCCGAAGAAATAGCCTTTAAACTTACACAATCAGGCTTTGGAGTTATTACCGGAGGCGGACCCGGCATTATGGAAGCCGCCAACAAAGGCGCACACCGTGGTGCCGGTAAATCAGTAGGGTTGAATATTGAACTGGAGTTTGAGCAACGAGGAAATGATTTTATTGACCACGATAAAAGGATGGAGTTCGATTACTTTTTTGTGCGCAAAGTCATGTTCATGAAATACTCGCAAGGCTTCATTGTGCTGCCCGGTGGCTTCGGCACGCTTGACGAACTCTTTGAAGCCATGACCCTGATACAAACCAATAAGGTAGGACAATTTCCCATTGTACTGGTAGGCAAAAAATTCTGGTCTGGATTGCTGGAATGGATAAAAACCACCATGCTGGAAGAAGAGCACAACATCAACGCTGATGACCTGAACCTCTTTCGCCTGGTAGACACCCCCGAAGAAGCCGTAGAACACATCAATAACTTCTACGCCAAATACAGACTGAAACCGAATTTCTAAGAAAAGCCACATAGCCAAATAGTAAATTAGCCACATAGGAACTAATTGGCTAATTGGCTATTTGCCTAAAACCCATGAAAAGAATTGACCTTGTAGTACCCCCCGAAACAGCCGCCTCCGATGAAGCGCTGGCAAAAGCCATTGCCGAAAAATCAGGAGTTCATGTAAATGAAATCGGATTTTCAAGATTAATACGCAGATCGTTTGATGGTCGCTCCAAACAGGTAAAAGTCAACCTTAGTTTTGAAGTGTTTGCCAAAGGCGAAGCAGTAATTGAAGATGATTTTATACAGCGAAAGGAGTATTCTGACGTAAGCAAGGGCAAGCCGGTAATCATTGTAGGCGCAGGTCCTGCCGGATTGTTTGCGGCACTTAGATTAATTGAAAAAGGCATAAAACCTATCATCATCGAACGCGGCAAAAATGTGCGCGACCGCAGAAGAGATTTAGCGGCTATCCACAAAGAACACATCGTAAGCCCCGACAGCAATTACTGCTTTGGTGAAGGTGGTGCCGGCACCTATTCCGATGGCAAGCTCTATACCCGCAGCAACAAGCGGGGCGATATCCGCAGCATCCTCTCCGTATTTGTTCAACACGGTGCCACCGAAGAAATACTGATTGATGCGCATCCCCACATCGGCACCAATAAGTTGCCCGGAATTATCGAGTCTATCCGCGAAACTATCTTAAACGCAGGCGGTGAAATTCATTTCGAAAAACGGGTGACCGATATTCTGATAAAAGACAACACAGTAAAAGGCGTTACCCTTCAGAATGGTGATAAAATAGAAGCCGATTCACTCATCCTTGCCACCGGCCACTCGGCCCGTGATATTTATGAACTGCTCCACAGCAAAGGAATTCTGTTGGAAGCAAAACCCTTTGCCATGGGTGTGCGTGTAGAACACCCCCAACAACTGATTGACAAAATACAATACCACTGCGATGTGCGGCATCCGTATTTGCCTGCCGCACCTTACAATGTAGTTCAACAAGTGCAGGGGCGTGGCGTTTACTCGTTCTGTATGTGTCCGGGCGGAATTATTGCACCTTGCGCCACAGCACCTGGCGAGGTGGTAACCAACGGCTGGTCGCCCTCTAAGCGCAATAACCCCTTTGCAAATTCAGGCATTGTGGTTTCCGTTGAACCTGAAGATTACAAAGCATTTGAAAAATATGGTCCGCTTGCCGGAATGAAATACCAGCAGGCATTGGAGCAGGCAATTTGCGCCTCGGCAGGTGGAACACAGACCGCACCCGCACAGCGTTTAGTTGACTTCACAAAAAATATACTCTCTCCTGCCCTACCCGAAACCTCATACCAACCGGGAGTAAAGTCAGTGATGATAAAAGATGTTTTGCCGGCAGCAATCTCAGACCGCTTGCGGGAAGGTTTTATTGAATTCGGCAAAAAGATGCGTGGCTATTTAACCAATGAAGCGGTAATAGTAGCCATCGAATCCAGAACATCATCACCTGTGCGCATTCCAAGAGATAATCAGACGTTACAACACCCTCAAATCAAAGGTTTATATCCATGCGGTGAAGGTGGTGGTTATGCCGGAGGAATTGTGTCGGCCGCTATGGATGGCGAGCGCTGCGCGGAAAAAGTAAGTGAATAATGAATATTGAATATTGAACAAGGAACACTGAATTTAGAACGTTAGGTGTACTTCGTAATTCTAAATTCCTTGTTCGATATTCGATATTTTAAAGTGCTCCGGCTTCCATCTTAACCAGATTAGCAAGGTTGCCAATAACGCGGCTGTGTTTCTTCACAAACGGATTATCAAGATCCCACACATAACCCGCAAGCACCGAGCAAATCTGCTTTTTAATATTCAAATCCACTTTAGGCGAGAAGAAAATATCCTGCAAGGTGCCGTCATACCAGCCCGTCACATAAGAGCGGAAAGTATCAACACCCTGTTTCATGTGTTGGGTAAAGTCTTTTTCCCAATCCACTATTTCTCCTTTAATCTGGCGGCAGGCAAGTTTTGCAGCTACTGCTCCTGATTCGGTAGCAAATGTTACACCTGATGAAAATACGGGGTCAAGAAACTCACTGCTGTTTCCGGTCAAGGCATAACCATCGCCATAAAACTGTTTTACCGAAATACTCCAGCCCTCAATGGTGCGGGGCTCAAATACTAACTCAATATCACGAAAACGCTCATTGATATGCGGAACTTCTTCCACCATTTCCCTGAATTGCTTTTCAGGGCTTCCCGAAAAATTTTCAAAATACCAGTTGTTGCCAACAAAACCCAGTGAAGTATTTCCGTTTGAAAATGGAATTACCCAGATCCAAACATCGGTATGATGCGCAATGATGGTGATACGGTTTCCGTCAATATTATTTGGACGCCTTACATCTTTTACATGCGCAAACAATGTTTTGCGCGCAGGAAAATTCGATGGCTTATTCAAATCAAACAGATTAGGCAACACGCGTCCGTAACCACTTGAGTCAATAATAAATTTTGCTTCAATCTGTCTTTTGTTTCCGTTAGCATCTTCAACTGTGGTAAGCGATTCGCTTCCGTTCATCTGCACATCCACAACACCTGTTTCGTAATAAACCGGAACTCCTTTTTTCTCTGTTTCATCAGCCAGCGCTTTATCAAACTGAGCACGCGGCACCTGCCAGGTCCATTTCCAACCTTCTGTAAACTGTTCCGAAAAGTTAAAATCGCACATTTTATCACCTTTCAAAAACTTCGCGCCAAACTTTTCCTGAAATCCCTGCGCTTTAACAGCATCCAGCAAACCCGCATCTTCAAGATGAACCATGCAGCGGGGCAGTAAACTTTCACCTATAACAAAGCGGGGGAATTTCTGTTTCTCAACTATAATCGCATTCAGTCCGTTTTTCTTTACTAAAGAGGCGGCTACAGTTCCCGAAGGACCTGCACCAATCACCAAAACATCCGTCTTTTCTATTTGCATTCCATTAAATTTTGTACAAAATTAAATTTTAACAACCACAAACAGACTAATTGATTAAAATCATTTTCCTTGTAATTGTTAATTTACGATTACAAACAAAGGAACAATTCATTAAACTTGCATCCTTTTTCGAAAAAACAGGATGGTAGTAATAGGTAACAGGTATTTAAATCTCGGAAACTTTAAAACGATTTTATTTGATGGTGACAAAATCGCCCTCGATAAGTCTGCATTGAAAAATGTGGAAGAAAACCACAAGTTCCTTGATGATTTTTCACATAATAAATTGATTTACGGAATCAACACCAGCTTCGGACCGATGGCGCAATACCGCATCAGTGAGAAGGATAAACTGGCATTGCAATACAATTTAATCCGCAGCCATTGCTCAGGACTTGGAAACCCATTGCCTGAAGAATATGCAAAGGCAGTAATGCTGGCGCGTTTAAATACCTTGATGCTTGGGCTTTCCGGCATTCACAAAAGCCTTGCTGAAACCATTGTAGCTTTTATCAATAACGATATTTACCCTTACATACCTGAACACGGAAGCGTGGGAGCCAGTGGTGATTTGGTGCAGCTTGCTCAGTTTGCGCTTAACCTGATTGGTGAAGGTGATGTGTTTTACAAAGGTAAAAAAGTAAAAGCATCTGTTGCGTTGAAAGCAGCGAAAATTAAACCACTGCAAATCCATATCCGCGAAGGAATTGCGCTGATGAACGGAACAGCAGCAATGACCGGAATTGGATTAATCAACATTCTGAAATCACAAAACCTGTTGTCGTGGAGCATTATTGCCTCTTCCATGATTAACGAGATTGTTGAAGCCTTTGACGACCATTTTTCGGAAGGACTGAACAATGCTAAAATCCATAGCGGACAGAAGAAAATAGCTGAAACCATGCGCCATGCTTTAAAGGGAAGCAAACTCATTCGTCACCGTCCAGATCACCTGTACAGCAAAAAGGTGGAAGTTGAAGTATTGAAAGATAAAGTTCAGGAATATTACTCGCTGCGCTGCGTTCCGCAAATACTTGGCCCTGTTTACGACACAATTTTAAATGCAGAAAACGTATTGCTGAATGAAGTAAACTCAGCCAACGACAACCCGATCATTGACCACAAAAACGAAAACGTTTATCATGGCGGTAACTTCCATGGTGATTATGTTTCGTTTGAAATGGATAAGCTGAAAATTGCCGTTGCTAAAATGAGTATGATGTGCGAACGTCAGCTGAATTATCTGCTCAATGACAAGCTGAACGGAAAACTTCCTCCTTTTGTAAACCTTGGCAAACTCGGTCTGAACTTCGGAATGCAGGGAATTCAGTTTACGGCAACTTCAACCACTGCAGAAAATCAAACGCTTGCTTATCCAATGTATTTGCATAGTATCCCTAATAATAACGACAATCAGGATATTGTAAGCATGGGAACAAACGCTGCACTGATTACAAAAAAAGTGGTGGATAATACGGCAGAAATTCTGGCAATTGAATTCATGACCATCTTGCAGGCAGTGGATTATCTTGGTTTTGAAACCAATCTTTCGCCTGCAACACAAAAGATTTTCAAAAACCTGAGAAAAATTGCGCCTAAGTTTACAGACGATAAGCCCCGCAACGAAGAATTAACCAAATTAAAAAACCTAATTCTTAATGAAAACCCACTCAAAAATGTTTTCTCGTAAGCTAAGTGCTGTTGTGCTTTTCTTTTTCATTACAATTGCTGCGCAGGCACAGGATTACATCTATATGAAAGATGGTTCAGAGTATCGCGCCAAGGTTGAAGAAATCACTCCGGAAATTATCAAATTTAAGAAGTTTGACCAGCCGGAAGGACCTGTGCGCACAGTAAAAGTTGAGGATGTTATTTCCATAAGATACCAGGACGGAACAGAAGAAGCCTTTACCAAAGTTCAGGAGCAAACACCGGAAAAAACAACGGAAGAAGATCAATACGTTTATTCATTTGAGGGAGATAAAAAAGAGAAAGAACAACCCGAAAAGCCCAAATCAAAATTTCAACTGAACGGGCACGATAAATATGTTTCACTTGGCGCTGGTTACGGAAACAGCTACGGTGGCGCGGGAACACGTTTTCAATTTAGAACAGGTGGAGTTGTTGGTTTTGGTTTGCATGTGGGGCTGGGTGTTTATCCAAATCCGTTTTATTATGTTAGCACAGGCTCGTTTGCAAAAAGAATACAATTTGATTTCGGAGTAAAATTATTTGTTTACAAATGGGTGTATGTTGATTTTCAATTGGGCATGGTGGGCCGAGATCAAGAATATTACTTATATAATACAGGCGACAGAAGTGATTTCAGCGATGTGCTCTTCGGTCCGGCCTTACTTACAGGCTGCGATTATATTTTCGGAAAACACATAGGTTTAAATATTGCAGGCGGAGTATCCTTTCCATTTACAGGTGTTGAGGGTAATGGAGGTAGCGGACCTCCAAGTCCTAAAACCAATACCTACCCTGCAATTGATGCAGGCGTTTTTTATAAGTTCTAAATTATGAAATGTGCATTGGTAACAGGTGGTTCGCGTGGTATTGGCAAAGCCATTTGCCTGAAACTTGCTGAACAGGGTTATCACATCATTATCAATTTTCAAAGCAACGAAACCGCTGCCAACGAGACTTTACAAAGTGTTATTGAAAAAGGAACAACAGGTGAACTGCTGAAATTTGATGTTTCAAAACGAGAAGAAATTGAAGCTGTTCTTGGTAAATGGGTGGACGAGAACAAAGACAAAGTTGTTGAAGTTCTGATTAACAATGCCGGCATCCGCAAAGACCAACTGCTTCCTTTTATGAAAGATGAAGAATGGGACAGCGTTATAAAAACCAACCTCGACAGTTTCTTCTTTGTAACCAGAACCGTTATTAAAGGCATGGTAGCAAAACGCTATGGACGCATTGTAAATGTGGTTTCACTTTCAGGTGTAAAAGGTTTGCCCGGACAAACAAATTACTCTGCTGCAAAAGCAGGTGTTATTGGTGCTACCAAAGCGCTGGCACAAGAACTGGGAAGAAGAAACATCACTGTAAACGCAGTTGCTCCCGGCTTTATTAAAACCGACATGACAGAAGGGTTTGATGAAAAAGATTACAAACAAATTATTCCTGCTCAACGCTTCGGAACACCGGAAGAAGTGGCAGAAGCAGTGGCTTTCCTGGCTTCACCAAAAGCATCATACATTACAGGAGAAGTGTTGCATGTGAACGGAGGACTTTATACCTAGATGAACAGAGTAGTAATTACAGGCATTGGCGTTTATTCCTGCATCGGGCAGAATGTGGACGAGGTGCGCGATTCGCTTTTCAAAGGCAAATCAGGAATTGGGTTTGATGCCATTCGTAAAGAAATGGGATTCCGTTCAGCGTTGACCGGAATTCTGCCTGTTCCAAATCTGAAAGACAAACTGCACAGACGCTTCCGCAACTCCATGCCCGAAGAAGCAGAGTATGCTTTTCTCGCAACGGATGAAGCGCTGAAAATGGCAAAGATTGACGATGCATTTCTGGACAATAACATTGTAGGTATTCTTTACGGAAACGACAGTACAGCAAGAGCAGTAATAGAAGGCGTTGATGTGATGCGCCAGAAAAAAGATACAACATTGATGGGCTCAGGCTCTATTTTTCAGAGCATGAATTCAACAATAACCATGAACCTTTCCACCATTTTCAGGCTGAAAGGAATCAACTTTACGGTGAGTGGTGCTTGTGCAAGCGGCTCGCACTCTATTGGCATGGGTTATTTTTTAATCAAACACGGAATGCAGGAAACTGTTATCTGCGGAGGCGGTCAGGAAGTAAACCCCTACAGCATGGGAGCGTTTGATGGTATCAGTGCATTTTCTGTTCGTGAAAATCAGCCGACAAAAGCTTCACGCCCATTTGATAAAAACCGTGACGGACTGGTTCCAAGCGGAGGTGCTGCAACGGTGATTTTAGAAAGTTATGAGAATGCTGTAAAACGTGGTGCAACTATTCTGGGTGAAGTTATAGGCTATGGATTCTCCAGCAATGGCGGACATATTTCACAACCCAGTGTTGAAGGTTCTGCACGCTCACTGAAGATGTCGCTGAAAGATGCAGGCATTTCCGTGAAAGATGTGGATTACATTAATGCACATGCTACCTCCACTCCTATCGGTGATATGTTTGAAGCACGCGCCATTCACGAAGTTTTTGGTGATGCAAAATGTCCTGTTACATCAACAAAATCAATGACAGGGCATGAGTGCTGGATGGCAGGAGCAAGTGAAATTGTGTATTCATTGCTGATGATGCAAAATTCATTTGTAGCACCCAACATCAATTTTGAAACACCTGATGAAGATTCAGCAAAACTGAATATTGTTTCTAAAACAATTGAAAAGAATATTGATGTATTTTTGTCGAACTCTTTTGGGTTTGGCGGAACAAACTCATCACTGATAGTTAAGAAAGTAAAGTAAAAAGAAGATATGAGCAACGAGGAAATCATTGAAAAAATAAACGGTTTTTTAGTAGATGAATTTGAAGCAGACATTAATTTAATAACACCGGAAGCCAGCCTGAAAGAAACATTAGACTTAGATAGTTTGGATTTTGTTGACTTAGTGGTGGTGATTGAAAATAATTTCGGCTTTAAAGCAAAAGGCGAGGATTTTGTAAACATCAAAACCTTTCAGGATTTTTACGATTACATTATTCAAAAGGTAAACCAGCCTGCTTAAGTAAAATGGCTTGGGACGGAAAAACCCGCGGCAACGTTCTCGGCTACAGCATTTTTATTTTTCTTCTTAAAAATTTTGGTGTAACTCCTGCTTATTCGCTGCTACGTTTTGTAGCGCTTTACTTTGTTTTCTTCACACCAAAAGCAACTCCTTATATTTATAAGTATTTCCGCAAACTGGGATATAGTCCGGTAAAATCAGGATTGAATGTTTACCGTAACTATTACGTTTTCGGGCAAACCATTATTGATAAGGTTTGTGTGATGGCCGGTTTCAGCAATAAATTCACCTACGAATTTATTGGCGAAGAAAACATTGTTGAAATAGGCAAAGGCGGTAAAGGTGGCATTCTTATCAGTTCACATATCGGCAACTGGGAAGTGGCGGGTTATCTTTTCAAGCGACTGAGCATGCCCATTAATATTGTGATGTTTGATGAGGAACACGAAAAAATAAAAAAGACACTGGAAAGTGTAACCGGCAAACGAAGCGTAAATATTATTGTGATAAAGCCCAACGACCTGAGCCATATTTTTGAAATCAAAAAGCGCCTGAGCGATAATGAACTTATTTGCCTGCATGGCGACCGCTTTGTAAAAGGTAGTAAAACTGTTTCGGCCAATTTTCTGGGCGAAGATGCGCTGTTTCCTTACGGACCTTTTCATCTTGCGGCATATTTTAAAGTGCCGTATTCCTTTGTTTACGCCTTTAAAGCAAGCAAAAGACATTATGCTTTATCGGCAACAAAACCAAGTATGTGTAAAAATGGTTATGAAGATTTACTGAAAGAATATGTATCTTCGATGGAGAAGTTGGTGCGGAAATATCCGCTGCAGTGGTTTAATTATTATGATTTCTGGGAGAAAACATCATGAAAAAAATCCTTGTCCTTCACTATTCGCAAACCGGTCAGTTGACAAGGGTTTTAGATTCAATACTTACTCCGCTGAAAGCCGACCCCGCGGTTTCTATTACCTACGAAGAACTGAAGCCGGCAAAGCCTTTTCCTTTTCCGTGGACAAGCAAAGAGTTTTTTGATGCTTTCCCTGAATCGGTTTTAGAAAAGCCGATTGAGATGCAGACTCTGAAAGTAAATCCTTCAGAGCAGTTTGATTTAATTATTCTGGGTTGTCAGGTTTGGTTTCTCTCGCCTTCGCAACCGCTGACAGGTTTTTTAAAAAGCAAAGAAGGGGCGCAATTGCTGAACGGAAAAAATGTAATTACCGTAAGCGCATCGCGCAACATGTGGCTCAACGCACAGGAAAGTGTGAAGCTGATGTTGAAAAACGCAGGCGCAAAATTAGCAGGCAACATTGCGTTGATAGACCGCGCACCCAACTTAGTAAGTGTGGCAACCATTGTCGGCTGGCTGTTCTACAACAAAAAAGAAAACTACTTCGGCATTTTACCGCCATCGGGTATTTCTGAAAAAGAAATAGCAGAAGCATCGCGTTTTGGAACCACTATTTTGGAAGCGTTGAACAAAAATGAGTTTCAGCGTTTACAAGAAAAATTAGTGGCGCAGGGCGGAGTATCGATGGTTAAGACCTTAGTAAATCTTGAACTGCGTGCCAAGTTTATTTTCCGCAAGTGGGCACAATTTATTTCTACCAAAGGCGGCCCGGGCGACCCTAAACGAAGAGTGCGGACCAAAATATTTGCGTGGTACCTGCCCATTGGTTTGCTGGTGCTCTCCCCTATTGCCTTCACGCTCTCTAACCTGATTATGCTGCTGATGCCCAAAAAGGCAAAGAAGCAGCGGGAGTATTTTGAGGGGGTGGAGTTGAAGTAGTTTTTATGCCGTTCTGGCATAAAAAAGGCAAAAAACAACATTTTGATACCTTCCTGAGCTTCTTTTTACTAAAAAAGAACCCATTGGCGGTATAAAGAATTTGTTTCCCGGCAAAAAAGAAATTATTCCTGGCAAGAAGAATTTGTTTCCTGACAAGAAAGAACTCACTGACATCAGGAAGAATTTGTTTCCTGACAGGAAAGAACTCATTGCCGTCAGGAAGAATTTGTTTCCCGGCAAAAAAGAAATTATTCCTAGCAAGAAGAATTTGTTTCCTAGCAAGAATGAACTCACTGGCGACAAAAAGAATTTGTTTCCTCCCAAAAAAGAAATCGCTGAGGGCATTAATAAACTCAGTTCTACTATACCAAGCATGGCATCTTATTCTAAGCTTTTTGCCGCTACCATTTTTTTTCTTGCTTCCTAAGTTTTTTTTGTCACATTTGCCTTCTATATAACCGTTAATCGTTATTGGTTAATTGTTATTCGCAAAACCGTCATTAATATCATATCACTTATAACCTAATAACACATAACCCATGTCTTACCTCTGGAGAAAAAAATCATTAGACAAACTAATTCTTGAAGCCGATGACACTGAAAAAGGATTAAAGCGCACGCTTACAGCGGGTGCGTTGATTGCCTTGGGTATCGGTGCTATTATAGGTGCCGGATTATTTGTGCGCACAGCTGCTGCTGCTGCTAACAATGCAGGTCCTTCGGTTACGCTGGCCTTTGTTGTTGCAGGTATTGGTTGTGCGCTGGCAGGTTTATGTTATGCCGAGTTTGCTTCTATGATACCCATTGCAGGAAGTGCTTATACCTATAGTTATGCTACCATGGGTGAAGCCATCGCCTGGATTATTGGTTGGGATTTAGTATTGGAATATGCCATTGGTGCTGCCACGGTTAGTATCGCGTGGAGCGAATATCTGAACAAGCTCTTAGCCTACATTGATATGCGAATACCGTATGAGTGGAGCCACTCACCTTTTGAAACAGACCCGATTACGGGAGTTGGAGGAATGATGAATATTCCCGCGCTGTTTATTGTGTTTGTATTAACGCTGCTGCTTATCCGCGGAATGAAAGAGTCTGCTTTTGTAAACGGGATTATTGTTATTACCAAGGTAGCTATTGTGATTTTGGTAATTATTCTGGGATGGGGTTATATCAACCCTGTTAACCACACACCTTTTATTCCTGAGGCTTCTGTTTTTACCGACAGTCAGGGCGTTGACCATAACTATGGCGGCATCATGGGAATTCTGGGTGCAGCAGGAGTTGTGTTCTTTGCCTTTATAGGTTTTGATGCTGTTTCTACTGCCGCGCAAGAAGCGAAAAATCCTAAGAAAGATATGCCTATTGGTATTCTTGGTTCGCTGGTAATCTGCACCGTGTTATATATTTTGTTTGCCTATGTATTAACGGGAATAGCCAGCGTTGAAGATTTCAGAAGCACCGGAAAAGAAGCCTCGGTTGCCTTTGCTATTCAAACCTACATGACAGGATATGACTGGCTTGCTAAGTTGGTAACCGTTGCTATTCTTGCAGGTTTCTCTTCCGTTATTCTGGTAATGCTGATGGGACAATCGCGTGTATTCTATTCCATGAGCCGCGATGGATTGGTGCCTAAAGTTTTCTCTGAAGTGCATCCTAAATTTCATACACCTTACAAATCAAACTGGATATTCTTCGTTTTCGTTGGAGCCTTTGCAGCCTTTGTTCCCGGAGATATTGTTGGTGACATGACCAGCATAGGAACACTGTTTGCCTTCATGCTTGTTTGTGCAGGTGTTTGGATCATGCGTGTTAAACGTCCTGATTTAAAACGTCAGTTTAAAACACCGTTTGTTCCATTGGTTCCTATTCTTGGTATCATCGTTTGTGGTGCTATGATCTACGGTCTCGGCTGGACAAACTGGGCGAGACTTGGTGTTTGGCTGCTGATTGGATTTGTAATTTATTTCGGCTACAGCAAAAGAAACAGCAAACTGAATAAGGAAGACAAGTAAACTATGTCTGAACTAAAGCGCTCGCTCTCCCTCCTTGATGCCACAATGATTGTGGCAGGTTCCATGATCGGTTCCGGAATTTTTATTGTCAGTTCCGATATGGCGCGGGCAGTCGGTTCATCAGGATATTTAATTCTGCTGTGGGTTATTACCGGAGTAATTACCGTTATGGCTGCACTCAGCTATGGTGAGCTGGCGGGCATGATGCCCAAAGCAGGCGGACAGTTTGTTTACATCCAACGTGCCTTCGGTGATTTTACTTCCTTTATTTATGGCTGGACAGTTTTCACGGTAATACAGACCGGAACCATTGCAGCCGTTGCCGTTGCCTTCACCAAATATTTTGCGGTCTTTGTTCCCGAACTGAATAATGAAGTGGTGAATATTTCCAATGGTTCATTCATCATTAATTACGGGCAGCTTTGTGCTATTGTAATTATTTTGCTGCTCACGTATATCAATACCCGAGGAATCAACAGCGGAAAAGTGATACAGGTTCTTTTTACTTCTGCAAAATTGATGGCGCTCTTTGCGTTAATCATTATCGGAATTTATATCGGCATCAACAGCGATACACTTGCTGCTAATTTCACTAATGCATGGGAAGCATCAACTACTACATACAAAGACGGAGTTCTTACTGTTGTTCCCATTGCCGGTTTTGCCTTAGTTGGTGCAGCGGGTGCTACCATTATTAATTCTCTATTCTCTGCTGACGCATGGAACAACGTTACCTTCATTGCCGGTGAAATTAAAGACCCGAAGAAAAATATTCCGCGCAGTCTTTTTCTGGGAACACTGATTGTTACCATTGTTTATGTGTTGGCCAATATCGCCTATCTTTCTTTATTGCCTTTACATGGAAGTCCAACTGCTACTGAAGTTTCAGGGCTGGGAATGCAGTTTGCCGTGAAGGATCGCGTAGGTGCTGCAGCAGCTTCTATGATATTTGGCGACATCGGTCTTTACCTGATGGCTGCGCTGATTATGGTTTCCACCTTTGGTTGTAACAACGGATTAATTCTTGCCGGTTCACGTGTGTATTATGCCATGGCAAAAGAGAAATTATTCTTTGCCAAAGCAGGTGAACTCAATAAGTTTTCTGTTCCTGCTATTGCTCTGTGGGCACAATGTGCATGGGCATGTGCACTTTGTTTAACGGGCACATATAAAGACTTGGTTAGCTATGCAACGTTTGCTTCTATGATTTTTTACATTGTAACCATTGCCGGAATTTTTGTGCTGCGCAAAAAAGAACCGGATGCAGAGCGCCCGTACAAAGCATTCGGTTATCCGTTAATTCCTGCGCTGTATATTCTTGCCGCAGTAGCCATTTGCGTTATCCTGATTATTTACGATGGTCGTAACACAGGCTTTGCATTGGTGTGGGTAGCGCTGGGTATTCCGGTTTATTTTTTCGCTAAAAGGAAAGTTGTAAGCTAAACAGCTTACATCAGAATATTATTCTTCGCTTCAACAGGTTTCGGTAAATCCGTTTCATCCAGCATTTCGCGCAAATCAATTTCAATAGTTCTGCTCAACGCACTGATAGGAACATCATTTGCTCCTGCCTGAAAAGGATTTTCACTCGACTCTCCAATTTTATCCATCGTGTGAAATACCCATGCAACCAAAACGCTGAAAGGAATAGTAAGCCAGGTAAGATGATGACCCATTTTTTCAAACTCCTGCATCATACCAAATGGCAGCAGAATAACAAATAACCAAACAAAATATAGATTAAGTGTAGCAAACTGTCGCGGGTACGGGAAGTTTTTAATGCGCTCACATTTTCCCTGATGGTCATATAAATCAGCAAGCACACCTTGCAATTCAATATGACGAAAGTCTTCTATCAATCCCTTATTCAGCAATTCTTTTAAATCTTCAGCCTGCTGTGTAATGAGATGAGTTGCGCGGTTTTTCTTACTTAAAACATATGCTTTATCTGCAGCTGATAAAAACGGTGTAATGTCATCTTCCAGACTTATTTCATGTTCAGGAACGGTGAAAAACTGTTTGTATTCCACATTGTTTTTATTCTCCATTGTTTCCCAAGCCCTGGGTTGGCGCAATTGGTGGCGCATGGCTGTAAGCCAACCAATATGTCGGTATATAAGGCGCTGGTGAACAGCTTTCAATTCACTTGCCGTTAAGGGCTGTTGAACATGCTTGTTGGTGATGTAAGTTTTCACCATCATTCCCCAGGTGCGACTTGAGTTTACAATGGCTCCGTAAATCATGCGAGCCTCCCACAGACGATCATAAGTAGCATTGTTTTTAAAACCGATAAGAAAAGCTACTGCTGTGCCAATAAGAGCAATTGGCAACCATGGCAATGCCAGCCATTGAAAATGAAATGCTTCAAAAATTACTGTTGGAACAGTAGCAATGATGACATATTTGTAAATATCATGTCGTGTCCAGAGGATGGCTTCACCCAACCCGAAATTTTTACCTGCGTGCATAAATTAGTTTTATATGGATAAACAAAAATAGGTTTATTCAATTACTCTAACAAGGTTTTCTGCGTTGGCTTTCATTCTTCCTACTGGCTTCATTGCACTATCATGCAACCCTGCTGCTTTGGCAACAGCAAGATATTCATCAACAGCATCAGGTGCAACAGCAACCAACAACCCACCACTTGTTTGCGGATCGCAAAGCAAGTGACGGGTACGCTCTGTTATTTCCGAAACTTTTGTTCCGTAGCTTGCCCAGTTGCGGTTGGTTCCACCAGGCACAGATTTCTTCTCTAAGTATTTATCCAATCCAGGAATCAGAGGAACAGCGCTTACGTCAATCTCTGCTGTCAAGCCGCTGCCTTCAGCCATTTCAATTGCGTGACCAAGCAAACCAAAACCTGTAACATCTGTTAACGCATGAACACATTTTAACTTGCCTAATTCGTAACCCACTTTATTCAAGGTGGTCATACTCTTGACAGAAACTTCTCTGTCGGCTTCTTCCAGAAAACCTTTTTTAGAGGCTGTGCTGAGAATGCCAACACCAATGGGCTTAGTGAGGAAAAGTATATCACCAACCTGTGCTGTGTTATTTTGTTTCAGGTTTACAATGTCGACAATTCCGTTTACTGCCAGACCAAAAACCGGCTCGGGACAATCAATGCTGTGTCCGCCTGCCAAGGGAATACCCGCTGCTTCGCAAGCTGCTCTTCCTCCTGCAACAACCTGTCCCGCAATTTCGGGAGCAAGTTTATCAATAGGCCAACCAAGAATAGCAATAGCCAAAACAGGTTTTCCACCCATTGCATATACATCGCTGATAGCATTGGTAGCAGCAATGCGACCAAAATCAAAAGCATTGTCAACAATCGGCATAAAAAAATCTGTAGTGCTTATGAGCGCAGTGCCATTTCCTAAATCCAAAACAGCAGCATCATCGCGGGAGGAGTTGCCTACCAATAAGCCAGCAAATTCTTTCTGAATTTCATTCGTCTTTAAAATAATACTGAGCGTTGCCGGTGAAATCTTGCAGCCGCAACCTGCGCCATGACTGTATTGAGTGAGTTTTATTTCTTCAGTTTGTGTATTCATGTGTTCTTGTGTTTAATGTAAATCATCATGCTGAATTTATTTCAGCATCATATAAAGAGACCCTGAAACAAGTTCAGGGTGACGTTATTTTTTGTTTTGCAAAACTAATAACAGCAGCAGCTATTTCAGAATGATTTTCAGAAGTGATCGGAACATTTAAAATAGTTCCGGGTGCACGTTGTGATTTGCTGAAGGTATAAGCTTTATCATAATAATCGAGCAGTATTTTTATCCAGTTATAGAAATCATTTTCATTGAGGTAATTGATACCGTCATTCATATTTTTATTCCCCAGTTTTTTCTCTATCCGTCTGGTGGCTTCTGCCAGTTTATCCTTTGGAAATGATGCATAATCTCGGGCAATGTTTTCAATTCTTCTATCTAACGGCACTTCAATTTCAACCACACTAGTAGCGCGCATTTGATTATAAATTCCGTCAGGAATTTTAACGCCACCTATTTTGCTGCTCTCATTTTCAAGCCAGAGTGTTTTCTTTCTATCAATCTTCAAAAACTCCAAAGCAAGATTATTTTCAAACTGTTCAGAAGTGGGCTGAACAGACTGTCCCAGTGCGCCAAAGGCAGAACCACGATGATGCGCCAAGCCTTCAAGATCAATCAACTGTTCACCTGCTTTTTTCATTTCGTGTAATACATCCGTTTTTCCTGAACCTGTTTTGCCGCCAAGCACAATTAGTTTGAATGGTTGCTCAAATTCATTTAATGCCCAATGACGAAAGGTTTTATAGCCGCCTTCTAAAAGATAAACTTTCAAACCTGCTTTTTCTAAAAGCCAGGCCATTATATTGCTGCGCATGCCACCACGCCAGCAGTAAACAATAATTTCTGAATGTGCTATCTCTTTCGACTTACGGATGTAATCACCAAACTTAGACCCTACCAGATCAAAACCGAGCAAAACCGCTTCTTCCCTACCCTTTTGCTTGTAACAGGTTCCAACTTTTTCGCGCTCCTGATTATTAAGCAAAGGCAAATTAATTGCTCCCGGCACATGGGCATGAGCACATTCACCTTCACTGCGTGTGTCCAGCACAGGAAGTTTATTTCGTAATTCAAGAAACTTATGAATATCTATCGATTCGGGCATACTATATTAACCGCAAAGTTCACAAAGAAAAAGAAACCGCAAAGGGAGTAAAGGTTTTAGATTTCTTTCTTTGCGTTCTTTGCGAAAAAACTTTGCGTTCTTTGCGGTTAATATTCTTGCAACGATTTCTATTTTTGTTCCATGATAAAAGCTAATGACACTAATCTGAAAAGCTGGATTGATGTAAAACCCAACTCAGATTTTCCGATACAAAATATCCCTTTCGGAATCTATAAAAACAAATATGGTCAGCACCGCGCTGCTACTGCTATTGGCGATTACCTTGTTGATTTAGCTGTGCTGCATCATTACGGAATTTTTGGAGAACTAAGCCTTCCATCGCCAATTCATTCAACCGAAAAGCAGACCACCTTACCCGTTGGAATTTTTGAAAAAGATTTCCTGAATGATTTTATCGCGCTCGGGAAAGAAGCAACCAGCGCAGTGCGTCAGCGCATTTCTGATGTATTGAATGCAGATAATCCGGAGTTTCGCGATGATGCCAACCTAAGAGAAAAAGCTCTCTTTACGCTTGCAGAAATAGAAATGTGCATGCCCGTAAAAGTTGGCAACTACACCGATTTTTATTCCAGCATGGAACACGCCACCAATGTGGGCACCATGTTCCGTGATCCTGCAAATGCATTGTTACCAAACTGGAAACATATACCTGTTGGTTATCACGGGCGTGCTTCTTCCATAGTTATTTCGGGCGTAAATATTCACCGCCCGAAAGGACAAACAAAAGCAGATGATGCGCCTGCGCCATCATTCGGACCAACCAAACAACTGGACTTTGAACTGGAAATGGCTTTTATCACAAACCAAAATACTGCGCTCGGAAGCAGCATCAGCACTGCAGAAGCAGAAGATTATATTTTCGGAATGGTGTTATTCAACGACTGGAGCGCGCGCGATATTCAGAAGTGGGAATATGTTCCGCTGGGACCATTTCTTGCCAAGAATTTTGCATCGTCAGCATCGCCATGGATTGTAACATTAGATGCGCTGCAAGCCTTTAAAGTAAAAGGGCCGGAACAAAATCCGGAAGTATTGCCTTATCTGAAATACAGCGGAGAAAAAAATTATGACATTAATCTTGAAGTATTTATTCAGCCCGAAAATTCAGAAGCAAAAAAAGTCTGCACCAGTAATTTCAGATACATGTATTGGAACATGGCGCAGCAACTGACGCATCACACATCCAACGGTTGCAATATCTGCGTGGGCGATTTATATGCATCTGGAACCATAAGCGGTGCAGCACCTGATTCGTATGGCAGCATGCTGGAACTTTGCTGGAAAGGGACCAAACCAATTGCAATGCCTGACGGAAGCGAACGCAAATTTATTGCAGACGGGGACACTGTTATTATGAAAGGTTTTGCAGAAAAAAATGGTGTGCGTGTGGGGTTCGGAGAAGTGAAATCAAAAGTATTGCCCGCAACCTGATGAGCGAACTGAAAATTCCTTTTACCAATATAAAACCTGAACCCGGAAAACTGCTGATTGCAGAGCCTTTTCTGGACGATCCCTATTTCAAGCGCAGTGTTGTTTTATTGACTGAGCACAACGAAAACGGAAGCATCGGTTTTATCCTGAATAAACCCATTGAAATAAAACTTAAAGATGCAGTGGGCGAATTACCTCCTATTGATTCCAATATTCACCTTGGCGGACCTGTTGCGCGCGAAACGCTGCACTTCCTGCATACCGAAGGCGATTTGATTAACGGCAGTCTTGAAATAATGAAAGGTCTGTTCTGGGGCGGTAATTTTGAAACGCTGAAAAAACTGATTGAGCAGGATAAGATAAAACCCGAAGCTGTTAAATTTTTTGTAGGCTACTCGGGATGGGAACCCAAACAATTAAACAAAGAGCTGGAGCTAAACAGCTGGATTGTTCTGGATGGAAATCTTAATGACATTATGAAACGCAACACAACTAACCTGTGGAAGGATATTCTGAAAGAAAAAGGAAAGGAGTTTGGTGTTATTGCTGATTTCCCGGAAGACCCCAATATGAATTAGGCTGCAACTGTTTTTTTCAGTGTAAACGAAAACACCGACCCGGCACCTTCGGTACTGAGCACACTTATTTTTTGATTGTGCGCTTCAATAATGTGTTTTACAATGGCAAGTCCAAGTCCAGTGCCACCCAGTTCGCGTGAACGGCTTTTGTCTGCGCGGTAAAAGCGCTCAAAAATCCTGCTTACATGTTCTTTTGCAATACCAATTCCGTTGTCGGTGATTTCTACCATTACTCTATCACCAATATCGTTTACTCTTATTTGTGTTACCCCACCTTCTTTTCCGTAGCGCACCGAATTCATAACAAGGTTCACAAATACCTGCCGTATCCTGAATTTATCTGCTGTAACAAAAACCGGCTGAGTACTGTCATTGAAAAGTTCGAAACTGATATTTTTTTCTTTCGCCCTTATCTCGAGTGACTCGAAAACATCTTTTGCCAAAGCAACTACATCAAAATTCTCTTCATTCAATTCCAGAACTCCACGTTCCAACTGACTTATGGACTGCAAATCGTCAACAATGGTAATCATGCGTTCCACACTTTTCTCAGCTTTACCAAGAAAGGAGCGGTTTATTTTCGGATCTTCCAATCCGCCCTCTAACAAGGTAGAGATATAACCCTGAATATTGAAAATGGGTGTTTTCAATTCGTGCGAAACATTGCCCAAAAATTCTTTACGATACGTTTCCAACTTCTTCAACTGTTCAATCTCCTCACTTCGCTCAGCTATCCAGTTATTGGCACTTTTCTCCAGCTCAGCAATTTCATCGGTGGTAGTTGGCTTTTTTCCGTCAGTGAACATTAAATAGATCTGCTGAATTTTACGGAATACCAAAAACTCAAGCACCACATACGTTGGTATAAACGTCATCAGAAAAACTAATGCCGTAAGGCTGTAGCTGGGTGAAACGGTTTTAACATAATCGCCCGAAAGCCAGATGAACAGGCTTACTAATGCAGATGCACAAAATGCTATACCGAATGAAAGTTGCAGTGATTTTTTCAAGATCAGGATTGTGTTTCAGACAGCTAACTTACGAAAACAGGAGTTATTCCAGTATCGGGCTAAGGATATAATAAACCAAAGCAGCCAACCCTCCCGAAACAGGAATGGTTAAAATCCATGCCCACAGCAGGCTTACGGTAACACCCCAGCGGACAGCTGAAATACGTTTGGTAATTCCTACCCCAACAATTGCTCCGGTAATGGTGTGCGTTGTGCTTACCGGAATACCGAAATACTGGCTCAGATAAAGTGTTACTGCCCCACCTGTTTCTGCGGCTACACCTTCTAAAGGAGTAACTTTAGTAATACGTGTTCCCATTGTTTTAATAATTCGCCAGCCACCCGAAAGTGTGCCTAATGCAATTGCTGCAAAGCAGGCATATTGCACCCAGTATGGAATATCAGCGATGTCTTTCTTAGGTTTTAGTGTACTAACCGATACAAAGGCTTCCTGAGGAGCAACACAAAACTCTTTTCCATCCTGTGATATGGTTGAAAGGTCTGAACCTTTAACTGCAATGAACTTCTTATCTTTTGCTTTTCCTTTTTTAACAAAGTTACTTTTCTCTGCCATCATCACTTCTTTGCCGTCAAAAGTTGCAAGCACGCACTTAGCTGAATCAAGGGCGTAATAAGCTGTATCAATTTTATAAACAGTTTTTACATGTGTCCATGGGTGTTGTTCATAGTCTTCTTTGGATGCTGTGTTCGCAAAAACCATCATGGCAGCAGCAATAATGCCCATTACTTTTTGTGCATCGTTTGCACCGTGTCCCAAACTAAAGGCGGCAGACGAAACTAATTGCAAACGCTTGAACCACTTCTCTGACTTTGCGTGACTACTATTTCGGAATAGATTCATGATGAGTGCCGTAATAAAATAGGCTAAAATCATACCTATGATGGGGGCAAGAAAAATAAAAGCAAGGGTGGTGTAAATCTTTGTCAAATCGGCCAGCACTCCAAAACCTGCTTTTGCAATTGCTGCTCCTGCAAATCCGCCCATCAAGGTGTGTGATGAACTGGAAGGAATACCAAACCACCAGGTAAGTAAATTCCATGTAATAGCTGCAATAAGACCCGACAGAATTACGGTCATGGTAATGGCATCGGTCTTTACAATTTTAGCAACCGTATCGGCAACTTTAAACTCAAAACCTAAAAGGTTGTGCTGACAAAGAAACAATACAATGGCATTAAAAAATGCTGCCCATGCTACCGCCTGAAAAGGCGAAAGTACTTTGGTGGATACAACTGTTGCAATTGAGTTGGCAGCATCGTGAAAACCATTGATGTAGTCAAATACAAGCGCAAGAACTATGACAATAAGGAGAATGGTCATGTGTAATTCTTAAGAATATTTAATTACTATACTTTCAATGGCGTTGGCAGCATCTTCGCATTTATCGGTTGCTTCTTCCAGCGCATACAGAATTTCTTTGTGCTTGATAATGGTGATGGCATTGGTTTCTTCTTCAAAAAGGCGGGCAATGGTCATGTCAAAAATATCATCGGCATGGTTTTCAATGCTGTTGATTTTAACACAGGCTTCACGAATTTTTCCTGACTTTTTGATGTCTTTCAACCCTGAAACGGCAATCTTCAATTGCTCTGAACCCTGAAGAATAAGTTCCGACAGTTTTATAAATGCTGTAGGCATTTCAACAATGCCATAGAGTTCAATGCGCTTTGCCGAACCATGGATAAAATCAACCACATCGTCAATAGAGGTTACAAGGGCATGAATATCCTCGCGGTCAAACGGGGTGATGAAGTTTGCACTCAGCTCGTGAAAAATTTCGTGCGTTACCGCATCGCCAACGTGTTCCAGTTTTTCAATTTCGCGTATCAGTTCCCTTCTTTTTTCGAGATTGGAAGTACCTACCATTTCAACCAGCACGTTGGAGATGACTAAAAGGTTGTCGGTTGCTTTTTCAAAAAGGGGGAAGAATTTTTTGTCTTGCGGAATGAAGAATTGAAGAAGGTTTGCCATGGTTTTAGTGGTGTTTAATTTCGGTACAAATGAATAGATAATACTTATTGCTCATGTTACGGCAATGTTAATTTTTCAGAAATTTAGCTGCGCCTGAAGTCTTAGCAGACTTCCACTCTGTTTGTTATCCTGTTTTGAAAAATCTTCAAATCTTCGGTCAGAAATAGTATACATGGCTACGAACTCGAAATTTTTAACAGGTTGCCATTCAATACCAAATTCATATTCGTGCACGGTATAGCTGCGTGCATCTTTCTCGTGTTTTTTGCCTCCCTGATAATATTGAGCGCGGGCAAAGGGATATATAAACTGTTTACCGATTTTAGCCATGTAGTTTAATGTAATATATCCGCCCGTCAGGTTTTTTGTATCGATTGAATCAGTCGTATTATTAAACTCAGGTCCTTGTCCAATATTATACTCTGCCTGAATACCAAATGGTCGCGGATAAAGAACTAATGAAAGAGCTGCACGCTGGTCGAGGTAATTAAGGCTGTTATTGGTTTTTACCCCAGACGAAAGCTGGTCTGCTGCCATTACATATTTGCCGAAATAACCCTGGATGGAAGGCTCAATTATCTGGCTGCCTATTACAAACGGGTAAGTTAAACGCGCTACCATGTGAGGCTCTTTATTAAGTTCAGGTTTATTGGCAACCTGTCCGTTATAGATACCAATACCAAACACACCATAATCACCCGAACCTTTGTAACCGTCTTTTACCAACATAGAAAAACGTTCACGTATTTTCTTCGGAGCCCAGTAAAAGAAAATACCAATATCGCGCTCATTGGACAAGGCACTGTTAAGGGCATCGTTACGGTCTAGCGCTAAACGGTTTTGGCTCGATTGAAGGTTTTCAAATCCAAAAGGCACTTTACTTTGTCCGATACGAAAGCGGAATTCATTATTCTTATCTACTCCAATATCAAAGTATGCATCTCTTATTTGTCCGAAATTAAGACCGGTTGAACTTGCGGCACTGCCAAAGTCAGGTTGTATATAAAAATAAACCTGCTTGTGAACCTGACCAAAAATTATAAGCCTTAAACGTCTTACAAAAAAGCCACCTCCATCGCCCCATGATTTATCACATTGCTCGCACTTTAAATCCGGATTGGTTTCCAATAAACGATTATACCTTACCTGCGCATATCCACGAATGCTGATATACTCATACCATTTCTTTGCAGGCTCCTCTTTTTTTGTAGTGTCAGTATTTGCCTGCGCAAAGGCAGCAAATTGAATTGCCAGTGCTGCAAAACACGTTAACAAAATGTAAAGTAATTGTTTCTTCATTGTAATTTTAATGTTAGGTAATAGTTAAGCAATTTTAAAAACGGGGCAAAAGTGAGCCATCAAAACCGTTCAAAAATTAAGAACAGTTTAACTCTATGTTAAGAAATTGTGAACAGATTTAATGTTCAGCGTTTTTGTCTCAGCGTATTTAATAGAGGGGGTACCTGTCCTGAAAGGGAAGTGCTGTAAAAGTTACAACGGTTACTTGAGTAAAAATATTGAATTGGCAGGAAGTATAAGCCTTAATCCCGGATTATTCTCCGGTATTCTTTTGCTCCAGAATATGGTCTTTCGTTTTCTTTGCCAAATAAAGCATTTCCATTGCTATCTGCCGGTTAAGCTCTTCATACTTTTGTTTTTCCTGCGGAGTTTTTTCAAATACAATCGGGCTTTGGTAGCCAAGGCTTACGTGAGGGGTATTTGCAGCAATACTTGATTGTTCGCCCGAAGAACAAATGTTTACCACAACGGTTTTAGCAATATCAATGGTGCCGAAATCTGATTTAGATACCATATAATCAAGGGGAATATCTTTTCCGATATAAATAACATATCCCTTTGGCGAAACTTCTTCAAGGGCCGTGTAATAAAATCCTGATAGCTCAAGAACATTCACTACTTCAGGATAAACCTCTGAAACAGTATCGCCTATTGAAAAAGCGAATTTATCATTCAGTCCATAATAAATAAATGCTGTTTGTGCCCAGGTTTGCAGCAGCATAGTGCGCCTTGAGTTGGTGTGGCAGGTAAACCCGATGTATTTTTTTTTAGTGAGTTGCTCTGCAATACGGTTGAGTACTGCCCTTCTTTCTGCCGGAATGGAAGCAAATTCTTTTTTAGTCTGTCTGCAAAATTTATCCAGTTCATCGTTAAAACGGATATCCTGTGAATAGCCGATTTGTGAGGCAAGCAATAATAAGGTTAAGAGAATATTTTATACATTAAATAATATACTGATTAAGTTATTAAGAGGAAATATAAGTTCTTTGAGAGATTTGCAATTATAGACTAAAAATATCTTCTACTTTTAGCCAGTATATAAAATTATAAGCTATGTCATCAGAAAAAGGAATTGTAAGCACAGCAACTGAAAACGGAATAGCCACCATCAGCTTTTTTCATCCGCAAAGCAACTCGTTGCCCGGTGTTTTACTTCGTCAGCTTGCCGAAGAAATTACCAAAGCAGGAAACAACCCCGATGCAAAAGTGATTGTATTAAAAAGTCTGGGCGAAAAAGCCTTTTGTGCCGGTGCATCATTTGACGAACTGATTTCAATTAAAGACACCGAAACAGGCAACTATTTTTTCTCAGGTTTTGCAGCTGTTATCAATGCTATCCGCAAAGCACCCAAGTTTGTAATTGCACGGGTGCAGGGCAAAGCAGTGGGCGGTGGTGTTGGTATTGCTTCTGCTGCTGATTATACGTTTGCTTTGGATTCTGCTTCGGTAAAGCTAAGTGAACTCGCAGTGGGTATTGGTCCGTTTGTGGTTGGTCCTGCGGTAGAGCGCAAGGTTGGAACATCGGCATTCGTGCAGCTTTCCATCAATGCTACTAAATGGGAAAGTGCTGCATGGGCAAAAGAAAAAGGATTGTATGCCGAAGTATTTTCTACCGTTGAAGAAATGGATGAAGCGGTAAAACTGCTGGCCATGACACTCTCATTCAGCAGCCCTGAAGCAATGGCAGAACTAAAAAAAGTAGCCTGGCAAGGAACAGAGAACTGGGATACACTTCTTGCAGAAAGAGCAGCCATAAGCGGAAGACTGGTGCTTTCGGATTTTACACGCGAGGCTATCAGTAAATTTAAAGCAGGAGGCCGTTAATTAATTGGCTAAGCACTTAAACCAACTGTTATATTCCAATACTCGTCTTTCACGATATATTATTTGTCGAATTACTTTATTAAAAGAACAATAATTTGAATTATTCGTATATTGCGGTATAAATTACCTATCCAAATAAGGTATGGCTGCAATCGTAACGGAGAAAAAGAAAACCGGATCTGTTTTGCCGGGAAACACGCTGTTAAAGGCGTGGCAACTGATGTGCACGGCTCGTGCGATGTCAGATATTTACGAGAAGAATTCTAAAGTAACATCCAAATATGTGCACGCAACTTCGCGCGGACATGAGGCTATACAACTTGCATTAGGTTTACAATTATTGCCGCAGGATTTTGTTGCGCCTTATTACCGCGATGATTCTATTCTGTTAGCTATAGGCATGCAGCCTTATGAACTGATGCTTCAACTGCTGGCAAAACGCGATGACCCTTTTTCAGGTGGAAGAACCTATTACTCACACCCAAGTCTTAAGCGTGATGATATGCCTAAGATACCGCACCAAAGTTCCGCAACTGGGATGCAGGCTATACCGGCAACAGGAGTGGCAATGGGATTGCAGTATCAGGAATTAATGGGTATTAAATCTTCAGCAGAAAAACCAATCAGTGTTTGTTCGTTAGGTGATGCCTCTATAACAGAAGGCGAAGTAGCCGAAGCTTTTCAAATGGCAGTGCTTAAAAAATTACCCATATTGTATTTAGTCCAGGACAATGAATGGGATATTTCAGCAACGGCAAAAGAGATACGTGCAATGGATGCTACTGAATATGCCAGAGGATTCAAAGGACTGGAAGTGCGCAGCATTGACGGCACTGACTTTATAGAGTGTTATAAAACCGTTTCAGAAGTCATTGAACTCATGCGCAAAGAGCGCAGACCGTTTCTTATTCATGCAAAAGTTCCTTTGCTTAATCACCATACATCGGGGGTGCGCATGGAGTTTTACCGCAGTGAAGAAGACCTGGCAAAACATAAAGCGCGTGACCCCTTTCCTAAGTTCAGAAAACAGCTGACAGAGATTGGTGTTACAGAAAATGAACTGGACGAACTGAATAAAACCGCACAGCAGATAGTAGAAACTGATTTTGAAAATGCACTGCAGGCCGAAGACCCGCAACCATCGGATTTGTTTTTACATGAGTTTGCCCCTACCCCTGTTACCGAAGAAAAAGGAGAACGCAGTCCCGCAGGCAAACAGCCAACGGTGATGGTTGACTCCGCTTTGTTTGCTATCCGCGAGCTGATGGCAAAGCATCCTGAGTGTTTGCTTTACGGACAAGATGTTGGAGGAAGATTAGGCGGAGTGTTTCGTGAAGCAGCTACGCTTGCACAACAGTTTGGTGATAACAGAGTATTCAATACTCCGATACAGGAAGCATTTATTATTGGCAGTACCGTGGGTATGAGTGCCGCAGGCTGCAAACCTATTGTTGAAGTACAGTTTGCAGATTATATCTGGCCGGGCTTAAATCAACTGTTTACAGAAGTAAGCCGCTCGTGCTATCTGAGTAATGGCAAATGGCCGGCAAGTTGCATCATCCGTGTACCTATTGGTGCTTACGGAAGCGGTGGCCCTTACCACTCATCCAGCGTAGAATCTGTATTGGCAAATATCAAAGGAATAAAAATCGCGTATCCTTCCACCGGTGCGGATTTAAAAGGTTTATTGAAGGCAGCTTATTACGACCCTAATCCGGTTCTTATTCTTGAACACAAGGGTTTGTACTGGTCAAAAATAAAAGGCACCGAAGATGCCAAAACCATTGAGCCCGATGAGGATTATATTATCCCCTTTGGCAAGGCACGCATTGCATTAGAGGCATCAGCAGAAGAATTACAAAACGGAAATACTATTACTGTAATCACTTACGGAATGGGTGTTTACTGGGCTAAAAATGCCGCTAAAAACTTTCCGGGCAAAGTAGAAGTAATTGACCTGCGCACGCTGAATCCATTGGACGAAGAAACGATTTATGCCTCGGTAAAAAAACACGGAAAATGTTTAGTAGTAACCGAAGAACCCGTAAATAATTCTTTCGCGCAGAGCATTGCAGGACGCATATCCAAAACCTGTTTTGAATATTTAGATGCTCCTGTTGAAGTAATAGGCTCTGAGAATTTACCGGCAATTCCGCTTAACTCTGTTCTGGAACAAACCATGATTCCATCGGCTGAAAAGGTGGCGGTGGTGATGCAGGGTTTGTTTGATTATTAACCTGAATTCGGGTTAAGAAACAATGAGATTCCTCTCTGTTCTTCGGGCGTTGCATTGTTCCGTAATTCTTTGCGCTTGTCTTTAAGGGTAGGCTTATTATGAAGCTGGTAAGGATTCATAATGTAAAAATAAGAAGAAAAAATTATTCTGCCGCACTATTTTACCACCCCCTAACCCCCTCCTTGAAAAAAGGAGGGGGAACAGAGAGCCATCACACTAAATTTCAAAAATGTAAATCGATAGAACGTTTGTTTACTCGCGGGTGTCTTCCCCCGCCTTCCTTCAAGGAGGGGGTTGACCCGTCCTAAAAAAAGTTTACGGTTTAGTAATTAAATCCTGATATAAGTTTACAATAATAAGTTAATCCTGCAATAGGTTTACAGGGTTTGATTTTTTGTGATAGTAGTTTTTTCATTGTTTGTTTAGTTTTCCGGTTAATTGATG
>CAMAVO010000009.1 GCA_945861685.1 Chitinophaga pinensis | reverse complement strand
ATCAATTGCATAAAGTTTCTTGAAAAAGAAGAACACCTCCTTCTAACTGAAAGTGTTTATATGCCTTCGCGCCTTAAAATAACAGGAACAAAAGAGCAACTCTACGAATTTCAGGTTGCCAATCAGGAAGTGGATGCTGTGGTAAAAGTGATGCTCCGCTCCTACTCCGGTTTATTTTTTGAGTACGTTAATATTTTCGAAAACGACATAGCAACACGCACCAAATTAGACAAGGCAAAGGTTCTGAATATCCTTTACCGCTTGGAGGAACATGAGTTGGTTTCTTACTTTCCGCAAAGCAGTTTGCCAAAACTATCGTTCTGCAGAGGCAGAATTGATACAGGACTACTCACATTTTCAAAAGAAAATTACGAGTTCCGAAAAAAAGTATTTCAGCAAAAAATTGATGCTGTGCTCAACTATGCAGACAACAAACTCTTTTGTCGCAGTCGCTTGCTATTAGCTTATTTTGGTGAAAGCAACTCCGAAAACTGTGGTGTCTGTGATGTTTGTCTTGAGCGAAATAAGCAGGAATTAAAGACTGCAGATTTTGAGAAAATGTCGGAGAAAATAAAATCACTGTTGGCGAATTCTCCGCTTGGCTTAAAAGAATTAGTTGAGCAATACGGAAGTAACAAAGCAGCTTTGATTATAAAAACACTGCAACAACTATTGGATGAGGCAATCGTTACTTATAATGATGAGAACAAGCTCCAATTAGTCAATGAGTAAACTTCCAAAGGATTTTTATTTACAGGATGATGTAGTGAGTTTGAGTAAACAACTACTCGGAAAAATTCTTTTTACCAAAGAAGGGAAAATAACAACCGCAGGCATCATCACCGAAACCGAAGCCTACGCAGGGGTGATTGATAAAGCCTCGCATGCATTCGGTGGAAGAAGAACTTCAAGAACAGAAACCATGTATGCAGTTGGTGGTATATCGTATGTTTACCTCTGCTATGGAATGTATTCACTCTTTAATGTGGTTACCAACCAAAAAGATATTCCGCATGCAGTGCTCGTAAGAGCCATAAAACCGTTAGAAGGGATTGAGAAAATTTTGCAACGCAGAAAATCAGAGAAACTAAAAAAAGGATTAACCACAGGACCGGGGAAAGTAAGTATGGCGCTGGGAATAAACTTCCGCAGTCACAATGCACAAGACCTTGCGGGAAACAAAATATGGATTGAAGACCGCGGAATAATAATTCCGGAGAGGCTTATCAATAAAGGGCCACGCATAGGTGTTGACTATGCAGGCGAAGATGCCAAACTGCCTTACCGTTTTTGGGTAAATGAACTATAGGTTTTATTTCAAAAACTCTACGCGGATGTCATCTGACAAAACGGGGAACTTTCCGGTATTCCAGATATAGGCAGTTACCGTATAATCTTTTGAAGTTTTCATTTTAGGAAACTCAACTTCAGAAATAACCTCTGTCCATTCATCGGTTTTCTTTACAAAATCTTTTATTGGTTTTGATACCCATAAGATATTCTTTCCGGCAGAATCAAGTGCTACTACAAGACCTGCATCTGAGCGGATATCGGTTACATTTACCCATATACTTGCCTTAACTTTTTTAACCGGTTGCTCGGCCAGGTCGCTCAGGTTTATTCTAAAACCAAAACCGTACTGAAATATTGAATCGGTTTTTGAAAGGTACTGACCTGATTGGGCAACCCCTTTAATAATGGTTTCTTCATTATTCTTTCCTTCTGTCCAGCCTTTTACATTTTCCAGGTCATTAAAAAACTCCAGTTCATTTTTTTTGTCTTTTGCACACGAGGCAAAAAGAATTACTGAAACTAAAAGAAGGGTGTAAAAAAGGTTGATGCAGTTTTTCATTTTTCTGTTTTTTTGAGTTAGCAAACTTAGTGTATTTACAAAAAGCAGGAAATTAATAATTGAATTACTACATTTGCTTTAACATTATTGGTCAAACATTTTAAACCCTTTATGAAAACAATCAATACCTGGCTTGAAGAATATGGCGAAAGTCATAAAAACCCTACTAACAAAATGGTGCACTGGATTTGTGTGCCAGCAATCTTTTTTAGTATAGTTGGACTTGTTTGGGAAATCCCTTTCCCCTGGCAAGACTTTACCATTTGGGGATTTCATCCTAATTGGGCTATAGTTTCGCTGCTTCTCGTTTTTGGTTATTATCTTACTTTATCTATTCCTATTGCTTTAGGTATGTTTATTTTCGGAAGCGCGTGTCTGGCTTTACTCAATGTTATTGACCATTCAAAAGAAGGCAACTTCCCCATTTGGATATTAAGTATTAGTCTATTCATCGTTGCATGGATTGGTCAGTTTTGGGGGCACAGTGTGGAGGGTAAAAAACCTTCGTTCCTGAAAGACCTGCAGTTTCTGATGATTGGCCCTGCGTGGCTGATGAGTTTTATTTACCAGAAGCTGGGGATTAAATATTAGTTTAGTTCCCACAAAGGCGCAAAGATCCCAAAAAAATAAAAAATGATAGCCGAACTTGATATCGTTGTATTAACAACAAATATTCCCGAACAAAATCTTCTGGAAGGTGACTTAGGCACTGTTGTTATGATTTACAATAACAACGCTGCTTACGAAGTTGAATTTATTACACTTTATGGCGAAACCGTTTCAGTTTCTACCCTAACACCCAATCAAATCAGGGAAATAAAAAAAGGCGAAATGCCCCATGCAAGAAATCTTGCTGCCTGAATTATTATCTGTTAAATCTTACTTATTACATCCAAGCCCATGTCAACCCTAACAGCCGAACCCGAAGTAAAAACAACCTCAGCCATGAAAATAATTGTAAGCAAACAACGCGAGTTTTTTAATACGGGCGTTACCAAAAGCGAAAGCTTCCGCAGGGAGCAACTAACCAAGCTAAAGAATGCTATTATTAAGTATGAGAAGGAGTTACTGGCTGCGCTGAAAAGCGACCTCAACAAATCAGAGATGGAGGCCTTTGCTACCGAAATAGGTATCAGCATTGCTGACATTGATTACAACCTGAAACGCCTGAGCAAATGGATGAAACCCGAGAAGGTTTCTACACCTCTGTTCTTTCTTCCGGGCAGCAGTTGGTTGTATAAAGAGCCTTATGGGGTTTCGTTGATTATCGGTCCGTGGAACTACCCTTTTAAGAACACGGTGGGTCCGCTGATTGGTGCTATAAGCGCAGGAAACACCATGATTATTAAACCGTCTGAACTTTCTTCTGCTACTTCTGCGGTACTTAATAAAATGGTGAGCGAAACCTTTGACCCGCGCTACATGAAAGTGATTGAGGGCGGTGCTGCCGAAACTACCGAACTGATTAAAGAGCGTTTTGATTACATCCTTTTTACAGGCGGAACCGAAATAGGCCGCATCATTTATCAGGCGGCTGCCAAACACCTTACTCCCGTTACCTTGGAGTTGGGTGGAAAAAGCCCTTGCATAGTAGATGCCGACACCGATTTGGATGTTACCGTTAAGCGTATTGCATGGGGTAAATTTGTAAATGCCGGACAAACCTGCATTGCTCCCGATTACATTCTCATCAATAAAAAGATAAAGCCAGCCTTCATTGAAAAAATGAAGAAAACCATTACCGAGTTTTATGGTGCCGACCCTAAGGCAAGCCCTGACTTTCCGCGCATCATCAGCGACAGACATTTTGAGCGCGTGAAAAAACTCATTGACGGTGATGTGGTGGCAGGCGGACAAACCGATGCTTCGCAGAAATACATTGCGCCTACCATTATTGATAATGTTACGCCCGACCAGAAAGTGATGCAGGAAGAAATCTTCGGCCCTATTGTGCCCTTGATGGAATACGATACCCTTGATCAGGCTATTGCTTTTATCAATAAAGGCGAAAAACCATTGGCTCTTTATGTGTTCAGCAACAGCAAAGCTTTCAGTGAGCGCATTATTAACGAAACTTCTTCGGGAGCGGTGCTTGTAAATGATGTAATGCTGCATGCCGGTCACCCGGGACTGCCTTTTGGCGGGGTGGGCAACAGCGGAACAGGTGCCTACAACGGCAAGTTCGGTTTCGATACCTTCTCGCACACCAAACCGGCTCTTAAACGCCCGTTTATGTTTGATGTGAAGCAGAAGTACGCCCCCTACACCACCGGCAACGTGAACTTTATCAAGTTTGCGATAAGGAAACTGCTGTAGAACTTTTTTACCACCTGAAAGATATGTACGGAGTGCTCTGATGCTATCACCAGAGAGCGCGATGTTATTACCAGAAACCGTGGTGTTATCACAACAGTACGTGATACAATCACCACATAGTGTGATTCAATCACCACAGAGCGCGATGTTATCACCAGAAACCGTGGTGTTATCACCGCAGAGCGCGATGTTATCACCAGAAACCGTGGTGTTATCACCACAGAGTGTGATGCAATCACCGCAAAGCGCGATGTTATCACCAGAAACCGTGGTGTTATCACCACAGTAGATGATACAATCACCACAGAGCGTAATGCAATCACCACAGAGCGCGATGTTATCACGAGAAACCGTGGTGTTATCACCACAGTACGTGATGCAAGAATGATATTTTAGAGTGGTTGACTACCTCATCAAAAACATCTTCCCGAAGTTCTTGCGGATATATTTATCGGCACCGGAGTTGCGGTGCTCAATATCCTGCCCGCCTATGTAGGCAGTAACGGTGTAGAGATACACCCCGTTGGCAAGCTGGTCGCCATACTCGTCTTTACCGTTCCAGGCATATTGGGTTATGTTGCGCCCGATGTTAATAGGCCCCAGTTCATCGGTAGTAATTTCGCGCACCACTTTACCCGTGATGGTCATAATCTGTATCTTGAAATAATCAGGAATAACCGAGCCAGTGAGCACAAACACAAAGCGCGTTGAAGTACTGAACGGGTTAGGATAATTCAGCACCTCGGTAATGGTACTGCGGTTAATAACCTCAAACGAAATAGTGTATTCAAACGAGCCCGAAGCGTTATTGCTCTTATCGCTTCCCTGAACAATGAGTTTATAAACGCCATCGATGGTAAACTCGCCCGGAAACTCTATCCTGCATTTATTTTCGGGGGCCGATGCCGGGAAAAACTGCATGGTATTAAAGCCATCGAAATAAATGCGTTCAGGCACCGAAGTATTGGGTTTTACAACATACACCCTGATTTTAGAAGTATCGGTAACCTCATTCATTAACAGGTATTGGTTCTCGTCATCAAGGTTCATTATTATTTGTGGCTTGGCCGAAACAATATCGCCATCCAGAATGTGGATACCATCAAAGGTAACATCCAGAATAGGATTAATGCGGTCGCCACTGGTACTGAACTGAACATAGCCGATGTTATTGAAATGGTATTGCTCCAGCTGGTCGGGATTGCCCAATGAATCATACGGGTTAACCTCTACCCACAACTTGTTATTGCCCACAAAGTCGGCAGTAGGAACGTGAATGGTATCAATCAACACCCCGTCAATCAATAAAGGAGCCTGGCGCGGATAAGGAACAATAACCGAACTGTTGTCCTGTTTCTGCACCCAGTATTTTACCAGCAAGCTGTCCATATCATAGTCGCTGATGTTTTCAATGGCGGTCATAAACACAACATCCTGAAACTGCTCCACCACCGAACTCGGGAAGTAATACCCGATGTTAGGATTTAATGCCGCCTCAGGAACCTGGTCGTAAATAATCTGCCAGCGCTCTAACTGCACAGGAGTGCGGGTGGTATCATCCTGTGTAAAGGCCTGCAATTTCATGTAAGGAAACTCAAGGTCATCAATAATGCCTGTCAGCGAAAGACTGTCGGGGTTGGTGGAAGGGTAAATAAGATAATCCGAAAGCACCTCTTCTTCCGTACCATTCTGGCGCACACCAATAATGGAAACATTCATGGTATCATCCGAAGGTATCTCACTCGGATGGCGATCCCAATACATCCAGTTCCAGCCTGCAGATGGGCCGATGAGCGGGGTGGTGATGGTGCCTTTGTTGTAGGTGCCGGTCATTTGAGCACTGAAGTCTATCATATCGGTCTGAGCAAGTCCTGACTGCGCGATAGCTGTTGCCAAATCACCCTTCTTACAAAAGAAAACCCAGGGCATATTTAATGGGATAGTATCTATAGCATCAAATCCTAAGTTATGAAATGTGTTAAGAATATCTGCCGGCCATGGAGCAAATGTTCCGGGAGAAGGACCGCAGCAATTTGGATTGGCGGGTATCCAGCTATAGAGCATAATGTAATTACTATCGGGAACTGTGTTGTCAAGGAAGTTACTCAAATCGGTCATGTCATTGCCTCCGTTGTCTTGTCTCCAGAAGAAAAATAACTCTGACCTTGTTCTTCCGCAACTTCCGTTAGCATTCATCTGACCAAATACATTTCCTTGATTTACTAATTGACCGGTAACAGGGTCAGTGCCGGGCGAGCCCCAAGGCTCGAGCGTATTGGCATCCACAACTACTGAAATAACCTGTGGTCTTAGAATATTAGCACCATTGCCGCAAGCAAGGTAATCTTCAACTTCAGAATCTATTTTATATAAAACAGTGTAGGCTTCTGTTAAGGTTGTAATCCAACCTTTATTGTGGAGCGAGATAGTTTTAGGAGTATTAATGAAATCAAATCTGCGGAAAGGGCGGTTGTGTTTTATAAACTGGTAGTTATCCCCTTCATAATTTGCAGTGTCCGGCTTAAACTGGAAGAAGTGCGCCTGCCCCCACCCGTATTTATCCGTAATATACTGGAACGAACTTTCGCGCCATTTAAACACGGTAGAGTCAACCGAAGCGCGCCAGAAATACACCGTACTATCGGGCATATTGGCAAGCAGGGTAGGCGTCCAGTTTACCACTCCCCCGCTTTGGGTAATAGTGGTTTGCTGCATCAGCGGGCTATTGAAACGGTCGGTGGTATCTAACTGCAAACGATACGTGCGCACCGGAGCAAAAGGGTTGCCCGTTGAGGCTTTCAGCGTAATGCCTTGCTCGCCCATAATCGCAAACTTGTAGGGATAAACCGGAATAATGTCGGGCGACTGTACCACAAAATTCATGTTATTGATAAAGTTATTCTGCTCCGATAATTCATCAATCACCGGGAAAGGTCCGTCATCTATATGAACGTAGAGTTGATTTATTCCAATACCAAAAATCTGATTGGTTGCAAAGCGCACCGTCAATGTGTCTTTAAAGAAAATGGGCGCAAATGTTTTGGCAATGCTTCCACCATCAATACCGCCCGGGTAGGTCCGTCTTACATAAAGCGTAAGTGTATCGCCATAGGTTCTTCCCAGATTATTAACGATGATATTTATATCAAATGAATCCAATTCTGTTGTAACGGTAATTGGAGTGCCGTTGCCGTCAGGATTGGTGAAATAAACATTGGGCTCAGAAATAGCAAGGTCAGGCAAAGGATGCGTGTTTATTCGTATTCCAGGGTCACCATGAAGATTATTCTGCATAACGGTAAAGTTATAGAGGTAATTTCCTTGGACCTGCACATCAGCAACCGTATTTTTCATAACATTTCCTATGGTGTGGTGGTAACGCTTCAAAGCAAGATTAGCATACAGACTGTCTCCATAGCGCGCCAACGCACCGGTAACACCATTACCGACTGAAGCAAGAAAACCGATTGCCCCGCGATCCTGAGCCAACACCCATGGTTCGCTCATGCTCAAACTTGCACCGGGTACATTGTGTATATCACCTGAAAGACAGGAGTTACCAAAAATCAGCGGGTATCTTCCTTCGTTGTTATAGGTATTCACATCATCAGTGTTCACATCAAAACCACCACCCGAACCGTGCCCGAAAAATGTCATCAGTGAAACACCGTCTTCAATCAGCTCACGAATAGAATCAGATTGTGTGATTTGAAAAGGCTGAGAATTAGTTTTTGAAAATTTCTGAACCCATGCACCATAGAGCGAGTCTTCAATGATTTCTTCAAATACATCTACATAATAGCAGAGTAGTTCATTTTCCGCACCATCCGCACCACCGCAAAAGTGCAGCACGCGCTTTTTCCATTCATCAGGCTCTGCGCCTTCATATTCTACTACCTTATCTAAATAATCCTGAGCCTGATCGGGAGTGCGGGCTGCCACCCTTCCTACTGGAATAGCTGGCTCATACAAATTTCCACCCAAGCCTGCGGTAAGGAGCATATCACATGAAGGAAAACCGAATGTAGGAACAAGACAGGCTGAATAGTTTGTTGTATTATTGCGGCAGGCATAAGGGTAAATAGCCTTTCCGTAAAGAAATAAATGCTGCATGGTATCTGGCCCCCATTCCTGATAAGCATAATTAGCAAAATGTCTGATTGACATAGGGTTCTTAGGAATACCATGCCCAAACTGGTCATAGATTTCATCAATATCAAACAACTCGGCATTATAACCGCTTTGGTTACGGTAAATCTTATAATTCTGTCCTTCTTGCCACAGACTTTTGTGCGTTATAATATAGAAGTTGGGCGGAACTAGGTAATTGGTGATGTCAAGAAAATAACCATCCTGATTTGTTCCGCAAGGCTTTAATAAAGGAATGGAATTAATTGCAATCTGAGCATCACTGGTAAGGTAACATTCTTTATCATTACCACCATTGGGAACAAGTGCAGCAGTTGCACTGCCGTTTGTAAACAATGCAATACGTTTGTAATTGCTAAGATCATATAATCTTCCTGTTGAACTTTGTAAATCAAAACCGGTTAGGTTAAGCAACGTTTTACTCGCATTAGTATTATCCGGAATAAACATTTTAGCATACATAGTTCCGCTTACAGTCATGGTATGCGGATATTTAATTGCAACATAAGCAATAGCATTGTTGGATGGCCCTGATGTGGATAGTGATGAAAACAAAGGAACAGTTGACCCGCTGGAAAGATTGGACGAAGGGACTTGAACATTAAAATTTTGAACATGAAACCCATTGTAAATAGCATCAGTTGAAAAAGAGCCTATACTAAGCCTTGTATGATGATTCGGGATTGCGCTTCCGTTTGATAAACCTATCACGTTTGCTCTAAAGGTGGCAACGGGACCAGATGAATAAAGAGACGGTGTGCTTATTGTGGCAGTAGTTGAACCGCCTACTGTAAATGTTCCGCTAAAATATCCCTCTCCCGCTGTATATTGTGGACTTGTGGCTCCATTAACAATCGGATACGTCTCACCTGTATAATACCCTCCTCCAGTAAAGTATCTTATATTTTCTTTAAAAAAATAATCAGCTGGAGTAATGCCCGTAATATTGGTATCAGTAATATTCTGAAATCTTAAACCTGCTGTATTACCCCACGAGAAAAAATAAAATGCAGTATCATTAAACAAACTGTAGTAAGGATTTCCGTGGTTTTCGGGTACATCATAAACCTCGCGGTCAAAATAACCATCATTGCGCTGTGCATGAAACTCAATGTAATCAGCCGAATCTAAACTGCCATCCTGACCGCCTTGCACCCAAATAGCAAGTTCCTGTCCGCGACCGAACATTTGTATATTATCAGGATCAATTGAAGCAGCAGGAATCCCGCTGTTTACCAGGGCATCATAGGTGATGCGGTAAACACCATCCTGTAAAATCGGAAATTTGTAATAAGGCTGGCTGTAATTAATCCAAGAGTTGGTGAACTGCGCAGAGGCAGCAAAAGGTAATAACAGAAATAATAAGGCGCGTAAAAGTCCCCTCATTTATTTTTCCTTTTTTGTGAAATCAAATCTTAGCGAAAACACATTCGAAAGCAGACCAACACTTTGTCCTACATTAGCTAACGCGTAATCAATAGTAAAGTTCTTAATGCGGATACCAACACCTATATTTGGCTGAATAGTAGTTACTTTCTTTCCGTCAATATCCAGTACTTGTTGTATGTTTCCAACTCCACCGCGCACAAAAATAAAATCAGAATAAGCTAATTGCAAACCGAATTTAGGGTCAATGCTGATAGGGTCTCCACCAATAGCAACATTTCTCCTTCCGTCAAAAGTAAAGTCAAGATTAGTTTCTACGTAGGTGGTAAATTTCTTGTAAATGGTGAATTGTTTTCCAACGCCAAGAATTAATTTTGGCAAGGTAACTTCCAATGAATTAGATGGGATTTCGTTTCCTGTTTGCAGAAAAACCTGTTTAGTAGTTTCATCAAGACTATAACTCCATGCGTTAAATGTAGAAGTGATGTCGCGACCCATTGCCGCAAACTTCCATGTTCCGCGCTGGTATTGCGCTCCCACATCCAAACCAAAACCAAAAGCACTGGCAAAATCACCCACTTTACGGTAAATAATTTTTGCGTTGGCTCCGTAACTCAACCCTTCAATTTTAGACTTACGTGCATAGGAAATGATAAACGCATAGTCAGCTGCCGTAAAGGATTTAATGCGGTCGTAATTGATTTGCCCGTTGTTGTCAATCAATTGCGTAGTGTTCGGAATATCATCCACACCAAAACGGATAACGCTGAAGCCAAGTGTGCTTTCGGGATTAATTTTTGCTGCAACTCCAAGGTAATCATACTTAGCAATTCCTGCAAAATATTCGCTGTGCATCAAACCTACCTGAAAATTGTTTTTGATCTGTGAAAGACCGGCAGGATTCCAATAACCTGAAGTTACATCATTGCTTTGCGCAATGTATGCACCCGACATACCAAGCGCACGCGCACCTACTCCAATAGCAAGAAATTCGTTACTGTATTTGGGTGCCTGTGCAAATACCGACAGGGAAGTAATTGATAATAATAGAGCAAAGATTGCAGAGCGAAAATTATATGTCATAACTTTAAATAGAGTGTGAATTTATAGATTTATTTTGAAAGCGTCAAAATCGTAAACGAGGCTTTTGATTTATTATTGTGCAGACCGGAAAATTTATTTTTACTTTGGGTTTGATAATGGAACACTTATATCGAGTATTTTGTTGATAGCCGTCATTAAATTCTTGTAAATCCGCGTTCTATCCTCACTTATGGACTTAAACAAAAAACGATACTTCGAAAACCTTGACGCACTGCGTTTCGTGTCGTTTTTCTTCATTTTTTTTGGTCATGCGTTGGATACGGAAAGCGAAATACTGAAACAAGACGAAGTTTACGGATGGGTAAAGCACTACATCTACATTTTTGGAAAAACGGGATTTAGTTTTGCCTTTGTACTTTCTAGTTATATCAATACCTGGGTTATTCTGGAAGAACGGAACAGCAGCGGAAGGTTCAGCCCTATTATGTATTATGTAAGACGTGCCTTACGTATCTGGCCTCTTTATTTTCTGACACTTTTAATCGGTTTTGTATTAGTACCTTTTGCAAAAGATTTGCTGAACGAACCTTTTCAGGAAACCGCCAACCCCATTTACTTCATATTCTTCGTTGGTAATTTCTACCTGATTGAACATGGCTTTACACAATCGCCAATCATCAGCGTATTATGGAGCGTTTCGGTGGAGGAGCAGTTCTATATTTTCTGGCCTTTCTTACTGCTACTTTTCAGTTTCAGAATTAAGTGGTTGTTTCCGTTGCTGATGATTGTCTTTGCGGTTTCAACTTTTTACCTTTTTGGTGTAAAAGAAAATGACCAGTATATTTTGTGGTACCATACACTTTTCTTACTTGGCGATATTGCAATGGGAGCTTTATTTGCATTCATCTCATTCCAAGCCTCACCCCTAACCCCTCTCCGAGGGAGAGGGGAACGTATTTTCTATTTCCTTGAAGATTTGAGTAAAAATAAAATTGCAATCATTTATAGTTTATTCTGGATTTGTCTGATTTTTTACAAACCTATTTTTGAAAATAATCTATTGCCGAGCATTGTAAACTTGATTATTGAAAAACTAGTTTTCGCTCTACTCCTCGCTTTCTTCATTTTCGAACAAAACTTCTGCAAAAACTCATGGATAAAATTCGGAAGGCTTAAGTTATTCAGCTTTTTGGGTTTAATCTCTTACGGGCTTTTCTGCTTCCACGAAATAGGCATTCTGATTGGCGGAAGGGTTTTAGAATTGCTGAATTTGCAGGATAGTGTTGGATGGTTTCTACTTATAAAACCTGCGGTGGCATTAATTATTATAATTCCTGCTGCATACCTCAGTTATTACTTTTTTGAGCTGAAGTTTCTGAAGCTGAAGAAGTACTTTTATTCTTAATCCAAGCCTAACTCCTTCATTGGATCCCAATAAAGCATTTCAAAGTTTTCCACTTTGTCTTCCACCACTTTTATTCCTTCATTTTCCAGCAGTTGTTTCATCAAATCGGGATGCCCGAAATTGTGTTTTCCTGTGAGCAAACCGTTACGGTTTACCACACGATGTGCAGGAACTCTAGGTTTCTGAGAACCTGCATTATTCATTGCCCAGCCTACCATTCGTGAACTCTTTCCCGTGCCGAGGTAACGTGCAATTGCTCCGTAAGAAGTTACTCTTCCTTTAGGAATTAATCGGGTAACAGCATAAACATCTTCAAAAAATGATTGGTGCTTTTGGGTATCAGCCATTTTGCAATGCAGAAATTTTGAAACTAAGATAGTTAATCTTCAAACCCTGCTCCAAAAACATTTTTTCGTAATAGGTTTTTATCTGCAAAAGTTCTGCATTTTTGCTGACATAAGCATCATCTGCCTTTTCAATTGATTTATATAAATCAGCAGTGGCAGCAAGTAGTTCAAGTTTCAATTCCTGAGCAACCTCTTTTGAATAATCATAGAGAGGAAAATTGTCTGTTTTAAGATTTACAATTCCTCCAGGTTTCAGAATATTCGCGTATCGTTTCAAAAAAACAGGTGAGGTCAAGCGTTTGCGTTCTCGTGTTTTTTGTGGCTGAGGGTCTGGAAAAGTGACCCAGATTTCATCCACCTCACCTTGGGCAAAAACCTTTTCAATGTGATCAATGCGGGTGCGGACAAAAGCCACATTGTTCATCTTGTTGTCAAAAGCAGTTTTGCTTCCGCGCCACAAGCGTGCACCTTTTATATCAACCCCAATAAAATTTTTATTCGGAAATTTTTCTGCAAGACCAACGGTGTATTCACCTTTGCCACAACCTAACTCCAAAACAAGAGGATTGTCATTTTCGAAATACTCTTTATGCCATTTCCCTTTCAGACTGAAGTCTTCAGAATTATGTAAAGAAGGCAATTGAAAAACATTAGGAAATGTTCCAATCTCAGCAAATTTTTCGAGCTTTCCTTTTGACATTTATTTATCACGCAAAGGCGCAAAGAAAATTACAATTTTATCTCTTCTCCGGCAGCATTGAGAAAATGATACTCCAGAAAGTGATAAGCATTTGAACTTTCCACTTTAATTTTTTTCTTGTATTTGCGTTGCCATTTCCAGCGGATAGAAAATATCCCTTTGGTCAAATAAGCTTCAACATATGGATGAACGCTGATGGTAACCATTTGCTCATTCTGCTCCTGTAAAATGAAACGCATATTGTTTTCTATTTCGTCAGTAAAGAGAACAGTTGCTGCAATTTCACCCGTTCCACCGCAGGCAGGGCATTTTTCAACCGTTTCAATATTCATTTCAGGACGAACACGCTGACGCGTAATTTGCACCAAACCAAATTTTGTAGGAGGAAGAATGTTATGTTTTGCCTTATCATCCTGCATTTCGTCTCGCATCTTCTCAAAAAGAAGTTTGCGGTTGTCGGCTTTATGAAGGTCAATAAAATCTACAACTATAATACCGCCCATATCACGTAAACGCAATTGGCGTGCAATTTCTTTTGCAGCTTCTAGGTTGCAATCAAGAGCATTAGTTTCCTGATCATTATCGGATTTTGCACGGTGTCCACTGTTCACATCAATTACGTGCAACGCTTCTGTATGTTCAATCACCAAGTAAGCACCACTCTTGAATGTTACCGTTTTTCCGAAAGATGCTTTTATCTGTTTTTCAATTCCGAAATGCTCAAAAATTGAAGACTTGCCAGTATATAACTTTGCAATACTTTCTTTTTCGGGGGCTTTAGCGTGAAGATAACTTTTCACTTCCTCCAAAACTTTCGGGTCGTCAGTATAGATGTTGTTAAAATCAGGATTCAGAATATCGCGAAGCAAAGCTGAAGTACGATCAAGTTCACCCAACACACGTTGTGGAGCATTTGCTTTTTTCAGTTGCTCAAAGCAAGTATTCCATTTAATCATCAGATCCTTCATGTCGGCATCCAATTCTTCTAACTTTTTATGCTCGGCAACTGTACGGATAATAACACCGAAATTCTTAGGCTTAATATCGCTGATGATTTTTTTCAGACGATCCCTTTCTTCCGAACTTTTTATTTTCTGAGAAACAGAAACTTTATCGTTAAAAGGTAACAAAACAATGTATCGTCCTGCAATTGAAATCTCTGAAGTTATGCGCGGACCTTTTGTTGAAATTGGTTCTTTAGCAACCTGCACCAAAATTTGCTGACCACTTTTTACAATGTCATCAATTTTACCGCCTTTGTTAATGTCTTTTTCAGGGCGCACATAATCCAGCCTTGAACTGTTTTGCTTTCCCGACTGAACCTGTTGGGTAAACTTGACGAACGAATTCATCTGCGGCCCTAAATCCAAGTAATGCAGAAACGCATCCTTTTCGTAGCCGATATTTACAAATGCGGCATTCAGTCCGGGCATAATTTTCTTCACCTTACCAAGGTAAATATCGCCCACGGAAAAATTGTTGCTGCTGCGCTGCTTATGCAACTCAACCAGCTGTTTGTCTTTCAGCAAAGCTATTACAGCTTCAGACGAAGACGATGATATTACAAGATCGTAATTCACAGAATAAGATTAAATAAGTAAATACACTCTTCCCTGTGTGCAGAGTATGCAACAGAGAAGAGTGTGCGGGGAAATCCCCTGCCAGGGTAAATTACAGACTATTTACCTTTCTTCTTATGTCTGTTTTTTCTCAAACGTTTTTTACGTTTGTGGGTGGCCATTTTATGCCTTTTTCTTTTTTTACCGCTTGGCATGCTATTATTTTTTTAATTGTTAAACATTTGCCTCACATTGCTGCTTGGCGTTAAATTTCTTTGTGCTTATTTACTTTTAAGTTCATTAATGTATTTATCCACCTCAACAACAAGCACAGGATCGCTGAGTTTGGATTTATACACCTCAAGATTTTTTATTGCCTCTTTATTGTTTCCCATTTTCTCATAAGTGTCGGCAATATAAAGGTTCACTTCTATAAACTCGGATTTTACTCTTTTTACGGTTTCAAAACGGGCAAGCGCTTTGTCGAACTGACCGCTTTGAATGGCGAAATAACCGAGGTTAAGCTGGGCATTAATGTGTGTTGAATCTTTCGCAACTACTTCACGCAGCAAGCCAATTCCTTTCATAGGTGGCTGTCCGGTAAGTCCTGCGCTTTCAACTAAAGAAACTCCGAGACCTGCTTTAGCATCCAGGTTTCCAGGTTCTAATTGCAACGTTTTTTCAAAAGCTGCTGTGGCGCTTTCATACAATTGCTTTTTCTGTGCTTCGTCTTTTACAAAACGGGTTGCCATCATATACCTGTCGGCAGCAGCATACCAATCACTTGCTTTGCCGCTGGCTTCAGCCAAATTCTCGCTTACAACAGCTGAAGCTGTTGGTTTACGATTGTCGTCCCAAAGTTTTACAAGTGAATCAAGTAACTGAATTTTCTGCTCCTTATTACGGGCAGCAGCAGCAAGATTTTCAAGTTGTGCAACCGCTTCTGATTCTGGACCAGATGTCAGCTTTTTAGCTTCTGAAAGAAAGTCAATTTTTCCAACCACTGCGGCTTCTTCATGCTTATGTTCAGCAGAATCTTTAGCAGGCACTTTGTCGGCAAAGTAAATTACCGCGCCAAGCGCAGCTACGCTTGTCAATGCTACTATTTGCCACTTGGTTGTCAACTCTAAATCTTATATACTAACGCTAGGTTAAATGAATTTAAAAAGGGGAATTATTTTCCTGTTACTTTAACGTTTTTCTTCACTTTATCAGCAAAAGTTTTTGCCGGTTTAAATGCAGGGATATAATGCTCAGGAATAATAACTGTAGTGTTTTTAGAGATAATTCTGCCTGTTTTTTGTGCTCTTTTCTTTACAATAAAGCTGCCGAAACCTCTGAGGTAAACATTTGTTCCGCCTGTCATAGAAGTTCTAACAGATTTCATAAATGCTTCAACCACTGTTTGAACTGTTGCTTTCTCAATATTTGTTTTACCTGCAATCTCGTTTACAATCTCTGCTTTAGTCATACGTTTGTTGTTGTGTTTTAATTAATTATGTTGTGTGAGTAATTTTTAAAGGGCTGCAAAGGTATTTATTATTTTGAAATACCGAAATGTTGTTTTTGCCACAGATTCACAGATTTAAATACTTTCGCATCCCCTTATGCCTCCCAAAAAACAAGACACCTCTGCCTTTGGCAAAACCCTTATAAAATGGTACAACGCCAATAAGCGCGACCTTCCCTGGCGCAAAACCAACGACCCTTACCTTATTTGGCTTTCAGAAATTATTTTGCAGCAAACACGCGTTGATCAGGGAATGCCTTATTATATAGCCTTCGCGAAAAACTTTCCGGATGTGAAAAGCCTTGCAAAAGCAGATGAAAACAAAGTATTAAAACTGTGGCAGGGGCTTGGCTATTATTCCAGAGCAAGAAACCTGCATACTACAGCAAAACAGGTTACCGAAATCCACAAAGGAAAATTCCCTGCCGATTACAATGAATTGCTTAAACTGAAAGGTGTGGGAGCTTACACCGCAGCAGCCATTGCTTCATTAGCGTTTGAACTTCCGCATGCGGTGGTAGATGGTAATGTTTACCGCCTGCTTTCGCGCTACTTTGGAATTAAAGATGCTATTGACAGCACCGAAGGCAAAAAGAAATTTTCAAAACTTGCCAATCAATTAATTGACGAGAAAAATCCCGGCTCATATAATCAGGCGGTGATGGAGTTCGGGGCTATTCAATGCAAACCCGTAAATCCTGATTGCACTATTTGTCCTTTGCAAAATTCATGTTATGCGTTTGCTGAAAAACAGATTGAATGCCTTCCTGTAAAATCAAAAAAAACAGCAGTAAGAGCACGACATTTCAATTACTTGGTTATTCATTATAAAAATACCGTTTACCTGAACCAACGCAGAGAAAAAGACATCTGGAAAGGCCTGTATGATTTCCCCTTAATAGAAACAAAAGACAAAGCCACTGAAACCGAAATTTTAAGTTCATCTGAATTGAAAATAATTTTAGAGGCAACTAAATTTCATGTACGTTCCGTTTCAAAATCCTACAAACATATTTTGTCGCATCAGCACCTTCATGCACGTTTTATTGAAATTGAAATTCAGAAGCCTTTAAAGAATAAAAACCTGATAAAAGCAAACCTTAACAAACTGGAGAATTTTGCTTTGCCACGCTTGGTTGAACGCTATATTAATGAGCGTTAATTGCAAATTATTTAAATTTAACGTAGGTTTGTTGGCAGTTCAAAAAACAAAATCATGGCAAGCGTAAACAAAGTTATTCTAATCGGAAATCTGGGTAAAGACCCTGAGGTTCGCCACTTAGAAGGCGGAGTAACCAAAGTTAGCTTTCCGCTTGCAACATCCGAAACGTATAAAGACAAAAGCGGAAACAAAATTGAACATACCGAGTGGCACAACATTATTTTATGGCGCGGACTTGCCGAAGTTGCCGAGAAATACCTGAAAAAAGGCAACCCTGTTTATATTGAAGGTAAAATTAAAACCCGCACATGGGAAGATAAAGACGGCATCAAAAGATACAGCACCGAAATTATTGCTGATAATATGACATTGCTTGGCGGCAAACAATCCGGTGAAGGTCATACACAGAATACTGTTGTTAGTTCTGCGCCTGAACCTGCTCCCAAGCCAACATCTTCAGGCAACACCACTGACGATCTTCCATTTTAAATTTACAGAAAGAACTTGGACGACCCTGGAGCTGCTCATCAACTTATTATTTTCCTGTTTTCTGTTCCACCGGAATCGGTTTTCGGTTTAACGGCAAGCGTTATCGGAATCATAGTTCTGCTTTATATTTCTGCATTAATGGCAGGCGCTGAAGTTGCATTTTTTTCATTAAAAAAAGAACAACGTGAACGTCTTGCCATCTCAGAATCAAGGAAAGAAGTCTTAGTTGCTGAACTTCTGAAATATCCAAAAAGGTTATTGGCAACAATGCTTATTGCACTAAACTTTGTCAACATCGGCATTGTAATTTTATCGGAATATATTATTTCAATTTTTTTAGTTCCGGGGGCAGAAATGACAATACTGGGCTGGATTATGCAGGTGCTGGTGGTTACGTTTATTATCCTGCTTTTTGGCGAGGTAATGCCTAAAATTTATGCTAATCATTTTTCAGAACGATTTGCAATTTCAATGGCTTATCCGATGTTGTTTGTCCGCAATTTTTTCTGGTGGACAGGCATGTCGCGTTCATTGGTTTTCCTATCCGACATTGTGGACAAACGCCTTGCAAAATCAGGGCATGATATTTCTGTTGATGACCTTTCTCATGCGTTGGAATTAACTTCCAGCAAAGAAAATATGGAGAGTGATGACAATAAGATTTTGCGCGGAATTGTAACATTCGGCAACACCGAGGTAAAACAGATTATGAAGCCGCGCATGGACGTGAAAGCTTTTGAATTTGAAACTCCTTTTACAGAGTTATTACCTCAACTGGTGGAAGCAGGTTATTCGCGTCTGCCGGTTTACAAAGAATCATTTGATAACGTAGTCGGCATTATTTACTCCAAAGACTTACTTGCTCACTTAAATGAGAAAGATGATTTTAAGTGGCAGCAATTACTGCGTCCTCCATTCTTTGTTCCTGAAAATAAAAAAATTGACGATCTGCTGGCCGAGTTTCAAAAGACCAAAATTCACCTCGCCATTGCAGTAGATGAATATGGCGGAACCTCAGGAATAGTAACGCTGGAAGATGTAATGGAAGAAATTGTGGGCGACATAACAGATGAATTTGACGATGATGAATTGGTGTATTCAAAATTAGACGATCGTAATTTTGTTTTTGAAGGCAAAATTTCACTCAATAATTTTTACCGGATAACCGGAATTAATAGCGAAGCCTTTGAAGAATCAAAAGGTGAAGCCGACAGTCTGGCTGGTTTTATTCTTGAAAAGGAAGGTCGAATTCCCGCAAAAAACAGCATTATAAATTTTGCCAATGTTGAGTTTGCTATTGAATCTGTTGACACAAAAAAAATAAAACGGATAAAGGTTACTATTCATCCAAATAAAGTAGAGGCTGAAGAATGAGCATAAGAAAGGGATTCATTGTCTATTGTTTATTGCCTGTTATTTTCTTCTTTTCTTCATGCGGAGAACAAGATTACACACCCAAACCAAGAGGCTTCTTTAGAATTGAACTTCCGGAAAAGAAGTATCAGAGTTATCAATCAGACTGTCCGTTTACGTTTGAATATCCGGTTTATTCAACTATTGAAAATGACACGAAAGGTTTGTCAGAACCCTGTTGGATAAATCTAAATTTCCCTGATTTTAAAGGCACATTGCACATCAGCTATAAGGCAGTTGATGGTAATATTATTAAATACCTTGAAGATTCGAGAGAACTAACCAATAAACACATTGCAAAAGCCTCAGCCATTGATGAAATCATCATTAATAAGCCCGAAAAAGATGTCTACGGGTTAATTTATGATATAGAAGGAAGTGGTGCTGCTTCGCCTGTTCAGTTTTTTGTTACCGACAGCAGCAAGCACTTTTTAAGAGGTGCGTTGTATTTTTCCGTCCGCCCTAATAATGACTCATTGCAACCAGTCATTAAATTTATCAAGGAAGACATCAATAAGTTTATCGACACCTTTGAATGGAAATAAAAAAGGCGTCCCGCCCCGAAGTATCGGGGCGGGACGCCTTTTTGCACTATTAAGCTAAAACTTAATTATCCTTTGTGACCACCTTCGTCAGAAACAGTCAGTTTTTTACGACCTCTTGCTCTGCGTGCTGCCAAAACCCTGCGTCCATTGGCCGAATCCATTCTTTCTCTGAATCCATGTTTATTCTTTCTTTTCTTAACCGAGGGTTGATATGTCCTTTTCATTTCTTCGTAATTTTTCGTTAAACGGGCTGCAAAGATAGTCAGGTTTTCTTTCCATCCAAATTTAAAACTAAATTTGCCCTCTCAAATTATGGCAAGAGGATTTAATAACGAGACCGAAGACCTTCCAAAGGCAAAGATTAACAAGGATTCCCTGAAAACCGGGATGCGGATTTTATCCTTTATGGGTCCGCATAGATGGAAATTCATCATCGGGCTTATTTTTCTTGCACTTACAAGCGCTACTGCCCTTGCATTTCCCCTATTGATGGGAAAAATGGTAGATACTACCGGAGGCAATAAGCTGGACATGAAAACTGCAAATCTGCTTGGAGCCGCTTTAATAGGTATTCTTCTTTTACAATCAGTTTTCTCCTATTTCAGGGTTTACCTGTTTGTAAACGTTACCGAAAACACACTGGCTGGCTTGCGACAAGCTGTTTACACAAAATTAATTACCATGCCCATGACCTATTTCGGTCAAAAACGGGTAGGCGAATTGAACAGCCGCATGAGCACTGATATTGTGCAAATCCAGGATACGCTGACAACCACAATTGCGGAATTCCTGAGACAGTTCGTCATTATCATTGGCGGTATCGCTTTCCTTATTGTTATCTCTCCTAAACTAACGATGCTTATGATTGCCATTATTCCATTTGTGGCGCTGGCACTGGTTTATTTCGGAAGATTTATACGCAAAGCATCTCGCGAAGTACAGGATACTGTTGCAGAATCAAACACAATTATTGAGGAAACCTTACAGGGAATTACGAATGTAAAAGCCTTTGCTAACGAGTTTTTTGAAATTAAACGCTATGTAAAAAGCGCTGACGAGATAGCTCAGAAAGCCATTAAAGTAGGGATGTACCGCGGACTTTTTGCTTCGTTCATCATCTTTTGCCTGTTTGGTTCGCTGGTAGCAATGGTTTGGTATGGAGTGGTATTGGTTATTAAAGGTGATTTATTAATAGGTGAGCTAATTTCATTTGTTTTTTACACCGTTTTCGTAGGTGCTTCTATTGGCGGCTTTGCCGAACTTTATACCCAAATTCAAAAAGCAATTGGAGCTACCGAACGTTTGGTTGAAATATTGGATGAACAAACTGAAATGGTTGACTTGTCGGGAACAACTACTATCACCAAAAACATTGAAGGGAAAGTAAGTTTCGAAAATGTAGCTTTCACCTATCCTTCACGCAAAGAATTACAGATTTTAAAAGGGTTTTCTTTCAAAGCGGCAAAAGGCGAAACCATTGCTATTGTTGGCCCAAGCGGTGCCGGAAAATCCACAATTGTTTCGTTGTTATTGAAATTTTATGAGCCGGATAGCGGACGGATTTTAATTGACGAAAAAGATTCTAAAGAATATGGGTTAACAGATTTGCGCAATCAGATGGCGATGGTTCCTCAGGATGTATTGTTATTTGGTGGTTCTATCAGAGAAAACATCGCCTACGGAAAACCGGGAGCTACGTTGGAAGAAATTATTGAAGCAGCTAAACAAGCTAATGCTCACAATTTCATTGACAGTTTTCCTGAAAAATACGAAACACTTGTTGGCGAGCGTGGCATCAAACTTTCGGGCGGACAACGCCAACGCGTGGCTATTGCTCGTGCTGTATTGAAAAACCCTGCCATTCTTATTTTAGATGAGGCTACAAGTTCTTTAGATTCTGAATCAGAACGTTTGGTGCAAGAAGCATTGGATAAGCTAATGGTTGGCAGAACTTCATTTGTTATTGCTCACCGCCTTGCCACTATCCGCAAAGCAGATAAAATTGTGGTGATCGATAAAGGTGTGGTTATTGAAAGCGGAACTCATGAACAGCTGATTGCTGCTGAAAACGGGCTTTATCGCAGTTTGAGCAAACTTCAATTTGAAGCGGCTACTTTTTAAGCCGGCACATAAACAACCTTCTTGGTTTCAAAAAACTCTTCACGGAAGTAATTTTTTAATTCAAAAAGTTGCACCTTCTTTTTGAACTCACTTAATTCTTCGGTTAAATCTCCGCCTTTTAAATAGAATGTTCCGTTGGGTAAATCATTGAAATTCTGCTTGCGGAATTTGTTTTTTATCCAACCATGAAATACGGGCAATTCAGTTACCGCCCGGCTTACCACAAAGTCAAATTGCTCTTTAATTTCTTCTGCACGTACTTGTTGAGCACGCACATTTTTCAAACCGATTGCTTCAGAAACAGCATTCACCACCTTTATTTTTTTACCAATTGAGTCAACCAGAAAAAAATCTGTTTCAGGAAATAAAATTGCTAACGGAATTCCGGGAAAGCCACCACCTGTGCCAACATCCAACACCTTAGTTCCCGGTTTGAATTGAATCACTTTAGCAATACCAAGCGAATGCAAAACATGATGCTCATAAAACTGCTCCATGTCTTTACGAGAAATCACATTGATTTTGCTGTTCCAGTCTTGGTAAAGCGGAAGCAATTGAGCGAATTGCTCTTTTTGTTTATCGGAAAGGTTAGGAAAATATTCCTGGATAATTTGCATAGTCAGGCAGGAATCGAGAACGGAGAGATTAAATTTTCCCTTCCGAATTTTTCATGATGTTGTAAAGAAACTCACGGGCACGGAAGAGCTGTGCTTTTACTGTTCCAAGCGGAAGATCAAGTTCTACTGAAATCTCCTCGTAAGAGTATTCTTTAAAATAACGCAACTCAACTAAAGTGCGATAACGTGGTTTCAGTTTCTCCACTACTTCGCGCATCAGATGGGTTTTCTGTTTCTTGATATACGTTTCTTCCGGGTCAAGCACATTGGCTTTTACCTCAATCATCATTTCACTGCCATCGCTGCCTTCAAAGCCTTTATCAAGTGAGTAGGTTTGCTTTTTCTTTTTGCGGATAAAGTCGATGCAATTATTGGATGCAATTTTGAACAACCAGGTACTGAATGCGTAATTGGGTGTGTATTGATGAAGTTTATTGAATGCTTTTCCGAAAGCTTCAATGGTCAAATCATCTGCATCATCCTTATTGTTTAACATTTTCAGCAGCATGAAATAAATTGAATCGCGGTAGCGTTCCATCAATTCGGCATAGGCATTTTGATTACCGTGGTCGCGCGCCTGCAATACAAGCTTGTAGTCATGTACCGCTTTCTCCGAAAGGTTAGTGCCCGCTTCAGCATTTGCTGCTTCAGGAGCTTTGTTTTCTGCTGATGGTTCTTGACTTTCTGCCATTTTTACTTCCATGTTTGGGGTTTAACGAGCAAATTTGAAACTGATAATGTTAGTGTAATGAACGGTAAGACCAAATCAATTATGGGCGAAATTAGTAATAAATCACGTTGATTAAGTGTTTTCGTCACTTTGGCAAATACTATAATTTGAATAAGAAAACGCAAAGCAAACAATGAAATAATTACCGGAAAATTGTATTGCATCACAAATAACACAATCAGCAAAGGATAAAACATCAGCTGGCTGAACATAAACAATCCAAGTAAAAACTTGTGCTTTGTTTTATACAGTGGACCTGTTGTCAGGTGTCTGCGCTTTTGATGAAACCACTCACTCCAGCTTGTTTTAGGAACGGAAAGTGTTTGGCTGTCGGCTGAAACGGAGACATTCACTTTTGCTTTGTGTGCTACTTCATTGATAAAAAGATCATCATCACCCGAACGAATGTGGTTATGAGAACCAAAACCCTTGTTGTCAAAAAACAGGTGCTTGCGATAGGCAAGATTTCTTCCAACTCCCATGTAAGTCAAACCTGCGAGCGAATAGCTCAAATATTGTAGAGCTGTAAAAAAAGTGTCGAAACGGATGAGTTGATTTAACAAACTGTAATCCTTTTTTTGATATACCCCAACGCCAAGGACAATATCTGTTTTCTCTGAAAAATTGCTTTGCATCAGCAAAATCCATTGTGGCGAAGAAGGTTTGCAATCTGCATCTGTAAGTAACAGTATGTCATTAGCGGCTTTTTTTATTCCCAGAGTGAGCGCAAATTTTTTGCTTCCCGAAACGATTACTTCTTCGTCAATATTTACAACTTTCAGCTTGGGATTTACCTCAGCCATGTCTTTCAGCAAATCGTAAGAACCATCGTAAGAGCGATCATTAACTACGATCACTTCAAAATCAGAAAAGTCCTGAGCAAGAATTAAGGGAAGATTTACCCGAAGATTATCTTCCTCGTTCCGGGCACAAATAATTACCGAAACAGGTTCTGTTCCTGTATTTACTGATTTGGGTTTATAAAACGCAAGTCGCGAATAAAAAAACAAGTAATAAAAAAGCTGCAAGAGTAACACAGCTGCAAAAACGGAAAACACAATTAATCCGTTAGTGTCAGCGGTGAAATCAGGAAGGTTCATTTAGGGACTTTTATCTCAAAACAAAACTAAGATTCGCGGGTGGCGCAAATCTTTATCTTTGGCGGAATTTATACACAGCGAGATGAAGTTTAAGATTTGCAGCGTTGACGGGCATTCCAAAGCAAGAGCGGGGGAGTTATTGACAGCACACGGCACAATAGAAACACCTATTTTTATGCCGGTGGGAACAGCAGGAACTGTAAAGGCTGTACATCAGCACGAACTGGAAAGTGAGATTGGAGCACAGATAATTCTTGGAAATACTTATCATCTTTTTCTTCGTCCCGGACTTGAAATTATTGAGAAAGCAGGTGGACTTCACAAGTTCATCAACTGGAATAAACCAATTCTTACCGACAGTGGTGGGTACCAGGTTTATTCATTGAGCGGCAACCGAAAAATAAAAGAAGAAGGTGTAAAATTTGCTTCACACATTGATGGCTCAAAACTGTTTTTTTCGCCCGAAAATGTGATGGACACGCAACGCACCATTGGCGCTGATATTATTATGGCTTTTGATGAATGCACACCTTATCCCTGCGAATATAAGTATGCTCACAAGTCAATGGAGATGACCCACCGCTGGTTGAAGCGATGTGTAACACGGTTTAACGAAACCGAAGGAAAATACGGTTATGAGCAAACGCTTTTCCCGATTGTTCAGGGAAGTGTTTTCAAAGATTTACGCGAAAAATCAGCAACTTTTATTGCTGAACAAAATCTGGAAGGCAATGCCATCGGAGGACTTTCGGTAGGCGAACCTGCAGAGGAAATGTATGCCATGACCGAAGTGGTTTGCAGTATTCTTCCACCCGAAAAACCACGCTATCTTATGGGAGTTGGCACTCCGGGAAATATTCTGGAAAGTATTGCGTTAGGTATAGATATGTTTGACTGCGTAATGCCAACCCGTAATGCCCGCAATGGAATGCTGTTTACTTCGCAAGGGTTCATCAATATCAAAAATAAAAAGTGGCAAAACGATCTTAGTCCTATTGACCCGGAAGGAACTACTTTTGCCGACCGTAATTTTTCAAAGGCCTATTTGCGACACCTTTTTGTAGCAAAAGAAATTCTGGGATTGCAATTGGCAAGTATTCACAATCTTGGATTTTATTTATGGCTGGTGAAAGAAGCCCGCAAACATATTATTGCCGGTGATTTTGCAGAATGGAAAACTAAAATGGTAAAACAAGTGGAAACAAGATTATAGTTCAATGTCTAAAGTTTAAAGTTCACGGCAGATGGAACAACTTTAAACTTTATATATTAAACAAACAAGGATAAAATGAAGATTATAGACCTCTATATCATCAAAAAGTTTCTCGGAACTTTTTTCTTCACGTTAGCGCTAATTATAGCGATTGCTGTGGTATTTGATATATCAGAAAAAGTAGATGATTTTATTGAGCACAGTTTAAGTATTAAGACCATTTTACTGGATTACTACATTTATTTTATCCCTTATTTTGCCAATCTGTTTGCCCCACTTTTTATATTCATTGCCGTTATTTTCTTCACTTCAAAAATGGCAAATGATACGGAGATTATTGCCATTCTAAATAGTGGCGTAAGTTTTTACCGGTTTCTGGTTCCTTATTTTGTTGCAGCTACTCTACTTGTATTGCTTTCTTTAACAGTAAACAATTTCATTATGCCTCCGGCAAACAGGCATCGTGTTGAATTTGAACAAGCATACGTTTATAAGACGCTCAGTTTTAGCGGAAGAAATATTCACCGGCAAATTCACCCCGGAAATTATGTGTATTTTGAAAGCTATAACAGTGAGCGAAATATCGGCTACAAATTTTCACTTGAACAATTTAAAGAAGGTAAATTAGTTTACAAACTCAATGCCGACCACATCAATTGGGATTCGACAGGTAATCAATGGGTAATTAACAACTGGATGAGCCGTGAAATAAACGGCATTGAAGAAATACTCAGAACAGGGGAGAAAAAAGATACCGTACTAAATCTTTATCCAAAAGATTTTAAACGAAAAGTAAACCTGATAGAAACAATGAATTACTTTGAACTGAATGAGTTTATTGAACAAGAAAAAATGAAAGGTTCAGATGTAATTAATGTTTATCTGGTAGCAAAATACAGTCGGATTTCATTACCCTTTGCAACATTTATTTTAACACTGATAGGTGTAAGCCTGTCAAGCCGAAAGGTGCGTGGCGGATTAGGAATTAATATCGGAATTGGTGTGGGCTTAAGTTTTTCTTACATCATGTTTATGCAGGTAGCTAATACTTTTGCCACTTCCGGCAATGTGCCGGTAATGCTGGCAGTATGGACACCCAATATTCTTTATGGAATTTTAAGTATCTGGCTTATTGCACGGGCACCCAAATAGAATTTAATCAAACCTCAACTCAAATCATGAAAAAATTACTCAGCCCCAGCACACAAGCCGTAAACTTTGGTTTATTAGTTCTAAGAATTGGAATTGGTATTATGTTCATTCTTCACGGACAAGGCAAAATGTTTGGCGGCCCCGAAAAATGGCTGAAGCTTGGCGGTTCAATGGAAGATATTGGAATTACATTTCTGCCAACCTTCTGGGGTTTTATGGCTGCCTTTGCCGAGTTTGGCGGTGGAATATTATTAGTGCTTGGTTTATTATTTCGTCCGGCATGTTTTATAATGCTTATCACAATGGTTGTTGCTGCACATGTTCATTGGGTTGATGCAGCCGCAGCAGGTGAAGGTTAAATCATGGAAGGCTCCCATGCCATTGAATTAGGCATCCTATTATTTGCACTGCTGTTTACCGGCCCGGGGAAATACAGTGCCGACAGCAAACTGTTCTAAAGTAAAAAGCCCCGCGAAATTCGCAGGGCTTTTTACTTTAATTTCTATACTCGAAATTAGTGCGCATTCATTTTCTGCACTTTATATGTGTAGTTCACACTTCCATCAGCAGAATAGACGCGAAGAAGATAATTTGCACGGGCATATTCAGTCATATTAATTTGAACGTTGCCTTCGGCAGTGCCAATTTCACGAGCCTGCAACAATTTTCCGCTCATGTCAAATAAATCCATTTGCAAATCTTTCAGATTGTTGGTGAGATTGATATTCAATACATCGGAAGTAGGGTTTGGGAACACGGTAACATTTACTCCCGCTACGCTTTGTTCTTCAACAGAAGTAACATTTAATAGCGTTTGATGAAAACCTTGTGTGATGGTATTAGTGCCGTTTGAAACGGTTGTAATAACTGGCTCACCAATAGTCCAGCTCAACTGAGCGTTAGAACCTGTATAGTGTGTTCCGGCACTGGCAATAACCTGTGGCGAAATGGATTGAGCATTCACAATTGTCGCAGCAGCAAAAGGAAGTAGCGTTAAAATCACTTTTTTCATAGGATGAGTTTTTATGTTTTGGTGCTTCAAATGTAGAATATATTCTATTTGCAAGCAAAATATTTCATTCAATCGTTTGCTTAGTTTTTGTCATCTTTGCGCCCGTAAAAATAAAAAACATGAATTTTAATCAAGTATTACAATACAATTTCCCAACGGTAATCCGCTTTGGGGCGGGTGCTATCAATGAATTGGGCGGGCATCTGAAAGAACAAAATCTTGCATCACCATTAGTGGTTACCGACCCGGTGGTGGCGCAATTAGACTTCTTCAAAAAAATAATTGCTGACCTAGAAAAAGCAGGACTAAAACCCGAAGTATTCAGCAATATTCACAAGAACCCTGTAAAATCAGATGTACTGAATGGCGGTGATGCTTTTCACCAGACCAAACGCGATTGTATTGTGGGTGTGGGTGGTGGCGCTGCGCTTGATGTTGCACGTGCTATTGTTTTGAGAGTAAACCACACACGCGATTTATTTGATTACGATGATTTGATTGGCGGTGATATTTACGTAACGGAAGAAGTTCCGTATTTCGTAACCGTTCCAACTACCAGCGGAACAGGCAGCGAAGTAGGCCGCAGCGCGATTATTGCGGATGATGAAACGCACCAGAAAAAAATTCTGTTTTCGCCAAAACTTCTTGCAAAACGTGTTTTTGCTGACCCTACATTGACATTTGAATTACCTGCCTTTGTAACGGCTGCAACAGGAATGGATGCGCTAACACACAACATGGAAGCCTACATAGCAAAGATGTTTCACCCGATGTGCGAGGGAATTGCCTTGCAGGGTATCGCTTTAATCAATGAATCAATTGACAGAGCAGTGAACAAACCCGATTTAGAATCGCGCAGCAAAATGATGCTGGCATCGTTGATGGGCGCTGTTGCTTTTCAAAAAGGATTAGGGGTTGTGCATTCACTAGCTCATCCGCTTTCGCAATTATTGGATACGCACCACGGCCTTGCAAACGCAGTGAATTTGCCTTACGGTATGCGTTTCAACTATCCCGGATTTGAGGATAAATTCCGCACCATTGCCCGTACTATGGAACTGAAAGATGAAAGTGGTGAAGGTGTGGTGAATGCTTTGTTTGAGCTGAATCAGAAATTAGGATTGCCCTTAAAACTAAGCGGCATTGGTGTAAAACCCGAGCATATTGAAAAACTTGCTGACCTGGCTTTCGCGGATTTCTGTCACCCTAATAATCCTAAGCCGGTGAGCAGAGAGGATTTTAAGAAAATTTATCTTGAAGCCTTATAGTTTTTTTACCGCAGAGACGCGGAGGCGCAAAGAAAATCAACCTATACAACTCTGCGTCTTTGCGCCTCTGCGGTGAAACCCTTTTAGATTATTTCGAAGTACCTCTTCAACTCCCAGTCGGTAACTACTTTAGAGAACTGTCTCCACTCCCACTCTCTTGTTTGCACAAAGTGCTGCACAAATTCTTTTCCGAATAATTCTTCGGCAAGTTTAGAGGTTTTCATGGCTTCGGTGGCTTCGGCAAGGTTACGCGGAAGTGTTCCGTTTTTTACATCGGCATAGCCGCTGCCCATAGTTTCAGGGGTTTTGAGTTTCAGTTTATTTTTCACGCCATACAGACCGGAGGCAAGGCAGGCCGCCATTGCCAAGTATGGATTGCTGTCGCTGCCCACTACGCGGGTTTCGAGGCGGGTTGATTTTTCACCTGTTGGTAAAGCGCGTAATGCGGTTGTGCGGTTGTCTATTGCCCATGTTAAGGTTGTTGGTGCCCAGGCCCCTACTACCAAACGCTTGTAGCTATTAACGGTTGGGGCATACATAGGAAGCACATACGGCAGGCAATGCAGTTGTCCGGCAATGTAGCTTTCCATCAGTGGGCTCATTCCGGTTTTGCTTTTCGCGTCATGGAAAAGGTTTTTCTTTTTTGTTTTATCCCACAGGCTTTGGTGAACGTGACCGCTGCAGCCGGGAAGATTTTCACTGAACTTTGCCATAAAGGTTGCCATGATTCCATGGCGGTGTGCAATTTCTTTCACGCCTGATTTGAATAACACGGCACGGTCGGCTGCTTCCAGCGTATCGCCATATAAGATAGCGGCTTCGTAAACGCCCGGACCGGTTTCAGTATGCAGGCCTTCTATAGGCACCCTGAATTTGGCAAGCTGGTCGAATATATCGTTGAAGAACTCGCTATTCTGCGAAGCGCGCAACACGGAATAACCAAACATTCCGGGAGTAAGGTGTTGTGGTTTATAAAAACCATTTTCGTGCAATGTATCTGCATCTTCGGCAAAGTTGAACCACTCAAACTCCTGCGCGAAAACGGAATGATAGCCTTGCTTTTCGCTTTGGCCAATTATTTTCTTCAAAAGATTGCGGGGAGAAATTTCAAGTTCACTGCCATCGTTTTTACGGAAATCGGCAAGAAAAAAAGGAAGATTATTTTCCCAGGGGATATTGCGGAAGGTGTTGAAATCAACCACTGCCTGTGCATCGGGATAGCCGGTGTGCCAGCCGGTGTAATTGGCATTGTCGTAGGCCACATCGCTGCTGTCCCACCCAAAAACAACATCGCAAAAGCCGAAACCTTTTTCGGCTATGCCCAGAAATTTTTCGATGCTTACCACTTTTCCGCGCAATACTCCGTCAATATCGGTTACAGCAAGTTTTACTTTTGTGGCGCCTGAGGCTTTAAGGGTTTTCAGAATTTCAACAGTGGTTGGCATAGAGTAAGAATTTGGTATAGGGCAAAAGTAGTTTTTTACCGCAAAGGCGCGAAGACGCAAAGGAAAAATAAGATGATTGGAAAATTATTACAGACTATCTACTTCAACCATATGGAAGGGCAGGTTTACTATTTCGCAGTAGTCTTCGCCTAATTCAAGCATGTCTTCATCTTCTTTTTCGTAGAACCAGTTGATGATTACTTCGCTGTTTTCTTTAAGCGATTCGATGAGGCGCAAGACATCGAGTATTGATTTTGAGGAGTTGGTGTTGAAGTAAACTAATTTAAGGTTTACGGTGGTTTGCAGGCGGGGCTGCTTTTTGTATTCTGTGAGGGCTTCAAGAAGGGGACGGAAAAACTCCTGTGAATCTTCGGCTATTGACTTGCCCGAAATAGTGAGCACACCGCTTGCGGTGTCAAACTCTATGGCGGGAGTGTTGGAGGTGGGTGCTATCGTTAGCATTGTGTTTCGGGTTTTATTAGGGTAGGGTATTACTGATATTTGGTTTTATTGTTTCAAAATTACGATAAACGACTGATTTTAGCGCAAAGTGTGTGTAGGTTTTTACCACTAAGGGTAATAGAGGACACTAAGTTTTTACCGCAGAGGTGCAGAGAATAAACAATATTTATAGTGTAACAGATACATAGTGTTGGTGTAAGATAAACATCATGGTTGTTTAAGGAATACATCATGTATGTGTTAAGGATACAGGATGATAGCGTAAGACATACATGATGTATGTCTTACGCTATTATCCTATTTCTGAGTAGTTTTCAAAAACTCCGCTTTCGCGTCATTCAGAAATTTAAGAAAGTCACTTACTTCAAGATTGTAAGCCGTGGGCACATGCAGCAGCTCGCCTTTATGGTCAAGGGTAATGTAATAAGGTTGTGCATTATTGTCAAACGAGCAAATCTGAAAATCGGCATTTTGCGCGCCAATGGTTTTCTTTTTCTTGCCATCGTATTTTGAGGTGTACCAGTCTTTTTCGGGAAGTTCGGTTTTATCGTCCACATATAAGGCAATGAGTACAAAATCTTCGCGGAGGATTTTCAACACTGCGGGGTCGCTCCAAACGTTGGCTTCCATTTCGCGGCAGTTTACGCAGCCATGGCCTGTAAAATCAATGAAGACTGGCTTGCCTAATTCTTTGGCGCAGGCCATTCCCTGCTCGTAATCAAAGTAGCCATTCAGGTTGTGGGGCAGGTGCAGAATATCGCCATAGATGGGCTCGCCACAGGTTTTGGTTTCAGTTCCTGTTGCAACTTCAAGCTTATGCACAAGGTCAAAATCATGTGTTGCCTGAGGAGGCAAATAACCTGAAAGAGCTTTCAACGGGGCGCCAAACATGCCGGGAATAAGATATACCACAAACGAAAAAGTAATCAGAGCCAGCATCATTCGCGGAACACTGATATGATGAACCGGACTATCGTGCGGAGTTTTTATTTTTCCAAGAAAATACAAACCGAGTAAAGAGAAAATCACTATCCACAAAGCAATATTTATTTCGCGGTCAAGAATGCCCCAATGATAAGTCTGGTCGGCAATGCTCAAAAATTTTAAGCCCAAAGCAAGCTCCAAAAAACCTAAAGTTACTTTCACGGAATTGAGCCAACCGCCCGATTTAGGAAGATTGCTTAACCAGTTCGGGAAAATAGCAAACAGCGAAAACGGCAAAGCAAAGGCCAATGAAAAGGCGAACATTCCCAGCATGGGTTTGAAAAATTCGCCTCGTGCTGATTCAACTAAAATGCCGCCAACAATAGGACCTGTGCAGGAAAATGAAACTAACACCAAGGTAAAAGCCATGAAAATAAGACCGGCAATTCCGCCTTTGTCGGCTTTTTTATCCATTGCATTCACCCAACTGCTTGGCAAGGTAATTTCAAACATGCCGAGGAACGATGCGGCAAACACCATAAATATCACGAAGAACAGAATATTCGGAAACCAGTGCGTTGAAAGCCAGTTGGCAAACTCAGGACCAATAAGCACTGAAACCAGCGTTCCTGCAAAAGTGTAAATAGCAATGATGGAAAGTCCGTAAAGAATACCGTTGCGGATGGCAATTTTTCTGGTTTCAGCAGTTTTCAAAAAAAAAGTTACCGTCATCGGTATCATCGGAAAAACGCAGGGTGTGAGCAATGCCGCCAAACCTGCCAGAAATGCAAGCAGCATAAAACCCCAATAAGAAAATTCACCTTTGGTTTCGGCAGATGCTCCGTTAAATGTTTTTAAGTGACACTTTCCGTCATCGGGAGTTTGAACTACTGCGATGGCAGCCGAGTCAACTTTGTTAAGTGTATCCATCTGCGGAATAACGCTGCCGGTGCCGATGGTATCATTGGTTATCTCAGGCTTAGCATTATTTCCTGTTTTACCCTTGTTGATTACAAAACTGAATTCAACTACTTCGGGCGGCAGACATTTTTGATCATCGCAGACCATAAACTCCACTTCACCTGTAACAGTAAACTCTGTTTTATTCTTGATTTTAATTTTTTGTTTGAACGCAACATCCGAAGCAAAATACTTAATCGTCATACCAAACATGTTATCAAACTCCTCAATGGGCTTGGGTTCAACAACTTTTCCGCTCAGTTCGTAATCTGCATTTTTATTGAATTTGAAAGATGTTGGAATGGGTCCGTCAGCCGGGATATCCTGCGCATAGAGATGCCATCCCCTTTCAACACTGGCTTTAAGAATAAGTTCGGCTTCAGTTTCTGAGATTTCTTTAACGGAAAAATTCCATTTCACAGGTTTTAAAACCTGCGCCTGCGCGAAAAAAGAAACTAAAAAGATAACTAAAAGAGGAAGTCGTTTAATCATAATTATTTATACAGAGCGCAAAAGTAACCAATAAGGAAACAAAGTTGTGTAACATTAACTACAATTAACTTTATTTGGTTACAGTTACCAGCTTCCACTTGCGCCACCGCCACCGAAGCTGCCACCACCAAAGCCACCGAAACCGCCACCGCTGCTTCCACCTCCCCCACTCCATCCGCCAAAGCTACCTCTGCCTGATGAGAAATCGCTCCACTTGCCACCGGGTTTATTTTGCAACGCATTTAACAAAGCCCATGCAGCCCAAAAACCGATGTGGTTTACACGCGAATATTGGCGGGCTTCTCTTACACGAAAAAGAAGTATAATCGCGAAAATCCCAAGAACAATAAATACTATAAAAATAGGGAAAGGCTTTTCTTTCCCTTTTCGACCTTCGCTTTTATATTCGCCCTTGGTATATGCTATTATATTGTCAGTAGCTTTATCCAAGCCTTCGTAATAATTACCGCTTTTGAAAGCAGGTTTCATATCGTTTTCAATAATACGCTTTGCTATTGCATCAGGCAAGGCACCTTCCATTCCGTAACCTGTTTGAATGGTCATTTTACGATCGTCCATTGCCACAAGCACCATAATTCCATTGTCTTTCCCATCGCGACCAACTCCCCATTTTTCGGCAAGGCCAACAGCATATTCAGCTACTTCATAGCCGTCCAGCGTTTTAATTAATACAACTGCTATTTGCGATGAAGTAGAATCATCAAATGCCACCAGTTTATTTTCGAGCGCATTAATTTCAGAAGAAGAAAGAGTAGCGGTATAATCGGTGACAAGCGTTGATGAACGCTCAGGATAATTCTGCGCAGCAAGCAAAACAGGCAGTACTGAAAACAACAGCAAAAAAGTATTTTTAACCCAACTCCACATGGTCAGATAACTCGTTTTTATCATCGTGTTGCCCAGGAAAATATTTCTGGAGCGCCTCGCCTGATTGGATTATTGCTTCCGATAGCCCTTCCTGAAAATGTCCTTGCGAAAATTTTTCCTTCATTGCATCCTTAATATTAGTCCAGAAGTCGTTACCAACTTTTGCATTGATCCCAATATCACCAATAATGGCAAATTTGTGATCGAGGTAGGCAAGGTAAAACAGCACTCCGTTTCGAAGTTCGGTTTGATGCATTTCCAATTTTTCGAACATGAAAGCAGCGCGGTCAAGCACATCATCTTTGCAGTGGTCTTCCACAAACAAACGTATTTCACCAGAAGTTTGTGCTTCGGCTTGTTTAATAGCTTTTACAATCTCTGCCTGAATTTCGGGCGTGAAAAAATCAGCAGCTTTCATTCTGCTAAAACTTCACAGTTGGCGCATTTTCAGTGCCTTCTTTGGCTTCAAAATATCCTTTCTTTTCAAAGCCAAACATTCCAGAAAACATCAATTGAGGAAATTTTCGGATGTAGGTATTGTAGTCCTGAACGGATTCATTGAAATTCTTACGGGCAACAGTAATGCGGTTTTCAGTGCCTTCCAATTGAGCCTGCAATTCCATGAAATTCTGGTTAGCTTTTAAATCAGGATAATTCTCTACCACAACCATCAGTTTTGACAAAGCAGAAGAAAGTCCCGCCTGAGCTTCCTGAAATTTCTGAATGGATTCGGCATCTAATTTTGAAGGGTCAACAGTTACGCTGGTAGCTTTTGCACGCGCTTCAATAACAGCGGTAAAAGTTCCAGACTCATGAGCGGCATAACCTTTAACAGTTTCCACCAGATTGGGAATTAGGTCAGATCTGCGCTGATATTGATTTTCAACTTCAGACCATTTAGAGGTTACAGCTTCTTGTTTTTCAACCATGCTGTTGTATCCGCAACTGCTTAAACTAAGCGATGCAATAAATAATAAAGGAATAATAAGAAATCGGTTGTTCATTGTTAGTTTTAAGTTTGGTTAAATAATTATGCGATGAATGCGGTGCAAAGGTATAGTTATTCCACTTTTCAATACAATGTTTTTATCGCCTACAGCCCAAATAGTTGTTTCGGTGTATTTCACACCTTTATCATCTTCAAAAATAATCTTTACTTTATTATGTTCAATGTTGCCCAAAATTGTTGCATCAGACAAATCTTTAAGCCTGAGCTTTTGGCCTGCTTCATCAGCAACAACTTCAGTTTTCGGGAAATGAAGTTCTCCTATTTTTTCCTTTTCAACTAACTCGGCTTTTTGCAAAATTGTTTCCATAAATTTGGGTTTAAGGGTTAAACATTCTTATCAATACACCGCACAAGATATATTGATTTTGTTTCTTTTCCAACTTTATAGCGTTCGTCTATTCTTTTTCCTATTACATAGACAATTTTCTCGTCAGAGCATAGCAACCATGTGTTTTCTTTTTCCGGAATAGAAAGCTTAATGTCTGTAAAAAAATCGCTGAGTTTCTTCTTTTTATTCATTCCCAGCGGATAAAAAAAGTCTCCATTTTTCCACTTCCTTATTTCTAACGGAAATTTCAGTTTTTCAAAATCTAAACAAGCAATGTTGCTATCTGATGGAATTTTAAATTTTTTAGAATTTTTCACTGTTAAAAACTCAATCTTTACAGGCTTAAGGAGCAGAATGATCTTTTGAGAAACAGAGCACACCTCATCTGCATTAATTGTATTGCGCTCAGTAATAATGAGCTTTTCTCTATCCTTCACCAATCTGTGAGTTGCAGAAAAAAATTGCTTTCCGGGCTCT
>CAMAVO010000008.1 GCA_945861685.1 Chitinophaga pinensis | reverse complement strand
TCAAAACTTAAAATATCTGCATTTCTTACTACCGGTTCTACTTCTTCAATGTCTTTCTTTACATCGCCTAAACGATATGAATCGAAGAACATTTTCTCCATCAGTGCAATGCCTTTTTGCTCAACGAAATAGGTTTGGTAGCCAATACTACTGAAGTTGAACAAGAAATTGGGTTGATGCAAAATTATTTTGCTCAGATAGGTTCTTGAATCAACGGGACTGTCCATTTCGCCCATGTCAAATGCACAATCAACGGCAACAATATTTACCATTTGCTCCATGTCGCGGTAAGCACAATAATTGGCATACGTCAAATCCTGGCTGCCACCTATTATTATGGTTACAATTTTTTTCTTTGCCAGAAAACCGATAACAGAAGTGAGCGCAAAATAAGTGTCTTCAATGGTATTTCCTTTTTGGATATTTCCAAGGTCGGTAAGACGTAAAGCGTGGTCGCCACGATAAAGATTATATAATTTTTTGCGGACAAAATCAGGAGCTTCTGCACAGCCTTTATTATGAACTGCTTTTCGGTCATCACTCACTCCTATTATAACGATGTCGGTATTTTCTAATTCAGGAAAATTTCCTTTTTCGGAATAGCGGATAATCTTTTCTCCAATGGTATTTGCCTGAAAGGTTGTTTCACCAAGGTTTGCAGGCTCAAAGAAAATGGAGATGTCCATGTTGTAGTTTTAAAACCCTTCGACTACGCTCAGGGTGACATTCAATTAAAAACTATTTCTTCTTTTTAGTAAATCTTCCTCTTGCAGGCTTATCAGGAGCTTCGGCAGCAAGTTTTAGACATTCTTCCAAGGTAAGTGATGTTGCTTCTTTGCCTTTAGGAATTTTTACATTCTTTTTGCCAACTACAATATATGGTCCCCAACGCCCGTTCAGCACTTGCACCTCTGCATTTTCAGGAAAAGATTTAATCAGTTTTTCGCTGTCGGATTTGCGTTTGGCTTGTATCAGTTCTGCAGCTGTTTCGCTAGTAATTGTAAGTGGGTCTTCGGTTTTTGGCAGCGAAATAAATTTATTATCGTGCTTAATATACGGTCCAAAACGTCCTGCACTTACAATCATTTCCTTGCCTTCAAATTCGCCAACGGTGCGCGGAAGTTTGAATAATTCTAATGCATCTTCCAATGTTACAGCTTCTAATCGCTGTTCTTTTTTAAGACTGGAGAATTTAGGTTTTTCTCCACCTTCTTCCGCTGCCTCGCCTATTTGTGCCATTGGACCAAATCTTCCAATTCTTACGTAAACATTTTTGCCGCTTGCAGGGTCAACACCCAACAAACGTTCGCCTGATGCACGTTCAGAATTTTCAGTTGTATCAACGGTATTTTTATGGAACGGTTTGTAAAAATCATTTATCATTTTACTCCATTCCAGCTTGCCTTCTGCAATTTCGTCAAATTCTTTTTCCACTTCTGCTGTGAAACCAAAATCCAACACGTTTGCAAAATTTGCTACCAGAAAATCATTCACCACCATACCAATATCACTCGGAAAAAGCTTTGATTTTTCCGCACCTGTATTTTCAGATAATTGCTTTTCAACAATCTTGTTGTCTTTCAGAACCAATTGAGAATACGCTCTCGGAGTTCCTTCGCGTTCTTCTTTAACAACGTATCCACGATTTTGAATAGTTGAAATAGTAGGGGCATAAGTAGAAGGTCTTCCTATCCCCTGCTCTTCTAATTTTTTTACCAGACTTGCCTCTGTATAACGTGGTGGATGCTGTGTGAAACGTTGAGTTGCTGTTATTTCATTCAGGTCAAGTTTTTGTCCTTTTTCCATGGGAGGCAACATGCCCTCTTCACTGTCTTCCGGTTCTTCGTCCGTGCTTTCCATATATACTTTCAGGAAGCCGTCAAATTTTATAACCTCACCTCTTGCCACTAATTTTTCAGGTGAATTGGAAACACCTATAGTTACGGTTGTTTTCTCCAATTCCGCATTTGCCATTTGAGAAGCAAGTGTTCTTTTCCAGATTAAATCATACAAGCGTTGCTCCGAAGCATCTGCACCTGCCTCATGGTTTTCCATATAAGTAGGACGAATAGCTTCGTGGGCTTCCTGAGCACCTTTTGAAGTGGATTTGTATTGTTTGATGTTTACATACTCTTTTCCGAATGAGCGGGTAATTTCTTTCTCTGCGGCTGTCAGTGCGGTTTCAGAAAGGTTTACCGAGTCGGTTCTCATGTAGGTTATTTTTCCTGACTCGTATAATTTCTGCGCCACTGTCATGGTTCTTGAAACGGAGAAACCCAATTTACGACTGGCTTCCTGCTGCAAGGTTGAAGTTGTAAAAGGTGCTGAAGGGCCTTTCTTTGAAGGTTTTTTCTCCAGATCTTCTACTGTAAATTCTGAAGTCGCACACGCATCTAAAAATTTCTGTGCTTCTTCTTTAGTCTTGTATTTTTTAGGCAGTTCTGCTTTTACCTGTGATTTTTTTCCGTCTTTATTTATTTCGAAAATGGCAACAACGCGGTAAAAGAATTCTGATTTATGATTAATGATTTCGCGTTCCCTTTCTACTATTAAACGCACTGCAACGCTCTGCACACGACCAGCTGAAAGATTTGGTTTTACCTTTTTCCAAAGGATGGGCGAAAGCTCAAAACCTACCAAACGGTCAAGTATTCTGCGGGCTTGCTGCGCATTTACCAGGTTAATATCAATGGTGCGCGGGTTTTCAATTGCTTTTAAAATCGCAGGCTTGGTAATCTCGTGAAAAACAATGCGTCTTGTTTTTTTCTCGTCTAATTTAAGTGCCTCAAACAAGTGCCACGAAATAGCTTCTCCTTCACGGTCCTCATCCGATGCTAACCAAACAACCTCTGCATCTTTACTTAGTTTTTTCAACTCATTTACCACTGCTTTTTTGTCGGCAGGAACTTCGTAAGTAGGAGCAAATTTATTGTTGATGTCCACATTCAATCCTTTTTTAGGAAGGTCGCGGATGTGACCGAAACTTGACTTAACTAAGTAATCTTTTCCGAGGTATCCCTCAATTGTTTTTGCCTTGGCAGGCGACTCAACGATGACAAGATTTTTAGCCATAAACAGTTTTTGTTCTTATTTTTTGGAGCGTGCAAAGAAAAGCAATTAGATTTAAAAAAAACAAATCTTATTAAAAGGATGGAACGCGGATGACACGGATTGGGCGGATTCTCGCGGATTTTAAGCCAAAAATTCTATTTCAAAAATGCTGCCACTGGGTTGGTTATTGCGGATTTGAATGGTTCCGTTGTGGCGCTCAACAAGATTTTTAACAATGTATAATCCCAAGCCTGTTCCTTTAGATTTGCGTGTATCTTCATTGCCTATGCGGTAAAATTTTTCAAATACTTTTTGTTTTTCTTCGTCAGGAATTCCGGAGCCATTATCAATTATACTGAGTAAAATATTTTTATCGCGCTGCAGTTTTACAGTTACTGTTTGTTCCGAATATTTCAAGGCATTTTCAAGCAGGTTTACTACAACGGATGTGAATGCTAATTTGTCTGCCTGCATTTTTATCCCTTGCTGAATTTCGGTTTTCAGGCGTTTATTTTCGGGATGGGTTGCAACTATCTGGGTAATTAAATCGGAAAGATTTACTTCCTCAAAATATAGTGTATAATCACTGCGGTCAATTTTGGTGGCAAGCAAAAGATTTTCAACCAGACTGCCCAAGCGGTCGGTATCTGCAATGGCTTTGGCAACAATCTCATTTTGTTTTTCGCGCTCCAACTCGCGCTTTTGCAAGGTTTGTAAATACAACTTTACGGATGCGATTGGTGATTTTAATTCATGTGTTACAGCCAGCAAAAAATTCTTCTGCTGACGTGCCAGCGAAACTTCTTTGCGGAAGCTTTGCAAGGTTTGCCAAACACCTACTGCCAGCAAAATAAAAAACACGCTGCCCTCACCCAGCACCATCCAGATGCGTGAATATAGTTTCTGGTCAAGGTTGGCTTTTTCAATTTGCAACTCAGGACCCGCTTCGTGAGCCATGGTTAGTATTTCTAATTTCAGATTATAAATCTCTGAATTGAGTTGCACCAAGCTATATGCCCACCAGCAAAACTGAATGAAGACATAAGCCACCAAGATGTAGAAGAGCAATAAAGCGCGGGGAAATTTCTTTTGCACGCGGCAAAGGTAAGAGCCTGTTTAAATTTTAGTTGTTATTCTTTATGGCTGGCTTCAGCACACTGGTTTATTTTGATGTACAAAACCGGCTTACAATCTTTTCTGGTGGCAAGAAAAGTGTTTTAAGTTACCCTATGTAACCGGATAGAACCCTTTACCAGAATACTCGCAAACAATACTGATTATTTGTATTGAATGGGGAGAGTATTTGTTGTAATTCGTAAAAAAGAGAAAAATCAATCCTTCTTAAGCACCGAACCAAACACCCTGTCCCAGATAGTAAACATAGAAGCATAATTGCCTTTCACTTTAGCGTGATGCAAATCATGGTTCTCTGTTGGATTAAGAAAAGGAATGTATTTGGCAATGGGCGAACGCAAATCAGAATGAATCTCCACCTCGTGCAGGTTGCGGATAACACCATACACCAGAAAAGCATAAAAGTTAACAGGCATAATCAGCAGCAGTGCACCAATACCAAGGAACGAACCCACGCTGCCGATCATCCACTCCAGCGGATGCACATAAATATACTCCAACGGAAACGGTGTTATAGCCTGGTGATGGATGCTGTGAATTTTGCGTAAGAGAAATTTATTCTCGTGCATAAGGCGGTGGGCAAAATAAAACCACGCATCGTCAATAACAAAAATAAAAATAACCTGCACCGGAATTAACCACCACACGGGCACCGAAGTTTCAAAAATTATATCGGCAAAAAAATACATCGATAACGCAGTAACAGCAGCAAGAATAGCAAGGTTCAATAAAATAAGCGGCAAACGTTGAAAGAAAATGCCTGGCTTATATGGTTTTTCCTGAAGACGATACTTTTTAAACACATCGGTATAAAGTACCAGCCACGAATACACTAATGCAATGATGTTTCCGGCAAGCAGAACACCCAAGGTGATTAGTATAATGTCTGTATTGGTCACTTAGCGCGTAGCATAAACATTGTAAAGCGCGGTTTCTTCCAGCGCCTTTTCTTTTTCTTTCACAATTTTAGTCAGTCCATGTCTGCGCAATAAATCCGAAATAAACTCAACGCGATTTTCCATGTCATGCACTTCTACTACTACTTTGTTAATCTTTTTCCAGTCCTCTTCATTTATTCCTTTAATAGCAGAAAGTTCGGCACCCTCACAATCAATTTTCAACAAATCAATTTTCTCAATCTTGTATTCTTCAATCACCGAAGAAATGGTGCGCAGCTCGCAGGTAATCATTTGTTTTCCGCTGCGCAAAAAGCGGGCAACCAGTCCGGCAAGCGAGGTAGGCAGCCATTTCATCCACTGCATATCGGCCGGTGCGTTTTTCATGCTGCCCTTCACTGCGTTTTCAAATGCATCGGGGTTTTCGTCCCACATTTCGGGATGCGAAGTAGAAAGCGCAGGTGTATTCGGAAAATAAGAAAACGATGTTGTTCCGTTTGCATCCGAAGCACCGTATTTCAGCGCAAAGAATCTTCCTTTGCCAAACTTCTCAGCGTTTGTTTTCAGCACCTCATAAATTTCGGGAATGGGCTCAAACGCAAACACTTTTACGTTGCTGAATTTTTGAACTGCACGCACACCAAACACACCTATGTTGGCACCCACATCAAAAACCACATCACCATCGTTAATGGAAATGCCGTGTTGCATATAGCCTTCAACGTGATGGTCAAGCATTTTGGATTCGGGTTTGCGAAGACAGAAAATTTCGGTTCCGTCAATCAGTTTGGTCGTTATCATTATATTCTTTCAGGTGTTTTTGCAGCGACAAACATAGATAAATTGTTTAACAAAAAACGTGATACTAATCAGTGGAATTTGTGGATGAAAATTAGCGGATTAATCCCACTCGAGCAGAATTTTCTCTGCATCTTTTTTAAACTTCAGATCTTCAAGAAATAATTCCGCCCTGGGAGTCATGCCAATAACCTTCTTCATATATTCTTTAGCCTTTTCTACTTGTTTATTCTTATGTAAAACTTCAGCATAATAAAAAACGTTTCCAAAATCAGCAGGGTAGCACTTAACAGATTTCTCAAGATAGAAAAGAGCATCTTCATTATCCGGCCAGGTAAGCACTAAAGGAATATAAGGTGCTTTCAAATAGAGCAACCCAAGTATTCGTTCGCCTGCGCAAAATGAATAAGTACGGTCAACTGCAATTAGTTTCTCTGTATTGCTTTTCATTTTTCCTATTACCCCATCCCAACCTGCTTTTAAAGCACCAATTTCATTTGCCCATAAACCCAGTACACATATATATTCATATAAAACAGATGCTGAATTCGGATATTTTTTCAATAACGCTTCTCCCAAAAATTTTCCTTTCTCAAACACTGCTTTTTTATCTGCGTTACTTGAACAAACGAAACGACCTTTATAGTTGTAGCATTTAATCAGATATGCTCCTGTTTCTTCAAGATTAGTTCCCATTGCATATGCCTTTTCAAGATCAGCAATAGCGGTGTTAATGTTTTCGGGTTTGGCTATTAAACCCGTAGCGCCCTCTGCTCTTTTTTCATAATACTTTTTACCTTCCGAAAGTAAATCCTGCGCAACAGCATGACCAGGAAATGCAACACAGCAAAATCCGAAACCTTTAAATAGAACTACAAACAGCCAGGAAAAAAGAAATTTGTTTTTGGTTTGGATCAGTTTCAAAAAAACAGAGATTTATTTTGAATAATTAACGCAAGAATACGAAAAATATTATAAGGTTTATCCCCAAACTTTTGCACCTTCTGTACAGTTGGTACAAATATCAATCTCTGACCGCGACTTTAAAATTGAAGACCTGAAGTTCTGATATTTTTCGTTTTGCCACAGTTGCGCAAACGACATTTCTTTCAAATCACCAAACTGATGGGTGGCGTCTTTGTCAAAGCAGCAGGGAACTACCAAACCGTCCCAGGTAATCACACATGAGTGCCAGAGTTTCCAGCAATGGTTCAGCAAAGGGTTTTTAATATCAAACGAGCCACTCTTGTTCTTTTTGTAACGCGAATATTTTTCGTTATAGGGAATCAACTGATTAGGATCATTTTCATAATCATACACCTGTGCGGTCTTGAATTTAACTTCATCCACACCGTATTCCAATGCCAGTTTTTTCACATCCTCTACCTGATGTTCGTTAGGTTTCACCACCAGAAACTGAAAAATAATGTGAGGCGTTTTTGATTTCAGTTCTTTCTTCCACTTCACAATATTCTTGGTTCCTTCCAACACTTTCTCCAGCGTCCCTCCTATTCTGTATTGCTCATACACTTCCTGACTAGTGCCGTCAATAGAAATAATTAAGCGGTCTAATCCGCTCTCAATTGTTTTCTTTGAATTAGCATCATTTAAGTAATGTGCGTTGGTAGAAGTAGCAGTATAAATTCTCTTTTCAGAAGCATATTTTACCATATCCAGAAAAGCAGGATTAAGGTAAGGCTCGCCCTGAAAATAAAAAATCAGGTAAAGCAAGTCTTGATGGAGCTGGTCAATGGTATCTTTATAAAACTCCTGATTCAACATTCCGGTTGGGCGGGTAAAAAAACGCAATCCGCTCGGACATTCAGGGCACCTTAAGTTACACGAAGTAGTAGGTTCAATAGAAATGCTGATCGGCAAGCCCAGCTGCACCGGTTTTTTTGAATACTTGGAATAATAGTAACTGCCCAACACTTTCAAAGCATTAACAGCCCTGCGCGGTGTGGTTTTTGATAAAAAATTTAGTCCGTCTTTGGCTCTTGCGGCAAACATGGAGCGCAAAGATAGGAATAGTGGTATCTTTGTTGCTGTTAAAACGCAAAATCAATTTTATATCAAAGATGAAAATCATTAAAAAAATCACCACTCCATTAATTCTGTTTATTTCAATTTTTTCACTCTCGGTTTCAGCACAAACTGCCGAAGTAAAAATTAAAACATCTGCCCAATGCGATGAGTGTAAAGAGCGCATTGAAAAAGCACTTGCCTTTGAAAAAGGAATAAAGTCAGCTACCGTTAATACAAATGACCAGATAGCTACAGTTATTTATTACGACAAAAGAACCAACCCTGAAAAAATACGCGAAGCCATTGCCAACATTGGCTATGATGCTGATGATGTGCCTGCCAAAAAAGAAACCTACGATAAACTTCCTAAGTGCTGCAAAAAAGGCGGACATTGATTTTTGCAGATGAAGAGACTGGCAATTTTTGCTTCCGGAACAGGAAGCAATGCAAAGCGACTGATTGACTATTTTTCAGGAAACAAAGACATTTCAGTTGTGCTATTGGTAAGCAATCGCAAAGAAGCGGGGGCTTTGGAAATTGCACGTAAAGCTGGTATTCCTGCAATTAATTTCACAAAAGAAGAGTTTTATAATTCTTCAACAGTCCTTGAAAAACTAATTGCCGAAAAGATTGATTTCATTGTACTTGCCGGCTTCCTTATAAGAGTACCCGATAACATTTTAAAAGCATACGAAAACAAAATCATCAACATCCACCCTGCGCTGCTGCCTGATTTTGGCGGCAAAGGAATGTATGGCTTAAACGTTCACAAAGCCGTTATTGAAAGCGGCAAATCAGAAAGCGGAATTACCATTCATTTGGTAAATGAACATTATGATGAAGGGCGAATTTTATTTCAGGCTAAGTGTCCGGTTTTGGAAAATGATACGGCTGAGATGCTGGCTGCAAGGGTGCAGGAACTGGAGCATAACTATTTTCCCGAAGCAGTTGAACGTTTTATTAAGGAAAAAACAGAGGGGTAATTATTTCACAACCACTATCTCAGGCGTTTCAATCGTGTTACTTTGATTTAAAGTACGGTCAAAAATATAGGCTTCAAATTTTATCGTATCAAAATTTGAAAGCGGATTATTGATGTAAAGCGCTATTTGTATTTCGCCCTCAAGCGTTTTGTTTTGTCCTTGGGGTGTAATATTGGGAATACGCGAGTTATTGGGTTGTGCAAGCACAACTTCTACAAATTCACCATTCTGTTTTTCAAAATATTTTACATAAAAATTATAGTAATACAAACTTCCTTCATCAAAAGGCGGGAAAGTATCCTGTTGGTCAAGCCCTATATCACCATCTCCATCCGTAAATTTGAATTTTAAAACACCGATTGAATCTTTGCCTTGTGTATTCTGATACTTCACAAAATCAAGGTATTCAATCTGAGGTTCATCAGGGAAATCGTTCCTCTTCAGACAAGAAGAGAAACCTATAACCAATAGAAACAAGACAAATAAACTTACTTTTGAATTCTTATTCATAAAGCAAAAATAAGGATTTTAACGCTAAACAGATTTGAACACGCTAACAGAGAAACTATTCGCAATAAAAACCGAGAGCGACTTTGAAGAGACTGCTTTAGCGGTTTTTCAGTTACAACACAAAAATTGTCTTGTTTACAGGCAATTTTGTGATATTCTGAAAATCAATCCTGCCGAAATAAAGTCAGTAAATGATATTCCGTTTTTACCGATTGAGTTCTTTAAGACACATATGATTGTCACTTCGAGCGTTCCCGATAGCTATCGGGACGAGAAGCTTCCATCAAAACTATTTACCAGTAGTGGAACAGGAGGTGTTCAAAGCAAACACCACGTTTCCGATATTTCAATTTATGAAGAAAGTTTCAGAAAAGGTTTTGAGCTTTTTTACGGTAACATCCAAGAGTATTGTCTGATAGCTCTGCTTCCCTCCTATCTTGAGCGCGAAGGCTCATCCTTGGTTTACATGACAAACGATTTAATTGCTGCAACCAAAAATCCGGACAGCGGTTTTTATCTTCACAATCTGAATGAGCTTTCAGAAAAACTAAACTCACTCCTCGCAAAAGGACAAAAAGTACTTCTACTCGGTGTTACATATGCCTTGCTCGATTTAGCGGAACTGATTTCTTCCCCTCTTTCAGGTGAGGTCATTATCATGGAAACAGGCGGCATGAAAGGCAAACGCAAAGAACTGCTGCGCGAAGAATTACATCAAATCCTTTGCGAAAAATTTGGAGTTAACGTTATTCATTCCGAATACGGGATGACAGAATTACTTTCACAGGCATACTCAAAAGGAAACGGAATTTTTCAGTGTCCTCCATGGATGAACGTGTTGATACGAGATGTAAATGATCCACTTAAAATTCTTGACCGCGGAAAAACAGGCGGCATTAATGTGATAGATTTAGCCAACATCAATTCCTGCTCCTTTATTGCCACTCAGGATTTGGGAATGCTTCACCACGATAACAACTTTGAAGTAAGCGGAAGGTTTGATAACTCTGATTTACGCGGGTGTAACTTATTGGTGCAGTAACTACGCTGCCTTCACCAAAAAATAATTCTTCTTACCTTTCTGCACCAACAGGTATTTATTGTAAAGCAAATCAGCTGTAGTAATCTTTTTCTCTAACGAAATTTTCTCTTTGTTGATGCTTGCTCCGTTGCCTTGGATAGTTTTCCTCGCTTCTCCTTTTGAAGGGAATACCGCAGCTTTTTCTCCAAGCAAACTCACTACATCAATTCCTTCTGCAAACAAATTTGCATCAACTGAAAATATTGTATCAGCATCAAAAGCATCTTCAATTTCCTCTCCTGATAATTTTTTAAAATCTTCAAAAGAACTTCCGAAAAGAATATCAGTAGTTTCTTTTGCACGTTGTAAAGCCTCAGCAGAATGAACACGAGTGGTGATTTCATCAGCAAGTGCTTTCTGCAATTTGCGCAAATGCGGTTCTGTTTTGTGCTCTGCTTCTAATGCTTCCACTTCTTCTCTTGTTTTCAAAGAGAAAATACGGATGTATGTAGCAACATCTGAATCGCTGGCATTAAGCCAGAATTGATAAAATTTATAAGCAGATGTTTTCTTCGCATCCAGCCAGACATTCCCGCTTTCGGTTTTTCCGAATTTGGTTCCGTCTGCTTTTTTAATCAAAGGAGTAGTAAGCGCAAATGCTTCTCCTGCATCTTTTCTGCGTATCAACTCCGTTCCGGTAACGATGTTTCCCCATTGGTCGCTGCCGCCCATCTGCAATTTAATTCCCTTGTTTTTCCAGAGCCAATAGAAATCATAACCCTGCACCAACTGGTAAGAAAACTCTGTGAATGACATTCCGGTTTCCAATCTGCACTGCACCGAATCTTTCGCCATCATGTAGTTCACGGAAATATGCTTACCCACATCACGGATAAAATCAAGGAAGGTAAAATTCTTAAACCAGTCATAGTTATTTACAATCTCTGCTGAGTTTTTTCCGCAATTGAAATCAAGAAATTTCTCGAGTTGTTTTTTCTGCGAAGAAAGATTGTGGTTCAATGTTTCCTCATTCAGCAGATTTCTTTCTTGTGATTTTCCGCTTGGGTCACCCACCATTCCGGTTGCACCACCAACCAAAGCAATGGGCTTATGTCCGCAACGTTGGAAATGCAGTAAAATCATTATCTGTACCAGATTGCCAACGCCCAATGAATCAGAAGTTGGGTCAAAGCCGATATAGCCACTCACCATTTCCTTATTCAGCAATTCTTCCGTTCCGGGCATGATGTCCTGTAACATGCCGCGCCATTTCAGTTCTTCAACAAAGTTCATACGTATATCTTAAGCTACTGCCTTTTCTGTTTTCTCTTCGTAAAATTTCTTTCCTGTCTTTGCCATCTCTTCCAGCAATGCCGGTGGATTAAAACGTGCACCGTAAGCGGTTGCCAGTGTTCTACAATCTTCCACAAACTGGTGCACACCGATCATATCAATGTAAGAGAAGATACCGCCTGTGTATGGAGGAAAGCCCCAACCGAGGATAGAACCGATATCACCATCACGCGGTGAGGTCAATACATTTTCTTCCAGACATTTCACGGCATTCAATGCCTGATAATGCAACAAACGTTTTTTCAAAAGCTCAACATCGGGTTGTTCTTTTGCCAAAGGAAAATGCTCTGCTAGTCCTGACCAGAGGCGCTTTTTGCTACCATCTGTCGGGTATTCATAAAACCCTTTTCCTGCTTTTTTGCCGGGACGTTCCAGCTTTTCCATAAAGAGGCGACCTACTTTTGCTTCTGCTCCTTCGTTCACTCTTCCAAGATCTTTTTCTGTTTGCTTATTGATTTTATACATCAGCTCAATGCTAACCTCATCTGCAACGGCAAGCGGACCAACAGGCATGCCTGCTGCTTTCCCTGCGTTCTCGATTAATGCGGGAGCAATGCCTTCCTGCAACATATTCAAACCTTCTGCAATGTAGGTCGAGAAAATACGTGAGGTATAAAACGCTCTTCCGTCATTCACCACGATAGGCGTTTTCTTAATTCGTTTTACATAATCAATTGCCATGGCATTTGCATAATCCGAAGTATTTTTTCCGAGAATAATTTCAACCAGTTGCATTTTGTCAACCGGAGAAAAGAAGTGGATACCGATAAAGTTTTCAGGACGAACCGATGCTTCTGCCAGACCTGTGATAGGCAAAGTAGAAGTATTGGAAGCATACACAGCAGTCGGTGCCAGCACCGCTTCCGTTTCTTTTGTTACACTTGCTTTCAGCGCTCTGTCTTCAAAAACTGCTTCAATAATCAGTTCGCTGCCTTCCACTGCTTTCGGATCTGCGGTAGTAACAATACGTGCCAGAATTTCATCTGCTTTTTCTTTGGTCATATGACCTTTGCTGACTTTTTCATTCAACAGTTTCACCGAATATGCTTTTCCTTTTTCAGCATCTTCAACAGAACGGTCTTTTAAAACAACATTTAGACCAGCAACTGCTGAAACATAAGCAATACCGGCACCCATCATTCCCGCTCCTAATACTCCCACTTTAGTAAGTGTATTTGCAGGAACATCTTTTGGTCGTGCTGCACCGCTGTTGGCTGCATTCATGGTGAAGAACAAGGTGCGTATCATATTCTTCGCCACCTGTGACATCGCGCATTGTGTAAAATAACGCATCTCTACTTTCAGTGCTCTGTCAAAATCCAGTTGCAAACCTTCGTAAACCGAATTCATAATGGCAGTAGGAGCCGGATAATTGCCAAATGTTTTCTTTTGCAGCAGTGCGCTTCCTGCCATAAATACACGCACTCCTGTTGGTGTTTGCACACCGCCACCGGGAATTTTAAATCCTTTATCATCCCACGGCTGAACTTTTTTACCAACTGTATTTATCCATTCAACAGCAGCAGGAATTAACTCTTCTTTTGTAGCAACTAGTTTATTCACCAGACCTTTTTCCAGTGCCTGTTCAGGGCGCAGTTTTTTTCCTTCCAGTAAAAGCGGAAGCGCTTGTTCAATACCAATCATGCGGGGTAAACGCTGCGTTCCTCCTGCACCGGGAAGCAATCCTAATAATACTTCTGGCAAGCCAATTTGTATTTTTGCATCATTAACCGCAATGCGGAAATGAGATGCCAGACAAAGCTCAAAACCACCACCTAATGCAGTTCCGTTGATTGCTGCAACCACAGGCTTTCCGGAGGTTTCCATCTTGCGGTAGAGTTTATGAAGCACGCCTGATTTCTCCATCACTTGCTCAGGAGTTTTCACGGCAGCAATCATTTTTAAATCTGCTCCTGCGATAAACTCTTTTTTATCGGAAGTAACGATGATGCCTTTCACGGCAGCATCTTTTACTGCTTTGTCAAAGGCTTCGTCAAAAGCAGCAATTGATTCCTGATTGAGCACATTCATCGTTGAATTCTTCATGTCAAAGCTGATGAGGGCAATGCTGTCTTCGAGTAGGGTGTAGTTTATCATGGTGTTGGTGTTTAGTTTTTAACCGCAGAGACGCGGAGGCGCAGAGCTTTATATTAATAGTTTATTACTTGTTGTTCCATTACCTCAGGTAACTCACGGTATTCATATTGCTGCGTTCTTAGTTGCGGCTCAAATCCTGCTTCACGAATGGCGTTCTGAATTCCTTCTGAAGTAAAGCGATGCGGTGCACCTGCTACCGAAACAACATTCTCTTCAATCATGATAGAACCAAAATCATTTGCTCCGGAGTGCAGACAAATCTGCGCAGTTTTTTCTCCAACCGTTAGCCATGATGCCTGAATGTTAATCACATTCGGCAACATAATGCGGCTCATGGCAATCATACGTATGTATTCTTCCGCACTTACATTATTTGAAATTCCTTTTACACGTTTCAATAACGTACCATCATCCTGAAAAGGCCAGGGAATAAAAGCAAGAAATCCTTTTGCATCTTTTGGTTTTTCACTCTGCACCTGACGCAGCCAAACCAAATGTTCAAAGCGTTCATACAAAGTTTCTATATGTCCGAACATCATGGTTGCGGATGTGGTAATGTTCAGTTGATGTGCTGCACGCATCACGTTCAGCCATTCCTGTCCTCCGCATTTTCCTTTCGAGATCATGCGCCTTACACGGTCGTTCAGAATTTCAGCGCCTGCACCGGGTAATGAATCCAAACCTGATTCTTTCAGGGCTTTCAATGTTTCGGTGTGCGAAATTCCTTCCAGCTTGCTTATGTGCGCAACCTCTGGCGGACCAAGTGAATGCAGTTTTAAATTCGGATAAAGACTTTTTAACTGACGAAATAAATCAGTGTAAAATTTCAAACCCAGTTCGGGATGATGACCTCCTTGTAATAAAAGTTGCTCGCCACCATAACGAAACGTTTCTTCAATCTTCTGTTTGTATTGTTCAATGGTGGTGATGTAACTTTCGGGGTGACCGGGAATACGGTAGAAATTGCAGAATTTGCAATTGGCAATGCAGACATTGGTGGTGTTTACATTGCGGTCTATTATCCAGGTTACTTTATTATCGGGTTTTTGTTTTTTGCGCAATTCGTTGGCAACAAACATAAGTTCGCTCAGGGCTGCATGTTGGAAAAGGAACATGCCTTCTTCAATAGTGAGGAACTCAAAATTAAGGGCGCGGTCTAATAAGGTTTCTGTATTCATTTTCTACGGGCTTGCAAAGATAGAATTTATGGCATATAGTTTATATGCCTAAAACACAAGATTCAAAGAAGAAAACAGAGGACTAAAGGAAGAATTTATCTACGCTGCCTCTACTTCCTTCAACTTCGCATTGGCAACATTCACTGCAAAGTCAAAGAATATCTTCACCGCTTTGGTAAATTTAAATTGTCCTTCGGCACGGAACAATACATTTTTACGATGCCAGATACTGATGAACTCATTAAAGTCGGCAACAGAAGTTTTTTCCAGTACTTCCCATTTAGATGATTGTTTCAGCATCTGTTCTGTTTCGGCCATGTCAAAAACACCCACTTCAATGGCATCACGGAAATTCTTTCCCCTGTAGTCCAACTCGCGGCAAAGCAAAGCAAGAAACAAAACAAAGTCGCGAGTACGTTTCTCCATTCCTTCGGTGGAAGTAAGGTACGCAATTTCGGAATCAATAACCAACTCATAACCGTAACTCTGGGTAAAAAATTCGCGGTATTCCTCTTCCTGCAGCTTCAGCGAAACGAAGGTGGGGTTAGGATAGATAACGAAACGCCCGTCAACAAGAGCGCTTACAATTTCACGGTGTTCACTTGGATAGCTTTGCATAAACTTTAATTTTTGGCATTAATAAGGTGGCATCGGCCAGTTTTATTTCGTAACGCTTTTCGTCTTTATATTCTATTACCAGGTCTTCGTCCAGCAACATGTTAGAGAGCGTAAAAAATTTAGATAGTGTAATATTTTCGGTCTGTTCTTCCAGCGAAGTTAAGCACCATTTGTAAAAATCTTTCACGCCATCGTCTTTCAGCAATTGCTCTTTAAAGAAAGCGGCATCGGGCAGCCATTCTATATCTTCATCACTTTCATTGAAAAGAATTTCGGGCGTGAGGTAACTGAACTGGTCAATATAAAATTCAGCTTCAGCAGCAAATGCCTTGGAGGTAACGCTTGATTTTGTTCTGCGCACGATGTGCGGAAGTGCAGCAACGTATGCTTTAGGATCATCAATATTTTCAACGAAATGATAAAAACCGTTGAGAATAATAGAATCACTTTTGATACGCTCCAGCAGCGGTAATAATTCGCGGGTAAGTTTGCTCAGCGTTTTATTTAATTCCGATTTTGCATTTACCGCGCAGGCATACAGTTTTTCGAACTCCAGTTTCAACTCGTAGTTATCCGAAAGCAAACGCCTTTCATTGGAATACTGCTGTAATTGAATAATCACATTCACTATGGAATCAGCACGTTCTTTATCCAGAATTCCGTTGAGCGGAATAATGTATTCGTCAATCCAGAAGTTAGCACGTTGTATGCGTGTGGAGAAGGCAGAATGATTTCCAACATTAACTTTCAATGCTTCGGTATCGCGCAGCAGGCGTTGCGTTTGTCCTTCAATATCACTCAGGAAATCTTCAATTACATTAATAATTTCCTGAGCAAGTAATACAACACGAAAACCGGTTGTCTCCGTTTTCAATGCCGTGAAATGATTGAAAACTGCCTGATACCTGTTTTTTAATGTTTCGGGTAAATTCAAAACAAAATCGTTGAACAGATATTCCAGAAAAGGAATGTAGTTCCGGTTGAGTTTGTATTCGCCCGTTGAAAGTTGTCGGCAGAATTTTACTTCTGAGGTAAGGCGGTAAAGGGAAATCTTGCTTTCGTTCTTTGCATTGTAGTCATGAAGCAGACGCATGAACTTGTCTGCATCAATCATGAAATGCGGCTTGCCCGCAGCGAATGCGCTGTGCACAAACTCATAATGCGTATTCAAAAAACGCAGAATTTCTTTACCGGATAGATTTAAGTTGCTCATGGTTTAGTTCGCGTTCCTGTAAGTAACGGGGAATGATTGCAACTCGCCAAAAGTAATTTTAGGTTTACGGGCTCCTTTATCTTTTGCCTGTGCCAGCGGCTCTTTCACCAGATAATACTTCTGAATGCCTTCTACTTTACGTGGTGCAGCAAAGATCGGAACAAAGTTGTGGTCGATGCAAAAACGCACCAGTTGCTTCACGTTCTTTTGTCCGATTGCATCCAGCTCATCTACATAAATCACAATTTTGTTTTCAGGATCACTGTGAACTAAATCTTTCAGAATGTTCAGGAAGAGATACAATTTCAGAACAATGTTAGTTCCGCGCGATTGCACCTGTTTAGACAAATCAATCTCTTCGCTTTCGCCCGTAATTTTGGTGATCTCCACTTTAATGGTAAACAAATCGGTGATGTCAACAGGCTTGCCTTTGCTGTCGGTTAATTGTTTTTCCAAAGCTGCTTTGCTTTCGCTGTAACCGTTGTCAAAATCAATTCCTCCCGTAAATTTCAAACGGGAGATTTTTTCAAGGTCTTGAATCATTTCTTCGTTCTCTACAATTTTCACACGCACACTCTGAATATTCGATACAGGGTATTCAGCAAGTTTGGCGTTGTAGCTTTTATAAATAAACGTTTTGAAATCGTTGAACTGCGTGAGGAAAGAATGTGTAGGGTTCCCAATCTCGTAAGAAAGTGTATCCAGCAAATTACTGATAACCTTATCCATCTGCGGAATGTTGCTGATCTCTTCTTCCACCTCCGTAACGAATTCTCTGATATCCTGAATGTCTTTGTCTAATTTTTTATTGATTGCATCTTTCAACTCTTTGCGTTGCTCACGCGTTGCCCTGAAACTGTCGTACACACGATAGAAGCGGTCGTAAATTTTGTCAAACGGTTCGTTTACGGTTTCGTCCGTTTGCAGAATATCCGTTTTTGCAACAATGTGTTCGTATTGTTCGCGGTATTTTGAAAGATTGGCGTGAAGCCTGTTCAGTTCAAGTTTACGTGCAGCCAATGTATCTTTCTCTTTTGTTATCTCCGCATCCTTTGCATCAATCTTCCGCTGAATATCACTCAATGTTTTTCTCAGTTTGCTGTTCACCAACGCTTCGTTTTCTTTTTTAGCAGCAACCAAAGAAGGTTTATCGTTGATCTTCTTAATCAGCTTAGCTGTATCTCCAATTGACTGCGCCAGTTTTTCAACCTGTTGCTGAAGCGTGCTGCGGTTTTTTATAGCCTCTAACTGAATGCTTTTTTCAGCAAGTTCTTTCTTCTTTGTTTTTACTTCATCCTGCAATTGTTTAACGGTTGGAGGATGTTTCAGTTCAATTCCCTTCACATCAATTTTTCCGTCAAAGAATGAAAGCGGTAAATCTGCTTTGGTAATTTTTTTCTTGATGTGTGACTTACTCAGAAAAGCAACATCACTGCTCAGGTAAGTATAAACTTTGCTAATTACATCAGGCTTTGAGGAGATGTTCTGATAAAGCAGGTTATCAAAATCCTTGATATTTTTTTGCAGTTGTTCAATTTCGTCATTCAGTTTTTTGATGGCACCCTCCACTTCCTGCAATGTAAATTTACTACGGTCGAGTTGCATTATTTGCGCTTCAATATTTATGCGCTGACGGTTTTCTTCTTCGTACTTCGCCATAATGCCCTGGAACATCAGGTTGTCTTCCGTAGGCTCAAAGTCTGCTACTTCGGCCAACTGCTTATTTATTTCTTCAATGGCATTGGTGGCGTTTGAAATCTGGTTATTCAGATTTGCTTTTTCGGTAATCAAATGGTCGCGCTGATGTTTCAGCGTATATTCAATTTTATTTTCCAGTTCACGAATAGAAAGTGAAAGCTGACTTTCAGAACCTGTCTTTTCCCACAATTCTTTTTCAATGGCGTTGAAATGCAACACAAAGGTGTGTTTCAACTTCGCCAGTATATTTTCTTCAGTTGAAAATTTATCATTCAGCAATTTCAGCTTTTCAAAATCCTGTTTTACTGCCGAAAGATTATCGAGGTGATGTTTCTTTTTCTCGAACTCATTAATTTTCTCAAAGCTGGAACTTGTAAAAACATTCAGTGAAAGGTCTTGTTTGTTATCCGCAATCAGCAAAGCATTTTTAAATGATTTCTCACTGATATCACTGGTTTTAATGAGGTGGCGATAAATCTCAGTAAAGCTGTTGGAGAACGAACGGCCTTTGCGTTTAACTTCGCGCTTAATCCAAACAACAGGATTTTTTGTGCGGTCTGAATTGTAAACCGTGTTATAAAGGTCTTCTCCTTTCAGCAACACAGGCGGGTCAAGCGGATTTTCTTTGGTAAGCTCTTCCAGTATTTTGTCCCAACGTTTTACCTTGGACGAGTCAGCCGATTTCTGAATAAAGTTTTCTTCTTTAAATGCTCCGGGCAAACGGTAATACTCAATTGTGTTTTCAGGAGTTGCCTTTGCCAGTATGCAATAATATTCGGTTTTAAAGATTTCAAAAATGATGAAACTGTGCAGACTTGTTCCGTCAAAATAGTGTTTCATGGAGTCCGCTAACTTTCGGTTATCCTCAAAACGCATCTGGTCTTTATCGGTGATATAAAGAAAATTGAGCGTGTTCAGGAACGAGCTTTTACCCACGTTGTTTTCGGCAGTCATCTGAATGCTGTGGTTCTGACCTATTTGAATTGCTGCCTTGGCATACAATTCTGAGTTTATAACTATGATTCTGTTTAGCATGGTACGTCTGTGTATAAGATGCAAAAAAATGATTTTTGAGGTTAACTTGCAATTATGTTTATCAACCAATGTTGATAACATTTTTGGGATAATTTGTTTTTCCGTTCCTGCGGAACTATGTCAACCTGAATTCTGAATACTTTAGCGCAAATTTTATTCGTTGAAACTCAGCTTCCGCCCTTATACACTGCAACTCAAAAATCCTTTCGGGTTGGCACATGGCACACGCAATACAACAGCCATTGTTTTAACGCAGCTGGAGCACAAAGGAATTATCGGTTACGGTGAAGCCTCACTCCCGCCCTATCATGGCGAAACGCAGGAAAGTGTGATTGCATTTCTTTCCAACCTTAAGTTGGAACAATTTGAAACCCCACACGAGATAGAAAAGATATTATCTCATGTTGATAAAACTCAGCAAGGGAATAATGCAGCCAAAGCATCCATTGATATTGCGCTGCATGATTTAGTCGGGAAGATTTTAAGAAAGGCCTGCTATGAACTTTTCGGAATAAAAACCGCAGAGAAGAAACAGTCAAGCTATACCATTGCAATTGATGAGCTATCCACTCTTCCGAAAAAAATAAAAGAAGCAAAAGATTTTAAAATCCTGAAAATAAAACTGGGAACAAAGGAGGATGAAAAAATTGTTCACATCGTAAAAAATGAATGCAATAAACCCTTGTATGCCGATGCCAACCAGGGTTGGAATGATAAAAGCATGGCGCTTGAAATGCTTTACATGCTTAAAGAAAATGGTTTTGAAGTAGTGGAACAACCCATGCCCGTAAATTGCTTAGACGATGATATGATGTGGCTGAAAGAAAAAAGTCCACTGCCGCTTTTGGCAGATGAATCTGTTAAGCGTTTTGGTGATTTAGAAAAATCAGCGGAATTTTTTCACGGCATCAATATCAAGCTGATGAAATCAACGGGAATGGCAGAAGCATATAAAATGATTGTACGCGCGCGTGAACTGAAAATGAAAATCATGTTAGGTTGCATGACCGAAACTTCGTGCGCAATTCTGGCTGCTTCTCACCTTGCCTCAATTGCAGATTATGTAGATTTGGACGGCCCGTTCCTTATCAGCAACAATCCATTTAGAAATCCCGAGTTAATTGATGGATATATCATTACTCCTGAAAAACCGGGAATTGGTTTGGAGTTGTAAAAAAAACTATTTTTGAAATTATAATCAAAACCAAATCTATGAAAAAAGTTATACTTTTTATCATCCTAACATTCTCATTTCAACTAGTTTTTGCGCAAAAAGAAGAGTGGACAAAACAATTTGATAAAGTGAAAGAGGTGACTTCACTTGATGATGATTTCTTCGCAAAACCTGATGCTTCAAAAATTCCTGCACTTATTGCAAAATACCAGGAAGCACTTGACCTTATTGCAGTAGTTGAATCAAAATCTTCGGATTATACAGATGCATTAACTTACCGCAAAGCCTGGATTTATACAAACATCGCTTACCTCTATTCAGAAATAGATGATTTTAAAAAACAGGAAGAATATATGAATAAGGCATTTGCTGTATGACCTTATTTTAGTGCAGTAAGCCAATATTCCTGCGAAAAACATATACAGTTTAATGAATCAAATCCCCTGGATGCTCAGTATACTACAATGGTTTATCTTGCTGCATGGGCTGGCCATGAAAACAATAATTACAATCGTGTTTTCGAGCTTGAAAAAATATATGAGCCGGTAAAAAAGGGCCTTAATTACTATAGAGAATGGGCAATAAGCTATGACATTGCACGATCATATGATATTAAAAAAAGCAAAGAAGAGAAAGCAGAACATTGGATAATTGCATTGGAGAAATGGCCTGCTATTGATAGTGAAAGTAAAAAAAGTAATGAAGAAGGACCACTTAATAACTCAATGATAAAAAAGATAAACGGAATGACCACTACTGACAATAGTTTAATGTTGCGTGCGGCCAAAGCCTTATATGCTGTTGAAAAATATACCGAATCTGATAAATGGTTTGGCAATTATGCAAAAGCTGCAAGTTCACCTACACTTGAATCGGGTTGGCAATATTCCGAATCTGCTATGAAAGAACCAGATAAAACAGATGCGCGAAACGCGGTAAATATTATTGAAAGGTACTCTTCTGGCTTTTCTGAATATGAGTGGGAGCGTCTGCAAAAAGTGTTTGAATTCATTGGTGATAACGCTAAAGTGCAGGAGATAAAAAGCAAAATTGCTGAAGCCCGCAGAAAAGCAGAAGAAGAACGCAGACTGCAAGCCCAGCGTGATGAAGAAGAGCGCAAACGCAGAGAAAGGGCTGAAAGGAAAGCAAATGCCCGCGGCAATTTTTCAGTTGCTGTTGCCACCAATCCGTTCATGTATATATGGAATGATTATCCGGTAAGTGTTGATATACGTTTCGGAAGAATTGTAAATGAATTCAGAGTGAACTTTTCAAACACCACTGATAAAGGAGACAAATATCGTTTCGGGCAATATAAATTAGGTAGCAGTTCAAATAATGCTTCTAATCCATATAAATATAAAGGGATGGAATATTCTTATACGCTGAAAATTCTTGCAAGAAAAATGCAAACAAAAAAGTGTTGGCAGAAGAAAACAAATAATGGCTGGTTATGTAGGATTTCAGCCGCGCTATGCAAAATATAATTTCGCATCAGAGCCATATACATTTACAAACTCTACCACCATGATTCCTGAGACATTTAATACTATCAGTGCTTCTGCAACACGCTACGAATTTTGTATTCTTGGAGGATTCTTAGGTGATAATCTTGGAGGATTTTTTCATATTGATTATTATTTTGGTGTGGGTGTAGGATACCGCAAACTGGATATTTCATCAACAGATGCCACATTCAATTATAGCAATTACAGCTTTGACGATAATGGCGACAAGCGATTTGACCCAGACAGATGGAACAAGATTTACGTGCCAGTACGTTTTGGTTTCAGGATTGGGATAAACCTTTTTTAATTTTCGTAATTATCCGGAAATTGTATATTTGATACATTATTAATCCCCTAAAAAACCAAAACCATGTTTTTCGCAGTTAAACACACCATCAGCAATCCGGGAGAATTCTGGACACGCGCACAGGCAGCATTGCCAAATCTTCCTGAAGGAATAAAAATTCACAGCGTATTACCTAATGCAGCAGGAGATGATGCCGTTTGTGTTTGGGAAGCTAATGATCTTGAGCATATAACTTCTTTTCTGGAAACTAACACGGGCGATGTTTCACACAACCACTACATTGTGGTGAATGATGCAACCGCAATGGGCTTACCTAAGTAAGGTTTCCGACACTTAGTTGCAGTTTTTCGAGCGCGTTTTGGTGTCTGTCCCAGACTTCCATTTCGCGCTCTAAATTTTTCTTGAGTTCGTTGTAACGTTCAAAAACAGTAGCATCTTTCAGTGCTTCGCTATAAAATTCAGGGTCAAGCAGATTGTCGTCCATTTCTTTTATAAGTTGCTCCAAACGCTCAATTTCTTTTTCGTTTTTCTGAACTGCTGCTTGCGCATGCTTCAGTTCTTTTTCCAGCTTTTTCTTTTCCTCCTGTTCGTGCTTTGATTCAAACTTTTCCTTCTCTTTTTCTTTCTTATCAGCACCATTGGCAGCGGCTTTTACTTCCAACTGTGCAAGGTTCTGAATTTTGCGAGAAGCAAGGAATGCCTGCAGATCACCAATATGTGTTTTGATATTTCCGTTGCGGAATTCATACACTTTATCGGTTAGTCCCTGTAAAAAATCACGGTCGTGCGAAACAACAATGAGCGTTCCGTCATACTTCATCAGTGCACTCTTCAGCATTTCTTTCGAGCGCATATCCAAGTGGTTGGTGGGCTCGTCCATAATAAGCAGGTTGTAAGGCTGCAACAACAATTTACAAAGCGCAAGACGGTTTTTTTCTCCACCCGAAAGCACTTTTACTTTTTTGTCAACCGCATCGCCTCCAAACAAAAACGAACCTAACAAACTGCGCACGTTTTTGCGTACATCACCTTCTGCCACATCGTCAATGGTTTGAAAAACTGTTTTTTCTCCATCCAGAATTTCAGCCTGATTTTGTGCGAAATAACCAATCTTCACATTGTAGCCTATGGTCATCTTACCTTCATACGTTTCAACACCTGCAATAATTTTTGAAAGGGTTGACTTTCCTTCACCGTTTTTACCTACAAAAGCAATGCGCTCTTCGCGCTCAATCATAAAATCCACTTTGCTGAAAATGGTTTTTTCTCCATACCGCTTGGCAATGTTCTCGGCTTCCACCAAAACTTTTCCTGAACGGGGTGCAGGCGGAAATTTGAATCGCAGCGTAGCATTATCTTCTTCGTCCACTTCAATGCGGTCTATCTTATCCAGCTTCTTAATTAAGCTCTGCGCCATGGAAGCCTTGCTGGCTTTTGCTCGGAATTTATTGATGAGCATCTCGGTATGCTCAATATATTTTTCCTGATTGGCAAAGGCAGCCTGCTGCTGCTCCCTGCGTTCTGCGCGCAATTGCACGTATTTTGAATAGTTGGCTTTGTAATCGTAAATCTTTCCAAGCGAAATTTCAATTGTACGTGTGGTAATATTATCAAGGAAAGCCCTGTCGTGCGATACCAGCACCACTGCTCCGTAGTAGTTTTTCAAAAAATCCTCAAGCCATTGAATGGACTCAATATCCAAGTGATTGGTAGGCTCATCCAGCAACATAACGCTTGGTTTCTGCAACAGAATTTTTGCCAGTTCAATACGCATGCGCCATCCACCGCTGAACTCATCAGTAAGGCGGGTTAAATCGCTGCGCTCAAATCCCAAACCGAACAATACCAGTTCAATATCACTCTGCATGGTGTAGCCACCAATCAGGTTATAGCGCTCGTTGGCATCGTTCATCTTCACAATAAGGTCGGAATAGGAATCGCTTTCGTAATCGGTGCGAATGCCCAACTGCTCATTATAATGCTCAATTTTTTTCTCCAGATCTTTGGCTTCAACGAAGGCCGTTTCGGTTTCATCGAAAACGGTCTTGCCCAATCTCAGGTGCATTTCCTGAGGAAGATAACCCAAGGTGCAATCGTTCTGAATAGCCACTTCTCCCTCGGTGGGATTCTGCTCCTTGGCCAGTATTTTCAACATGGTTGATTTTCCTGCACCGTTCTTCCCAGTAAGCCCAATGCGGTCGCGGGAGTTTACAAGAAAAGAAACATCATCGAAAAGGTCGCTGCCACCAAATTGAACCGAAAGCCTGTTAACTGAAATCATTTTTTTTACGAAAGGGCGCAAAAGTAATCATTTGACCTATCCACAGAGCTATTATTCATCGCCAAAAATTTATACTTTATCTATTAAATAATCTTGCTTGTATAATTTTGTAACATATTAACTTTATATTTATAGTATTGTATTGAAAATTTAATTATTAATAATTTACACTAACTTAACACCACACACCATGCAAATCAATGAAAAAACCATCGCAGCAGTGCTGCGTGCAGGAGGTCATCCCATCCGCGTGCAGATTCTGGAATTATTAAACTTAGAAGGCGAAGTATCTGTAAATGATGTTGTCAAAAAAATCGATTCAGAACAATCGCTTACCTCACACCACCTTATGCTGCTTACTAAAGCAGGATATATTAAAGGGAAAAGAAGCGGGAAATTTATTTATTACTCTATTGCCTCAAGGGAGCTTTATGGTTTACTTGGGGTTGTAAAGAAGTATTTAAAAGATCAATAAAATTAATCCGGAAAATACTTAGCAGTATAATCCGGAAAAATGATGAAAAGACTGAATAAAATAGTCTTCATTGATGATGATATTCCTACCAATGAGTATCATAAGTTTATTGTCAAAAAGGCAAATGTAGCCCGTGATTCGCTTTTCTTCACAACTGCAGAAGACGCACTGGTTTACCTTTCTGACATAAAAACAAAATACGATTTTCCTGACCTTATTTTTATTGACATAAACATGCCCGGCATGAGCGGGCATGAATTTATTGATGCGGTACGCTCACTTCCCAACTATAATGAAAGCCGCACGGAGCTGGCTTATTTAGCAACAACCATGACCAATCAGGATGTTTCTGCTTATGCAGCCAATGACATGAAATATTATTATTTCAAAACCATAACGGCCGTTAATCTTTGCAAAATAGTTACAGAGATTTTCAACATTGAAACGGTTAACAAACCTATTGCTGTTACTGACCAGCGCGCACGCAGAATATGAAGCAAAAACTGAAACTGATTTTATTGGTTGATGATTTTGAAGGTGCTAATTTTCTTCATGAGAAAGTAATACGCGAATCAGGATGTGCAGAAAAGGTGCATATAGAAACAAGTGGCGATAAAGCACTACAGTTTTTAAGAACAGAAGAGAAAGGCAGCTATCCCCATCCCGATATTATTTTTCTTGATTTGAATATGCCCGGCATGAGTGGCTGGGAATTTATGGAAGAATATAAAAACCTGACCCGCGAACAACGCTGGGGAACGTTGATTGTTATTCTTACCACATCGCGCAACCCCGATGATGAGGCAAGAGCAAGAACAAAACACCCAAAGACGGTTTTTATGAATAAACCGCTCTTGCGCAAACCGCTGGAAGAAATTCTGCGCGAATATTTTTCAGACAATTACTGATTAAATTTCCGATGTTTGATGTCGGATGCAAACCACACAAAATAAAATAGCAGGTTTTTTAGGTTTAGCTATTACTACAGTCGGTTTTCTTGTGCTGCTAGGTTGGCAATTTGATATTGAATTTCTGAAACGCCCCATTCCGGGGCTTGTTGCTATGAACCCACTAACGGCACTCGGATTTTTTTTATCAGGAGTTGCTATTTTTCTTGTTACAAAGAATAGTACAGAAAAGCATACATTTAAATGGCTAAGTATAGTTTTAGCAGCAACTGTTATCCTTATTGGTGTTTTAAAACTTTCCGATATTATTTTTTCTACAACTATTGGAGAAGAAGAATGGCTGTTTAATACTAAAATTTTCAATGAAAAATCACGAGGCAGCATAAGCCAAATTGCACCGGCTACAGCGCTGAATTTTATTCTGCTTGGCTGTTCAATTATTTTAAGCGGAAGTAAAAAAATAATCTTAAAATCAATTGCAAATTACCTGGCACTGGGCACTTTTCTTATCGGACTTTTTTTTGCGCTCGGCTATGTCTATTTTATTCCCGAATTTATAGAACTACTTGCAAAATATCCTATGGCTGTGCATACGGCAATATGCTTTCTGATTGCTGCCTTGGCTGTAATGTTCTACAATCACAACCAGGGATTTATGCACACCTTTTCGGGTTCTGACCCGGGTGGGCTCTTAGCCCGTGTATTGGTTCCGGGAATTGTACTCTTCCCGTTTTTTCTTGGAATAGAACTTCTTTACATTGTCCACCATTACAATGTAAATGCTGAATTGCTGGTGGCCTTTGGGGTAATTAATGCTATGCTTGTGTTCTTTTTTATTACCTGGCATGTAGCTGCGCAGCTGAATAAGGTCAATGCCAAACGCAATGAGGTTGAAAAAGAATTGTCACTCTCGCACGAACGGTTTTTTAAATTTTTCAAATCAAGCCCGGTTCCAACCAATATTATCAGGGTAAAAGACGGGCACTATCTTCATGCAAATAATGCGTTTTTAAAATTGTTTTCTCTTACACGAGAACAGGTAATAGGAAAAACTTCTGCAGAGTTTAATATCATAGACACTAAAAAACGAGAAGACATTCTTGAACATGTAAAAGAAAAAAACTACAACATGCAGGATGTGGAAGTTAAGCTGAGGAGCTCAACCGGCAGAAGAATTGACATACTTACCTCAACACTACTAATTGAACTAGATGGTGAGCCTCACATGCTCACTACACTTATTGATATAACCGAACGAAAAGCCATTGAAAAAGAAAACCGGAAAAGCAGAAAGAGCCTTAACGATGCCCAAAAATTATCAAAAACCGGTAGCTGGGAGTTTAACCTCAAAACCGGTGCGTTATTTTGGTCTGATGAGCTCTATCACATTTTTGAGGTAGAGGAAACACCTGCTGAAAAACTTTTTGAAGTATGCCGGAAAAAAATTCATCCCGATGATATTGCAAACCTTGATGATGCAATAAACCTGGCAAACGAAGCAGGGGTAGCAGCTGTTTATGAACACAGGGTGATTATGGGAGACGGAAGTATCAAGCACCTGTTAGGGCTTGGCGAAATAATTAAAAACGAAGAAGGCGAATCTATATGGCTGAAAGGAACAACTCAGGATATTACCGAGCGAAAAGAATTTGAAATTTCAATAGAAAAAACACGAAACAGTCTTGCTATTGCCCAGAAAATTGCAAGGCTGGGGAGTTGGGAATGGGATATTACAACGGGCAAAGAAAAATGGTCGGATGAGCAGTATAGAATTTTTGGCTACGAGCCCGGAGAAATTGAATCCTCCTATTCTTTGTTTGTTAATTGCCTGCATCCCGATGATAAAAGCAATGTATTGCTGGCTATTGAATTAGCTTTGAAGGGTGTATATAAATTTGAAACCGAATATAGAATAATTACAAAAAAGGGGGAAATAAAATACATTGAAGCAAGAGGTGATGTTGAAAGAGATAGTGATGACAAAGCAATATATATGCGGGGAACCGTTTTAGATATTACTGAAAGAAAACTGACTAACCAAAAACTAAGGGATTTCTATAACCAATTGGAAATAAAAAACAAGGAATTAGAGCAGTATGCATTCATTGCATCACATGATTTGCAGGAACCACTGCGCACTATAAGCAGTTTTACAGAGTTGCTCACTGATGAGTACGCTGCAAAATTTGACAACAACGCAAATACCTATGTCCGCTTTATTTCTCAATCGGCAATGCGCATGCGCGATTTAATAACTGCCTTACTCGACTACTCACGACTGGGCAATAAAATTATTTTACAACAAAGCGATTGCAATGATATTCTGAAACATGCAATGGAAAATTTACACGTTTCCATAAAAGAAAGCGAGGCAGTTATAATAGCTGAAAATCTTCCTGTGCTGAAAGCGTACCCGATTGAGATGGAACTGTTATTTCAGAATTTGATTGGCAATGCTATTAAATTCAGAAAAAAAGAGGTTGCAACTGAAATTAATATTAAAGCAAAAAAACGCGAGCATGAATGGGAATTTTCATTTGCAGATAACGGAATTGGAATAGACGGGAAACATTTTGAAAAAATATTTCTGCTTTTCCAGCGCCTGCATTCGAGCGATAATTATAAAGGTTCGGGCATTGGCTTATCGCACTGCAAAAAAATTGTGGAACTGCACAACGGGAGAATCTGGGTTGAATCAAAAGCAGGTGAAGGAAGTGTTTTTTATTTTACAATAGCAGTGCAGGCTGAGTAGCTATTCATTATTGACGAAACATAAAACAAAAAGTCCCGCAACAATGCGGGACTTTTATATTTTACACGTTATACGTTTTATTTACAAGGGTGTCAACACTGCATTAACGGTTATGGTTTGCGCTTCGGCTATTTCAATTTCCACTTCATAATCTGCATACCCATCGGCAGTAACTTTTATTTTAGTTATGCCTACAAATTTTGTTTTTAAAGTATAATCACCGTTGGCATCGCTCTGGGTCAGGTCATCACTTTCAAGAACAAGAATGGTTGCGTTGGCAACAGCCACAGGCAACCCCGGACCCGGAGGAGGAACGGTGCCTGTTATTTTTCCGCTGATGGTTGATTCTGCACCCACTGTAATATAAATAACACCCCACTCACGTGCATTGTTGCGCATGCTGTCGGTTTCTTCTTCGTTGTAAAATGTTTCTACTTCGTCCCACACTTTTCTTATCACTTTGTCGGTTTCGTCAAATAAGGCTTCCAGTGTTTCTTCGGCTGTATCTAAGGTATCTTTCAGATTACTTTGCGAAGTAAATAAACCTACAAAAGCAGATACCTCGGTTTGCACCTCCGGAGCTGTGGGGTTAGTCATAGGTGCGCCTCCTAGAGTGATGCGCTGCGCATCACCGGTTACAATTTTATTTCCCCAGCTTATTATATCTTCTTCGGTTAACATTTCGGGTAAGGCATCTGAGCCCACCTCTAATTTATAAAGTGCGCGGTGGGCAGCATTGTAAATGCCGCGTGCCACACCCAGATTAAACACTTGAATAAAATGCGAGGTAAACATTTTGCTGCGCCCTTTGGCTACATTTTTCAGTGGGGTATTGCCACTGTAAGTTGATTGCTTTAAACCTAAATCATTATAGGCAGCTTCATAACTTACCACAATGTTGTCAAGGCGGGTGGTGGTGGCAACTGACAGTATGTTGCCTGCAGGCGGCAGACTGTCTTTTTTGTTTTTGGCAAAACGAATAGCCTTGTAACGCGATTCGATAGTACGGGGTAATTTACGGGTAATGCTTGTCATGGTTTTTTTTTGGTTTTAAAAATTTGTGGGGCAAAGTAAAACCAGGCAAGGGGGTATGAGTCAACAAACCGAATTCAAAAGTTTTTAACAACTGAATTTTTCAGCGCAACGGATTTTCCTCTATTTTTCTGAGTTGTATAAAAACCTGTTGCACTTCTTTTTCTTTCATGTTGTTTAATAAATCGCTTGTGTTTTCAAGATACTGACGTGACAAATCAGGAAGTTGAGTTTTGCCAAGCAAACCATTTATTCTCCACAGTATATTTGCGCGAAACAGCGGCAAAAAATGTTGATAACTAAGGCTGCGCAAAGCACCCAAAATAGCAAGCAAAAGAATGGAGGCTTTAGTAAAATCCCGTTCTTCAACTATTATTTTTTCAATGGCAATAAGCTGCTTTTGCGCTTTGTGTAAGGGAGGCAAAAGGTTACGGATACGCTCGTCCTGTTCCATGGTTATTGGGTTAGGGGGGTATAGGGAAACTTAAGTTGATTAATACGAAGATAAAAAAGGATTGAAGTCAAACAGAAAAAATTACTTTTGACTTTTTAGCCCATTTTTATCTAAATCATTGATTTTCAACAATGCCACCGCGCCTTTTCTAAGCAAAAGGCACGCTGTCATATATTGCAGCGCCTGTTTTCTTTACAAAACACGGTCTGGCATATATGCCGGAGCGTGTTTTTAGTTCAAAATACTCAATGTCATATATAACATTGGGTATTTTGTAAGCAAAAGATAGAATGGTATGTGTAACAGCGGGTGTTTTGTTTACAAAACACAGGATGTCATATATAACTGTGCGTATTTTTTTAACAAAACACCTGATGGCATATATGCCAACGCCTGTTTCCTTTACAAAAGGCACAATGCAATAGAGGACAGCGCGTGTTTTGAAAACAAAAACAGGGGTCTTTTTAAGAGCAACCGAAATTATTTCGCGTAATGTGCAATCACATCACTCTCAAAAATCAGTTTTCCTGGTTCGGGATTTTTGGCAAGCTGCACCATGCAGCGGGCAACGGTTTGAGCTTCTATGGCTTTGTATTTTTTTAGCGGACCGGCAAACAGAAAACCTGTTGCCTGCATAAAAACTTTGCCTATGCTCTCGCCTATTCGTGTTTCTTTTCTGTCGCCCAGCAACATGGAAGGGCGAAGTATACAGAAGCTATCAAAATTAAGAGCAGCAATGGCGGTTTCAATTTCACCCTTGGTGCGCAGGTAAAAATTTGATGCCTTATCGTCAGCACCCAATGATGAAATAAGGATAAATTGTTTGGCGCCCTGCGCTTTGGCGGCTTTGGCTAATTCAAGGCAATAGGTATAATCTACTTTACGGAAATTTGCCTGTGAGCCGGCTGTTTTAATGGTTGTGCCAAGGCAGCAAAAAACCACATCAGCAGCAAGGCGCTGCGAAAACTGGTTGAGCTGATCAAAGTCAACAATAATTTCCGAAACGTTTTCTCGGTTTATGGCAAGTGGTTTACGGGTAATTAATTTTACTCTGCTGAAAGCATTGTCATCTGCCAGCAATTGAAGAACATGAATGCCAACTAATCCGCTGGTACCTGCAATAAGAGCAGTTTTTCCGCTCATTGAATACTGAGTTTTCGGGTAAGGATTTTTTCTTCGCTCTGCAATTCAATAAAGTACATTCCCGCTGCAAGCGGCAGATTGAACGATGCTGAATTCTGATTGGTGAAGGTACGCGATAAAACCAATGCGCCAATTTGATTGTGAATGTTTACCTGAACCACACCTTTTGTGAAATCATTCCAGTTAAGCGTAAAATTTCCCTGCGAAGGATTAGGAAAAACAGTAACACTGTTTTCTGCGGTTTGCTCCTTATCATCAATTCCAACCATGCTGCAATTACCACCATTTAATGGAACAATGTTCTCAAAACTATTGCAACTATATCCGGGGTTAACACTGTTCTGCATCACCTCAATTCCACCGTCAAGTCCGCTGTCATTAAACAGATTGCGTTTGGTTTCGCCTGAATTTGTCATATAATACATAACCGATGATGCATTGTTATTATGCTGCTCAAGATGTAAGTGCCCCAGTTCATGCAGCGCAACTGATTCAAAATCATAATAATTAGTAAAGGGTTGTCCGCTTCCTGTATTCCACAAAGCTGAAGAACTGAAAATCATATCCACTTCACTCAACTGCCAGTTCACTATACCTTCATTGTTGCAGGCCGAAACTGAAATAACGGTAGTGGCTAACGCACCTGCGGGCAGCAAACCTTGTTCATCAAATGAAATGGAACTGTATCCGTCATTATAAGCAGTAATGCCATGAAGATAGTTTACCGTGTCTAGTGAAATATTTATTCCGGTATTGCAACGCCAGGTGGTCATTGCTCTTTTCAGGGCATACATTGCCTGTGTATTTTGCGAAAACAGTGAACTCATTTTCATAGTATATCCTCCGCTGATATCTGCAGCCGCAAGTGCTATTTTGCCTATCTGACTATTGTAAACCAACTCACTCAAGGCATAATGTATATTCACCTGCTGGGCGCTTTGCACGCTTGCGCCTGATGAAGTTGTTACCTTTATATTTCCTGAACCCGCCACTGTAACTCCGTTTTCTGTGTAGGTAGGAATGAGCATTTTTATCATCGTGTTAGTCCACAAGATGTAATGTGGTCCCGCAGGAATAGTTACCCAACCTGCACCACCATTATCTGCATTACGAAACGAAACAGTTCCGCTGCCCTGAGTATTACCAAAATCAGTTCCGTTGATAGTTATCTCATCCTGAGTTCCTCCTGTAATATTTAAAGGTGTGATAGTAGAGATTTCCGCTGCAGTTAATTTTTCTTCCGTTACTTCATACGGAACAAAGCCTTGTGAAAGTGCAACCGGAAAATACTTGCCGTTTTTTTCGGTGCAGTAAAAGGTTCCCACATCACCCACCTGTAAATTCAATCCCGGAAAATGAATTTGGGCTTTATCTTCCATCACGCCTCCGGGTGTAATTATCTCAATCAAAAGAGGAATTTCATTTCCTGATTTTTGAGTAGCAACTTGAATGGTGTTGGAAGTTGAAATATTTCCGGTCGCATCGTAAAAACATTTTTTTGCTAAAACCTTTCCATCAAAAATAACATCAGCTTGTGCAGATTTTTCTTCAACGCTCAACACAACCATTGAGCATTGTGCAAGAACATTGTTCGCAAATGCGCTCAGAAAAAAGAAAAACAGAATAGAGTATATTTGCCGCACCGAATAAATTCTGATTGTGATGGTTGAAGTTAGTTATTGACATTACTTTTTTGAAAACTTTCGCTTAACACTGTTTTTCTGTCGACCAATCAGGATTTGTTTAGATATGATTTAAAAAAATGACACAACATACCATTACCGTAAGTAAGACAGGACGTTATTACACTTCAGGAAATATAGATGCAAACACCGAAACTATTTGGCTGGTTTGTCATGGCTACGGACAACTGGCTGAATATTTTATCAAACACTTTCAACTGGTGGAAAACGATAAGACTTTTGTAGTTGCTCCGGAAGGCCTTTCAAAATTTTACTTAGATGGCGTTTCCGGAAGAATGGGTGCAGCATGGATGACCAAAGAAGACCGCGAAAATGAAGTCAGGGATTACCTCAACTTTCTGAATTTGTTATTCGACAAACTTTTTTCGGAGGTTGATTTCAATAAAGTAAAACTGAATGTGCTTGGTTTTTCGCAAGGCACAGCAACAGTTTGTCGTTGGCTGGCACAAAGCAATGTTAAAGTAAACCGGCTAATTATGTGGGCAGGCACATTTCCGGTAGATGTGGATTTAGCTATTCATGGAAACCGTTTCAGTTCTATTCCTGTTACCCTTGTTTATGGTCATCAGGACGAATATTTAGAATATCTGAAACCGGAGGACTACAAGAAATTTCTTGATACTGCAGGCTTTAGCTACAACATAGTTACCTTTGAAGGCAAACACGAAATGAATGCGGAAGTCTTGAAGGACATTGCGAATGAGTCCACAGTCAATATTCGATAGTCTACAGTTTAGCGAGATTATTAACAAAATCATTAATTCACAAAATCACAAATAGTATGAACCTAACCGACCAAATCAACACCGACATTAAAAATGCAATGCTGGCAAAAGATGCTTCAAAACTTGAAGCTTTACGTGCTATTAAATCTGCATTACTGCTTTTAAAAACTTCACCAGAAGGGCAAAGCGAAGCAACAGAACTGAAAGCCCTGCAAAAAATGGTGAAACAACGGAAAGAAACTGCCGAAGTTTATATTGGACAGGGAAGGCAAGAATTAGCCGATGTGGAAATTTCGCAAGCTGCCGTTATTGAAAACTATCTTCCTAAACAAATGAGTGAAGATGAATTGAAAGCCATTCTTCAGAATATTATTACAACTGTTGGCGCATCTTCACCTGCCGACATGGGGAAAGTAATGGGAGCCGCCACTAAAGAATTAAGTGGGAAGGCAGACGGAAGTGTGATTTCTAAAATTGTAAGAGAACTACTTTCTAAGTAGTATTTCGTCATTCCGAACTTGTTTCGGAATCTTAAATACAGATGCTGAAACAAGCTCAGCATGACACTTACTTCTTCCTTCTCGTTGCAAACTGCACCAACTCAATAAGCGAGGTTTTGTAAGTGCTTTCGCTGAAGTCATTTAACATTTTCAGTGCATTGTTCTGATACTCCTGCATTTTTTGTTCGGCATAAGTGATGCCGCCTTTCTGCTTTACAAATTCAATTACCTCCGCCACTTTTTTCATATCAGTATTGTGATTTTTAACAATGTTGATGATGTGGCGTTTTTCACTTTTAGTTGATTTATTCAAACTGTAAATCAAAGGAAGTGTCATCTTTTTTTCTTTGATGTCGATGCCGCTGGGTTTGCCGGTTTCGTTGGCAAGTTCGTAGTCAAACAAATCGTCTTTTATCTGGAAGGCAATTCCAACATATTCGCCAAAGAGTCGCATTTTTTCGGCTAATGCATCATCATCAGAAACAGATGCTGCGCCACTGCTGCAACAGGATGCAATCAATGACGCTGTTTTCTGGCGGATGATTTCAAAATATACCGCCTCATCAATATCGAGTTTACGCGCTTTTTCAATTTGCAACAATTCACCTTCACTCATTTCGCGAACGGAGTTAGTTACAATCCCCAGCAAACGGTGTTCTTTATTTTCAACAGAAAGCAGCAAACCGCGCGAAAGCAAATAATCACCCACAAGAACTGCAATTTTATTTTTCCAAAGTGCATTGACAGAGAAGAAACCTCTGCGCTCGTTGGAATCATCCACTACATCATCATGAACCAATGTAGCAGTATGCAGCAATTCTATTAAAGTTGCCGCACGAAAAGTAGATTCATTAATTCCGCCACACATTCCTGCAGAAAGAAAAACAAACATAGGGCGCATCTGTTTGCCCTTGCGTTTAACAATGTAATGTGTGATTTTATCCAGCAGCGCAACCTTGCTTTTCATTGAATCACGGAAATGCGATTCGAATGAATCCATTTCGGCTGCAATAGGGGCTTTTATCTGGTCGAGCGTAAGCAAAAGAATTTTTTAGCTTGCCGAAAGTAGAGATTATTTCACCACTAAAAACACTGAGTTCACAAGAAAAAACTTCGTGTTCTTGTGAACTTAGCGGTAGAGTTTAGATCGCTCCTGATTTTATTTCATCCACCACAGCGGGGTCGAGCAGCGTTGATGTATCCCCAAGATTGGCAACATCGCCTTCGGCAATTTTGCGCAAAATTCTGCGCATTATTTTTCCGCTGCGGGTTTTGGGTAAGCCTTTCACTACCTGAATTTTATCAGGTTTGGCAATGGCACCCATGAATTTATTTACGGTAGCAATAATTTCTTTTTTCAGTTCTTCGGTATCAGTTCTTCCGTGTTCGTCAATGACAAAGGCATAAATTCCCCAACCTTTTATGTCATGAGGAAAACCAACTACAGCACTTTCCACAATATCGGGATGTTCGTTAATGGCATTTTCAATTTCTGCAGTTCCTAATAAGTGGCCCGAAACTTTTATTACGTCATCTACACGACCTGTGATTCTGTAATAGCCATTTTCATCGCGCTTGCATCCATCGCCTGTAAAGTAATAGTTTTTGAATTGTGAGAAATAGGCATCGTGACAACGTTCGTGATTTCCATAGGTAGTGCGAATAATGGAAGGCCAGGGGAACTTCATACACAGGCGACCTTCCACATTATTTCCTTCTAACACATTTCCTTTTTCATCAAGCAGAACAGGCTGTATTCCCGGAAGTGGAAGTGTTGCAAATGAAGGTTTTGTTTTGGTTATTCCGGCTAAAGGCGAAATCATAATTCCACCTGTTTCGGTCTGCCACCAGGTATCTACAATCGGGCAATTTTTCTTGCCGATATTTTCGTCATACCAATGCCATGCTTCTTCGTTAATTGGTTCACCAACACTACCAAGAACACGCAGCGAATCCAATTTATACGGTTTTACAAAATCCAGTCCCATTGCTACGAGTGAACGAATTGCAGTTGGTGCAGTGTAAAAAATATTTACCTGGTGTTTATCAATCACGCTCCAGAATCTACCGGCATCGGGAAAGGTTGGAATGCCTTCAAACATCAAGGTTGTAGCACCGCTTAATAAAGGACCATATATAAGGTATGAGTGCCCTGTTACCCAACCCACATCAGCAGTACACCAGAAAACCTCAGCCTCTTTATACTGAAATACATTCTGAAAAGTATAGGCTGTATAAACCATATAGCCACCTATAGTGTGCACCACACCTTTTGGTTTTCCTGTTGAGCCGGAAGTGTAGAGAATAAACAGCTTGTCTTCTGAATCCAT
>CAMAVO010000007.1 GCA_945861685.1 Chitinophaga pinensis | reverse complement strand
TTCCACTTTTTTAGCCCGGGTTTTCACCATGTGCTCGTGGTTGTCGGGATCATAAGAAATATTTCCGGTAATGTCTTCTTTCTCAATTCCTCCAACACGGTGCTCCAATCCCTTTGTTCCCGGAATAGCCCATTTACGTACTAATTTAGCATCACGTTTATAAGGCATATATTTTTCGTCACCTTCATTTCTTGGTTCTGCAAAAACAGCTTTAATAGTTGGTAGAGAATCGGCAGTAGGAAATTTCCACGGCTCGGAACCGTTAGCAATATATCCATCAGACATAAAGAAAACCGGTGTCATGTGTTCAACTGCAATTCTGCAGGCTTCAAAAACAGTAGTAAAGCAGTCGGAAGGTGAATACGCAGCAACTACAGGAACAGGAGCTTCACCATTTCTTCCATAAAGAGCCTGAAGCAAATCTGATTGTTCTGTTTTTGTTGGTAAGCCTGTTGACGGTCCTCCGCGTTGAATATTTATAATTACTAAAGGTATTTCAAGCATCAGAGCAAGTCCTATAGCTTCGCCTTTCAATGCAATTCCCGGACCTGAAGAAGCTGTAACAGCTAAAGCTCCTCCAAACGAAGCGCCAATGGTAGAGCCAATTGCAGCAATTTCATCCTCAGCCTGAAAAGTTTTTACACCAAAATTTTTGTAGCGTGCAAGTTCATGCAAAATGTCAGTTGCTGGAGTTATAGGATATGTTCCGTAGAACAATGTTAACCCTGAGCGTTCCGCTGCAGCAATTAAGCCGATTGCAGCGGCCTGATTACCCATGATGTTGCGGTATTCGCCTTTTTCAAGTTGCGCTTTTTCAACCTGAAAACGGGTTGTAAATGTTTCGCTCGTATCTCCAAAGTGGTAACCTGCTTTCAACGTTTTTATGTTGGCATCCATTACCGCAGGATTTTTCTTGAATTTATCCTGAATGTATTTGATGGTATTATCCATATCACGGTTGAACATCCAAAGTATAAAGCCCAACACAAACATATTCTTTGTGCGGTCAATTTCTTTGATACCCAATCCTGATTCTTTCAAACATTCTTTGGTAAGTTTAGTAACATCAACTTCGTGAACTTTATATTTCTCGAGAGAGTTATCTTTTAACGGATTTACACCGGATGGATATTTTGCAAGTCCAAGGTTTTTAGGGTCGAAGCCATCGCTATTGGCAATGATGATTCCGCCTGTTTTTAACTGTTTTAAATTAGCCTTCAAAGCAGCTGCGTTCATCACAACAAGCACATCACAAATGTCGCCCGGAGTATAAATTTCGATACTGCTGAAGCGCAATTGAAAACCCGAAACACCTGCCAGAGTACCTTGCGGGGCGCGTATCTCAGCAGGAAAGTTAGGGAATGTGCTCAAATCGTTTCCGAAAAGAGCAGTTGTGTTGGTGAATTGTGTTCCTGCAAGTTGAATTCCGTCACCGGAATCGCCTGCGAAAAGAATGGTAATGTCTTTTGTTACTTCTGTTGTTTTGCTCATCGTATTTTGAAAAAATTTGCCAAAAATAATTTTTTTGCTGCTTGTTATTCAATATTTATTGCTTCTACAGCAATAATTTCCGGGACAGCCCTTTTTACTGCTTCTTCAATCCCGGCTTTTAAGGTCATTGTGCTCATGTGACAACTGCTGCATGCGCCCAACAGCTTTACTTTTGCGATATAGTTGTCGGTTACTTCAACCAATTCCATATCACCGCCATCTGCTTCCAAAAAAGGACGCATGGTTTGCAACGCATTTTCAATCTTGGATATTAAAATTTTGTCGTTTATCATTTTGAATTAAGTGCGTGCAATTTCCACTTTTTCAGTAGGAGCCATTGTTGCATTTCTTATAGCTACCTGTTGTGCAACATTTTTTGCCATATCCATCAGAGCTTTTGCGATTGGTGAATTTTCTTGCAATACAGCAGGCCTTCCTGCATCACCGGCTTCACGTACACTTTGCACTAACGGAATTTGTCCAAGCAATGGAATATTGAGTTGTTCTGCCAATTTTTTTGCACCATCTTTTCCAAAGATGTAGTATTTGTTTTCAGGTAATTCTTCGGGAGTGAACCAAGCCATGTTTTCTATCAATCCAAGAACAGGAACATTGATAGCAGGCATCTGAAACATTGCTATTCCCTTGCGTGCATCAGCCAACGCTACATCCTGCGGAGTGCTTACAACTACTGCACCAGCAAGCGGCACTGCCTGAATAAGTGAAAGGTGAATATCACCTGTTCCGGGCGGAAGATCAATAATCATATAATCCAGTTCACCCCAGTCGGCATCAAAGAACATTTGAGTTAAAGCCTTAGTAGCCATAGGTCCGCGCCATGCAACCGCCTGATTTGTTTCAGCAAAAAAACCGATGGAAAGAATTTTTACACCGTAGCTCTCAACCGGAACCATCATGCTTTTCTCTCCAACTTTCCTTACTCCGGGTTTTTCGTTCTGCACATCAAACATGATCGGGACAGATGGTCCGTAAATATCGGCATCCAGTATTCCCACTTTTGCACCTTGCATTGTGAGTGCCACCGCAAGATTAGCGGCAATGGTTGATTTGCCAACCCCACCTTTTCCGGAAGCAACAGCAATAAAATTTCTAACTCCTGCAATGGATGCTTTGCTGCTTTGTTTTGTGGTTACGTTGGAAGTCATATGCGCATTTACAATCGCTTCTTTATCCACAAAATGTTTGATTGCATTTACGCAGGCGTTATGAATCAATTCTTTTAAAGGGCAGGCAGGAGTGGTGAGTACAACCGAAAAACTGACGTTCTTGCCATCAATTTCTATATCCTTAATCATGTTGAGCGTAACAAGGTCTTTCCCTAAATCGGGATCAATAACATTGCTCAACGCGTCTAAAACTTTTTCTTTTGTTATTTCCATTTTTTCTAAAAAACTCAGCGAAATTAGTAATTCTGCATTAATTTGGAATGTTTCCAAACAACTAATTTGAAATCTATTTTTCAGCTATTATTGCACTATGACTAACAAGGAAATAGCGGGAATGTTTAAGCTGGCAGGAAAGTTGACCGAGCTACATGACGGCAATGAGTTTAAGGTAAAGTCTTTTATGGGAAATGCCTTTAAAATTGAGCGTTTGCCGTTGCCGTTGGAAAATATGAGCGCGGAAGAAATTGCGAAAATTGAAGGCATCGGAAAAGGAATAGTTGCAAAAATCAATGAAATCATTTTAACTGGAACGCTAAAAGATCTTGACGAATTAGTTTCACAAACTCCCGTTGGCGTTTTAGAAATTCTTTCAGTGAAAGGGCTCGGGCCCAAAAAAGCACGCACTATTTGGAAAGAACTTGAAGTAGAATCAGTTGGTGAATTGCTTTATGCCTGTCATGAAAACCGTTTAATAACACTGAAAGGTTTTGGCGAAAAAACACAGGAAGAAGTCATAAAGAGTATTGAGTTTATTCAGGCAAATTCTTCTAAATTTCTGTATGCGAAATTAGAACCTGTCGCGCTGCAATTGTTGGAAATAATAGAGAAGTCAGGAATTCTGCAGCAAGTTTCTTTGACGGGTGAAATCAGAAGAAGGAATACAGAACTAGAAAAACTTGAATTTGTAGCAGCAGTTTCAGACAAAGATACGTTGTTGAGTTTGCTTGAGCCTTTGAAACAAAAGGAATCTATATTTTCAATTTCAGAAGAAAGCATTTCTTTTAAACTGACTAATTCAATTCCTGTTGAAATTTTTACATGCAGCAATTCTGATTTCTACGCTACTTTATTTAAAACTACTTCAACTCCTGAACATATTGAATTACTTGGCAATCCTGAACTAAGTTCTGTTTCTTCCGAAGAAGAAATTTATAAAAATGCAGGTTGGAATTTTATTATTCCCGAATTGCGTGAAGGGAAATTTGAAAAACAATTAAATGAACAAAATAAGTTAAATGATATTGTTCAACTCAACGACTTGCGTGGAGTTTTGCATAACCACACCACATACAGCGATGGCGTTCATACGTTGGAGCAAATGGCGAACTACTGCAAAGAGTTGGGTTATGAATATCTGGGAATCAGTGATCATTCTCAGTATGCCGTTTATGCAAAAGGTTTAAAGCCTGAACAGATAATTCAACAGCACAAAGAGATTGATGAATTGAATGAGAAACTAAAACCATTTAAAATTTTCAAAAGTATTGAGGCAGATATTTTGCCTGATGGTTTATTAGATTATAATGATGAAATTCTTGCTTCCTTTGATTTTGTGGTGGCATCCATTCACTCAGCGATGAAGATGGATGAAGCAAAAGCGACCGCAAGATTAATTCGGGCAATAGAAAATCCGCATACAACTATTCTTGGTCATCCGACAGGAAGGCTTTTATTGTCGCGCCCGGGTTATCCTATAGATCACAAAAAAATTATTGATGCCTGCGCAGCAAATAAAGTGGTGATTGAACTTAATGCAAATCCTAATCGTTTGGATATTGACTGGACATGGATTCCCTATTGCATGGAAAAAGGTGTGATGATTTCCATCAATCCGGATGCACATAAAATGGAAGGCTATCACGATATACACTATGGAACATTGGCTGCACGAAAAGGCGGATTGACCAAGCAAATGACGTTTAATGCTCTTTCGCTGGAAGAAATAGAAAAATGGTTTTTTAAAAAGCAGATTGCTTGTTAATCTTCTACGAATCAGCCCCAAAAATTGGTTTTACAACATGATTTTTTGAGAATAAGACAAAAAATAAAAGCCTCTCGTTCCCAAGAGACTTTTAATGCAATCTGTAGAATATAATTTCCTAGTGAAACTGCTCTGCTTCAGTAGACCCTGCCAACGCGGTGGTTGAACTGTTTCCCTGTTGCACCACATTCTGAACAGCATCAAAATAGCCTGTGCCCACAAATGATTGGTGCTTTATAGCTTTAAAGCCATCTTTTTCCAATGCAAATTCACGTTGTTGCAGTTGGCTGAAACCTGCCATTCCACGTTCTACATATGCTTTGCTTAACTCAAACATAGAAGTATTCAGCGCATGAAAACCAGCAAGTGTAATGAACTGGAATTTATAACCCATTTTAGCCAACTCTTCACGGAAAGTCAACATGGTTTTCTCGTCCATAAACTTAGCCCAATTGAATGAAGGCGAACAGTTGTATGCCAACATTTTTCCAGGATATTTTGCGTGAATGGCATCAGCAAATTCTTTTGCCAAACCTAAATCAGGGTTTCCTGTTTCCATCCAGATTAAGTCAGCGTAAGGAGCATAAGAAAGACCACGGTCTATTCCTTGCTCCAAACCATTTTTTACATAGTAGTAACCTTCAGGAGCACGTTTGCCGGTAATAAATTTAGCATCGCGCGGGTCAACATCAGTAGTAATCAGGTTCGCAGCTTCGGCATCTGTTCGGGCAATTACAAGGGTAGATGTGTTGCATACATCAGCCGCCAAACGCGCAGCTAACAATTTGTTGATTGCTTCCTGTGTTGGAACCAAAACTTTTCCGCCCAGGTGTCCGCACTTTTTTGCAGAAGCCAATTGGTCTTCCCAATGCACACCGGCAGCACCTGCATCAATCATTTGTTTCATCAATTCAAAAGCGTTGAGGTTACCACCGAAACCTGCTTCAGCATCAGCAACGATAGGCACCATCCAATCGCGTTGCGGTTCACCTTCAAGATATTCAATCTGGTCTCTGCGCATCAAAGCATTGTTGATTTTTTTAACCACAGAAGGCACTGAATTCGCAGGATACAAACTTTGGTCAGGATACATTTCACCTGAAAGGTTTGCATCACCTGCTACCTGCCAGCCTGAAAGATAAATCGCTTTCATACCTGCTGTAACTTCCTGTACCGCCTGATTGCCTGTCAAAGCACCAAGTCCTGCCACCCACGAATCGGTATGCAGGCGATTCCATAATTTCTCTGCTCCGTTTTTAGCAAGAGTAAATTCAACCGGAACTGAGCCGCTGATGTTAATTACTTCTTCGGCTGAGTAGGTGCGTGTAACATCTTTCCAGCGTGGATTGGTTTCCCATTCTTTTTTAAGCGCCAAAGCGCGTTCTAATTTAGTTGCCATTTGTTGTTTTGGATTTGTATTTAGGATTGTGTTAATTTATTAATCAATTTCCTCGTAAGCAGGAAGGGTAAGAAATTCTTTGTAATCGCCTTGTTGAACTAATTCGTCAAAAATTTCAATCGCACGTTTCATGGTTGCGGAATTGTAAGCATTTTCACCAACGTATGCTTTTACATTCTCCAATTCCGAAGGAAGTATCTCTTTGAATAATTCGTAAGTAACCGTTCTTCCGTCACTCAAATTGCTGCCGTTCTTAATCCATTGCCACACCTGTGTTCTGGAGATCTCAGCCGTTGCAGCATCTTCCATTAAATTATGAAGTGCGGCAGCACCAACACCACGCAACCAGCTTTCAATATAAAGAACTCCTACATTGATATTCATACGCAAACCTGCTTCTGAAATAGTTCCTTCAGGTGCAGTGAGCAAATCATTTTGTGTGGTAACTTCACCTTCTCTTGTGATAGAATAATTGTTTGGTGTAGTCATGTTTGCGTTGAAAACATCCATCGCCACACCAACCAAACCGGGATGAGCAACCCAAGTGCCGTCATGTCCGTTGGTTACTTCACGAACTTTATCAACGCGTACTTTTTCAATTGCAGCGTTGTTTTCAGCTTCATTATTTTTAATCGGAATAAAAGCGCTCATACCGCCCATCGCGTGCACTCTGCGTTTGTGGCAAGTTTGAATAACTAATTTGGAATAAGCCGCCATAAAAGGAACAGCCATTGTAACCTGCCCACGATCAGGAAGCACGTAGCCATCAATGTTTCTCAACTTTTTGATGTAAGAGAAAATATAATCCCAACGCCCGCAGTTCAATCCCGCCATGTGTTCACGTAGTTCATAAATTATTTCGTGAAGCTCAAACGTTGCAGTAATAGTTTCAATTAAAACGGTTGCTTTTATTGTTCCATGAGGTATTCCCAATTCAGTTTGCGCGAAAACAAAAACATCATTCCACAATCTTGCTTCTAAATGACTTTCCATTTTAGGCAAATAGAAATATGGTCCTGTTCCGTTTGAAATTAGTTGTTTTACATTATGAAAAAAGAACAATCCAAAATCAAATAATGAGCCGCTCATCACTTCTCCGTCAACTATAACATGCTTTTCAGGAAGATGCCATCCGCGCGGACGAACCATCAGCACAGCAGTTTTTTCATTCAGTTTGTATTCTTTACCGGCTTCGTTTTTAAACGAAACGGTTTTGCGGATTGCATCACGCAGGTTAATCTGTCCTTCTATATTATTGTTCCAGAACGGTGAATTGCTATCTTCAAAATCGGACATAAAAACCCTTGCACCGCTGTTCAGCGCATTGATAATCATTTTGCGGTCAACAGGTCCGGTGATTTCCACTCTGCGGTCTTGTAAATCAGCAGGAATAGGAGCTGCTACCCAATCACCTTCCCGGATAGATTTTGTTTCGGGTAAAAAATCAGGGAGTCTTCCGGCATCAATCTGCTTTTGTTTTTCAACACGTGCAGCAAGTAATTCTAATCTTCTTTTATTGAAGTTGCGTTGAAGTTTTACAACGAACTCTAATGCTTCAGGAGTAAGTATTTCTTCAAAGCCCGGTTGAAGAGGAGCTTTAATTTCCAATCCTTCTACTTTTATTTCTACTGTTGCCGACATAGTTCTGCCTTTTTTGAATTTGGCGCAAATGTAAAGCAAAATTTCTTTTCCAGCGAAATTTCGCTAAAATTATTTTTTCGCTAATTATCAACAATATTTTTTAGTTTTGCACACCGCTCAAATGCACAATAACGAACAAAACATACGCCTCATTTTTGGCCTTAAACTCAGGCAGCTAAGGCAGGAGAACAAACTTTCATTAGTTGAACTAAGTAATAAAAGCGGCCTTTCAGTCTCCTATCTTAACGAGATTGAAAAAGGCAAAAAGTATCCGAAAGCCGAAAAAATTGCTGCCATTTCTAATGCACTGAGTGTTTCTTATGATAAGCTTGTTTCGCTAAAAACCGGCAAATCGTTATCACATGTAAGTCGTTTTCTTGAAAATAATTTCATTCAGGAACTTCCGCTGGAAGTATTTGGAATTGACAAAAAGAAAATTGTAGAACTGGTAAGCAACGCCCCCGCAAAAGTTACTGCATTCATCAGTACGCTCAATAAAATTGCGAGAGATTACGACATGACGCAGGAGCATTTTTATTTTGCATCTGTGCGTTCTTACCAGGAAATGCATGAAAACTATTTTGAAGAAATTGAGCAGGCTGTAGAAAGGTTCAGTGCTGAATATAAAATTAATGTAAATCGCCCGCTTACGGTTGAAGAGCTGAAGAATATTGTTGTCAATAAATTTGGCTACAAACTGGATGAAAAGAAACTAAGCAGTGTTCCTTCACTTGAGAATCTGCGTTCTGTTTACCTCAGTAATGGCAAACGTTTTATGATTAACAATAAACTGGCAGGCTCTCAACAGGCATTTATTTACGCAAAGGAAATCGGCTACCAATATCTTGGATTGAAAGAGCGCGCTTATACAACGCCATGGAACAAAGCTAATTCGTTTGAACAAGTGTTGAGCAACATGAAGGCAAGTTATTTTGCAGGCGCACTCCTTATCAATCGCGACATTTTAGTAAAAGATTTAAAATCGTTTTTTGCATCCAAAGAGTTTGACAGTAAAAAAATGCTTGAAATGATGGACAAGTTCGATACTTCACCGGAAATGTTTATGCACCGCCTGACCAATCTTATTCCGCGATATTTTGGTTTGAATAATTTATTTTTTCTGCGATTCAATAATAATTTGGGAGCAGAAGAATTTTCGCTTTCCAAGGAACTGCATCTTTCACAGTTACATCAGCCGCACCGCAATGAATTGAAGGAGCATTATTGCCGCAGGTGGATTTCAATTGATGTTTTTCAAAAACTGGAAGAAGTAAAAAAGCAGAAAAAATACACTGGCCCCATTGTGGCTGTTCAGCGTTCAAAATATGCTGATAGCGGCAATGAATATTTCTGCATTTCGCTTGCCCGCAGACTTGGAAGAACGCCACACGCCAATCTTTCCGTTACGATTGGTTTTTTAGTGAACAATGATTTTAAAAAGAAGGTCGCTTTCTGGGATGATACAAATGTTCCCGTTAAAATGGTGAACGAAACCTGCGAACGTTGCAGTATAAAAGACTGCAAAGAACGGGTTGCAAAACCAACAGTTCTGGAAAAACAGAATCGCTTGAAGGAAGTTGAAAGTGCGGTGAAAGAATTAATGGAAAAAGAACAACTTATTCTCTCCTAAAATCCGTATTGGTAAATCTTCTTCTCGTCTAAGAATATCCGCACGTTCATTGGCGGAAGTAAATCGCCTTTTGCATTACGACAAATAATATTATTGAACAAAATCAGGCTGCCCGGTTTCATTGCATCAATCACACGTTTCATTTCTATAGTTAATTTTTCATTTCCGGATTTCAATGTGTCAATTGCAGTTTGATTTCCTGTTTGCATTTCAAACGAAACTACTTTCAGTTTTTCATTGGTTCCTTTTAGTTTGGCGGTTAATTTACCAATTGCCATCAGCGAAAATTTATCAATAGTTGAATCGCTTTTTACTTCGCACACTAATACTTCGGGGACGGGTAAACTTACAAGATTGTATTTTTTATTCAAAGCCAACTGAGATTTACCGTTTGGCAATAATTCATAAACGGAAAGAATAGCTTCATGTCCGCTGCCTGATGTTGCACGTATAATGTAGCAACTATCCATTTGCGCAATAGTTGCACCCGCTATTTCCACTTTTGCAATTTTTCCCTCGCCTTCTGTTTTGATACAAATTCTGTTATCAACTCCAATCCACAAAACATTGTTGGAAGGAGAAACAATAAAATTGGTTTTTGATTTTACAACTTTGAAAATGGCAATGGAATCCTGAGCACCAGCAAATTCGCAGGCAAAAAGCGCAAGCAAAAAAAATATTACTCTTAATATAATCACACTTCAAAGATAAAGCATTCAAATATCAATAGATGCTTTTACTTCATCGATATTTTTGAAAGGTTTATCCAGAACCTGCATTTTAAATTTACAGGAAGAACCTATTTTACCAAGTGCAGCAAAATCTTCCGGTTTAAACACAGCTATTTTATTGTCCTTTGTAACACCCAACAAAAGATTTTCAGATTCAGGATTAAATGTAAATCTGGTGTAATCATAATTGGTAAGAGAGTAGGCAGCATTCTTTCCTTTTTCAACAAGGTAAAGTGTATTGAACACAAGTTCTTTGTTATTCTTATCCGTAAAGGTTGCAGAAACCATTAATCCTTTCGGCATATTCTGTGGACAATCTGAGTTCCAGATGCCAAAACTGCTTACCATAAATGAGCGGTAAATAATATCAGTTGTGGCATTTATGGCAATCTGCTGCGCAGAAACCGATGCCATTCTTTGTTGTATTTCCGCAATCTGTGCAAGGCGTTCAGCATTGAGTTTATCATATTCCGCTTTTAATTCTTTTTCTTTTTTCACTTCATCTTCTTTACGCATTGCAAGTGTTTTCTCATATTCATCAAACTTTTTGTTATAAAGCTCAACCGCCTTCGGATAATCCTTTTCCGAAACAACAGGACGGGTTAAAAAGCTGTATTCATCTTTTCCTTTTATAAAGGTAAGAACATACGTTCCCTTCTCTTTGCCTTTCTTTACCGAAGCAGCATCCCAGGTTATTTTTGATAATTCTGATTTATAGGTTTTATCATTTTTATCAATCTCGAAAAGCAAGTTTTTATACAATGCAAGTTCAGGAAACTCCTTTTCGCTTACTTGTATTTTTAAGTTCTGAGTTCCGTCTGCAGCTTTTACTGGTTCCAGTGGTTTTCCTTGAACAAGCTGCTCGGTTTTGGCTTTTGCCTTTTCAACTTCTTTAGTGAGTTTTTCTATTTTTTCATTCACGGGAAGCTTAACAGAATCAGTTTTTACTTGAGCGAAAATTGGTTCCTGATTTTTTCCCGCAGTATCTTTTTCAATATAACTCCAAACACCGGTTTTATCATCCAACTTATAAATGTTAAAACGTTCGCCTTCCCATTTTGAAGCCAGTAAAATATTTACAGGTGAGGCATCACTAATAAAAACTTCTTCGTGTTCCTGAAAACCACGAAACTCAAACATACCTGCCGATTCAAAATGGTATTGTGTTCCTGCGCTATCATAAGTCATTGGAATACCGGACATGAAAATATCAATCACATCTTGAAGCTCGCGGTACTTAATTTCCACTTTTCCGTTAACAAGAGTTCCGTTTTTATCAAAAAAGGAATTGGCTGAAATTTTTATTTGTGAACCTGATTTTGTTGTGATGGTGGTATCTTTTACAGCATCAACCCAAAAGGAATCGGTTGGAATATCCAAGCTTTCAATTGGAGGTTTTACTGCGGATTCTGTTTCTTTTTTTAGATTATTGGTAAGTAGTGAAGTTGCTACAACTACTGCTGTCACTGCAACTCCTGCACCTGCCCAGAACTTAAACGTTTTATACAAAGGCTTTGAAAGCACTTTGTATCCCGCCATCACTTTGTCAAAGCTTTTGTGCTTCAGAGCCTTCTCGTCACTGATGTTTTTGCGGTTAATATTGAATTTTATTTTGCTCATGACTTCTGATTATTTCGTTAATAAATTTTTCAGTTTCTGAATCACACGGAAAGTTTTCACGCGTGCATTATTTTCTTCCATGTCCAATATCTCACTCATTTCCTTGTAAGAACGGCTTTCAAAATACCGTTGCTCTATCAACTCCAATTCATCTTCCGACAAATCTTTCATTGCTTTTTTCAAGCTTTCTATTCGTTCTTCCAGATTTTCTTCAGCTGCATCTTCAGCAATCTGCGCAAGGTTTTCCAGTGGCACATTCACCACTTTCTGAACTTTGTTTTTTCTGAATAACTGGTTCAGTTCATTTTGTGCTACTCTGAAAAGCCATGCTGAGAAAGGAACTCCTCGGAATTGATATTTGCTTAAACTGAATAACGCTTTTGAAAACACCACAGAGGTTACATCAGCTGCTGTGTCTTCATCTTCCACACGCTGAAAAACATAGCGGAAAATGCGCAAGTAATATTTATTGTAAAGCACTCCAAATGCCTGTGGATTATCAATTGCGGCTTTTATCTGGAGCACTTCCTCATCAAGTTGTTGCCTGCTTTGATGATGTTTTCCCTCTTCAGGGGCTGGTTGGCTAGCATCTGCGTTCATAAATCCTGTTTTGAATATATAATGCAAGGTTAAACGATTCGTTACAACCGGCTGAAAAATAATTTCTCAGATTAAACCATTGGTTGAAATTATTGTCTGTTTGAAGCAAAGAATAATTCTGTATTCAATAAATCCATAAATTTGTTCATCTTATTAATTAATAGCAACATAACTATGAAAAGACTTTTCCTGTTCATTTTACCTTTTGCATTGGGTTTTTCTGTCAATGCACAAACAACTCCAACATGGTCAGATGATATAGCCTGCCTGCTTTACACACATTGCACTGGTTGCCATAATAGCAACGGGATAGCCCCTTTTTCTTTGATGACTTATACTGACGCAGCATCTGCGGCATCGGGTTTCCCGTATGCTGTTAACAATGGGATTATGCCTCCATGGCCTCCGGACAGAAGCTACAATAACCTTGCTCATGAACGTTATTTAACACCCGAAGAAATTACGCTCATTAATGATTGGGTAAATGCAGGAGCACCTGAAGGAAATCAGGCAAATGCTCCAACACCACCTGTTTATTCAAGCAATGCAGTAATTACTAATCCTGATCTTGTAGTACAAATACCAACCTACGCTGTTGGCTCATCACAAGATGTTTACCGTTGTTTTGTAATTCCTACATCCGAAGGCGTTGATAAATTCATTACCGGCTTTGAAGTGCTTCCCGGAAACCGCAGTATTGTTCACCACGTCCTTGTATTCCGCGATGAAACAAATACGCCCGCAACATTGGATGCAAATGATCCCGGTCCGGGTTACACAAGTTTTGGTGGAATAGGAAGTCAAGGAGCAAAACTTATCGGTGGTTGGGTTCCCGGGCAAGGTGTTTTTGAAACACCTGACGGAATGGGTATAAAACTTCCTGCAAGCACAAATCTGGTTTTGCAAATCCACTATCCTGCTGGTACTGCAGGACTTGAGGACAGCACAAAAATTCATATCAAGTTTTCACCTTCATCAACTTTACGTGAAATCAGTTTAGCTCCTCCGCTAAATCACCAGACTTCACTTATTGACGGACCACTTTATATTCCTGCAAACGAAGTAAGAACTTTTCACGAAGAATATACCATTCCTGTAAATCTGACCGTGCTCTCCGTTGGCCCCCACATGCACCTGATAGGAAAGTCTATCAAGGCTTATGGAGTAACGCCAACCAATGACACCCTAAAATTTATTGACATTCCAAACTGGAATTTTCACTGGCAGGGGAGTTACATGTTCCGCAATCCTGTAAAAATTCCGGCAGGAACTGTTTTGTATGGTGAAGCAACATACGATAATACAATAGGAAACCCAAACAACCCAAGCAATCCTCCTCAGGCAGTATCACTTGGAGAAGCCACAACAGATGAAATGATGCTGGTTTATTTCTCGTATTTGTTTTATCAAAATGGTGACGAAAATATTGTGATTGATAATTCAACTTCAATTGACCATTACAATAATTGCAGTTATAATTCGGTAACAGGTATTGAAGAAAAAATTCCTGATAATTATTTGAGCGTTTATCCAAATCCGGCCTCAAATTCATTGAATATTAATTGTACTGAACTATTCGCAAAAAACACTTTAATCATTATCACAGATGTAACCGGAAAAGAAGTTGAATCGCTTCATGTCCCAACCTCAGCAAATGCTAATAGTGCAAATATCAATATCAGTAACTTACCATCAGGAATATATTCGGTTCAAATGAAATCGGATAAACTTTCTGTTGCACGAAAATTTATTGTACAACGATAGAACTATCACTTGTAAAAAAAGCGGACACGCCTAAGGCGTGTCCGCTTTTTTTTGCCTGACTTTTATCACTTTTCTTTTCATGTTGGCGATAATTCTTAAACTTGCACACAACGAATAATAATTCAACGAATGGAAACAATAAAATTGCAGAAAATTTTTGATGCTAAAATTGACCGTGGTGACATGATAGAGCCGAAAGACTGGATGCCTGATGATTATCGCAAAACGCTTATCCGCCAAATTTCGCAACATGCACATTCCGAAATTGTGGGTATGTTGCCTGAAGGCAATTGGATTACACGCGCCCCAAGTCTGCGCAGAAAAATGGTATTACTTGCCAAAGTTCAGGACGAAGGCGGACATGGACTTTACCTCTACAGCGCAGCTGAAACAATGGGTATCAGCCGCGATGAAATGATTGAACAGCTGCATAGCGGCAAAGCAAAATATTCCAGCATTTTCAACTACCCTACTTTAACATGGGCTGATATGGGAGCTATTGGCTGGCTGGTAGATGGGGCAGCTATTATGAATCAGGTGATGCTGCAAAAAACATCTTATGGACCTTATTCACGTGCAATGGTGCGCATCTGCAAAGAAGAAAGTTTTCACCAGCGACAAGGATATGAAATCATGTCGGTGCTTGCTGCCGGAACGCCAGACCAAAAAGCAATGGCGCAAGATGCACTTAACCGTTTCTGGTGGCCTTCGCTTATGATGTTTGGTCCACCCGATGCAAGTTCTCCTAACACAGCACAATCCATGCGCTGGAAAATAAAACGCGAAACAAATGATGAGTTACGTCAAAAATTTGTTGACCGCACTGTTCCTCAGGCAGAATTTATCGGACTAACAGTGCCTGATAAAGATTTGAAATGGAACGAAGCAAAACAAAGCTATGATTGGGGCACACCTGATTGGGAAGAATTTAATAACGTAATCAAAGGCAATGGACCCTGCAATAAAGAACGTTTGAGTGCTCGTATAAAAGCGCATGAAAATGGTGCTTGGGTTCGCGAAGCAGCAGCAGCATATGCAGCAAAACAACAACAAAAAGTAGCAGCTTAAAAACATATAAAAATGAATAATAATCAAGGAGTACTTTGGGAAGTATTTGTGCAAACCAAACCTGGTTTGCCTCACAAACATTGCGGCAGTGTTCACGCAGCCGATAAAGAAATGGCAATTCAAAATGCACGTGATGTTTATACCAGGCGCAGCGAAGGAACAAGCATTTGGGTTGTTCCTGCAGAAGCAATTATTTCTTCATCGCCTGAAGATATTGGTTCATTCTTTGAACCGGCAAACGATAAAATTTATCGCCATCCCACATTTTATCATGTTCCCGAAGGAGTAAAATATTTATAATGGAAAAACAATTATTCAATTACCTGCTTCGCCTTTCGGACAGCAGTTTAATTATTGGACACCGCTTATCAGAATGGTGCGGACATGGACCTGTGCTTGAAGAAGATATTGCACTCACCAATATTTCGCTTGACTTTGTAGGTCGCGCAAATTCGTTGTATGAATATGCCGGAAAGGTTGAAAGCAAAGGCAGGACAGAAGATGACTTGGCCTATTTGCGCAATGAGCGAGAGTTTTTTAACAACCTGCTAGCGGAACAACCAAACGGAGATTTTGCACAGACAATTCTAAGGCAATATTTAACCGATGCATTTGAAATTCATTTTTACGAAGCGCTTGCAAAAAGTAAAGATGAAACGCTTGCAGGAATTGCAGCAAAATCATTGAAAGAGATACAATATCATTTGCGCCACAGTAGCAGTTGGATGCTTCGCCTTGGTGACGGAACACAGGAAAGCAATACACGTCTTCAAAATGCATTGAACGAAATCTACCGTTTCACCGGAAGTCTATTTGAAACAGATGAAAACGATACGGTTTTAATAGCTGCAGGTATTGCTCCCAATCTTTCTACTATTCAACACCAATGGCAAAAAGATGTAGATACAATGCTTGAAAAAGCAATGCTTAAAAAGCCTGAAAAAGTATGGATGCAAAAAGGAAATTTGCAGGGAAGACATACCGAGCATCTTGGTTATATTCTTGCAGAAATGCAATCCGTGCATCGCGCCTATCCCGGAGTAAAGTGGTAATTTTATCCTAAAATAAAGGGTAAAGCCCATTTTCGTTTATGCAAAAGATTGAATTAAAACCGCACTACGATATTGTTATAATTGGTGCAGGAATGGGAGGATTGACTTCTGCAGCACTATTGAGCAAAGCAGGATTTTCAGTTTGTGTGCTTGAAATGGCCGACCATCCCGGAGGTTATCTTGCCGGTTTCCGCAGAAAAGATTTCCGTTTTGATACTGCTATTCATTGGCTAAACCAGTGCGGACCTGAGGGCTTAGTGAGTAAAGTTTTTGATGTGCTGGGAAATGATTATCCGCGCCCGGTTTCACAAAAACGCATACGCAGATACAAAGGGCATAATTTTGATTATACGCTTACGAACAATCCCGATGAATGGAAAGCACAATTGATTTCACAATTTCCTCACGAGAAAGATGGGATAGAACGTTTTTTCAAAGCGGCAAAAAAAATCGGAAAAGCATTTGACAATTTCAGTAATATTTTTCGTTCCGAAGAAACAATGGGGTTCTTCGAGTCAATACGGTTTAAGTTTAAGCTGATTGAATTCGCTACAGCGTTTATTCCTTTCATCCGTTTTAGCGGTGAAAAGGGCATGAAGAAAGGACTGAATAAATTTTTCAAAGACCCGAAACTTCAGGAAATATTTTGTTCTGAATCTGAATTATTATCCTGTTTAGTTCCTATTGGTTGGGCATATTATGGAGATTATCAAAGTCCTCCCAAAGGCGGCAGTCAGGTGTTTCCCGAGTGGTTAGAATACGTAATTAATTATTTTGAAAATCCGATTTATTACCGAAGTAAAGTGAACCAAATTTTATTGGACGGGAACAAAGTAAAAGGAGTAAAATTTGAATGTCGCGGTAAGGAATATACTGTGAGTAGTAATTACGTTTTAGCTGCTTCCGATATTGAAACGTTGTATGAAAAAATGCTGCCCGCGAACAGTATTCCCGAAAAAATGAAGGGGAAATTGCGTGAAGCAAAACTCTATAGTTCTTCTGTTACCGTTTCTATCGCTTTGGATTGCCCTGCAGAGGAATTAGGCTTCAACGAAGAAATGATTTACCTCTCACAAGAAAGTACGCGTGATGAGCAAAGCAGTGGTAATCCTGAAAAATGCGGCATCAGCATTCTTGCTCCTTCGCAACGCGATAAATCCATGGCTCCCGAAGGCAAAGGAACACTCACATTGTATATTGAAGCGGGAATGGAATACATGAATAATTGGCGAACAGAAAAAGATGAAGCGGGCAATATCATCAGAGGAGAAGAATACAAAAAACTAAAAAATGAAGTAGCGGAACTATTAATTGCCAGAGTAGAAAACAAGGTCGCGCCTGGTTTGAAAAAGCATATTCTTTTTTATGATGTGGCTACGCCATTAACACACTATAGATATACCGGAAATAAAAACGGAACCATGATGGGCGCTCGTCCGGGACGTGAAAACATGCAGGCAAAAGTTGCCCATTATCAAACGCCTATTGAGAATTTAATTTTAAGCGGACATTGGGCTGAATTGGGTGGCGGTGTTCCTATTGCTGTTCGCGCAGGTGCCAATGCCGCGTTGTTGGTTTTGAGAAAAGAAAACAAAGCAACTTTTAATTTGTTGGCTAAATACATGGATAGTAAAATCGGGTTGGATGAACTAAAAAAATCTGACCTGTTAAAGCCCTATGATAATTCGTGGATACAAAATCCGACTCCTGCCGAAAAATTAGCATTACGTCAGGTAAATAATGAAGAAGTTAAAGATGACAACTAAAGAAGTCAGAACATTATTATCTCAAATTCCAGACCCGGAAATTCCGGTGATTACCATTGAGGAATTAGGAATTTTGCGCGATGTAAATTTTCTGAATGATGAATGTGTAATTACAATTACACCAACCTATTCCGGTTGCCCTGCCATGAAAGCGATTGAGCAGGATATTATTGCTTTACTGAAAGAAAACGGAATTGAAAAAGTGAATGTAAAATCTGTGTTTTCACCTGCATGGACAACCGATTGGCTGAGCGAAGCAGCAAAAGACAAACTGAGACAATACGGAATTTCTCCGCCTGATAAAACCACTTCCGATAAATCTGTTTTAACGGGAATACAAAAAACAGTAAAGTGTCCGCAATGTAATTCTGAAAACACGGAATTAGTTAGTCAATTTGGTTCTACAGCCTGCAAAGCTTTGTATAAATGTAAGGATTGCTTAGAGCCATTTGATCTTTTTAAGTGTCATTAAAAGAACAGTTCATTTTTCCTACATTTGAAACCTTATCAAATGAATTATGGAAACCATCATTTTTGAAATTCAGGATTCGGTTGCAAAAATCACACTCAACCGTCCTGATGTATTGAACTGCTTTAATAGACAGTTGGCAAAGGAGTTTCAGGATGTATTAAATACTTGTGCAAACGATAAAACTATTCGTGCCGTTTATCTCACCGGCTCAGGGCGTGCATTCTGTGCTGGACAGGACTTAGCCGAAGCAATTGAAATGGGAAAAACAGGAGAACGCGATCTTGGAGATTCGGTAGAAGAAGTTTATAATCCAATTATTCGTGCTATCCGCAATCTTGAAAAACCAGTGATTTGTGCAGTGAATGGAGTGGCTGCAGGCGCAGGTGCAAGTCTTGCATTTGCTTGTGATATTACTTTCGCAGCTACATCAGCTTCATTTATTCAGGCCTTCAGTAAAATCGGCTTGGTGCCCGACAGCGGTGGAAGTTTTTTTCTTCCACGGCTGGTTGGTTTTCAAAAAGCTTCAGCATTGATGATGCTTGCAGAAAAAGTTCCTGCAGAAAAAGCTTTGCAAATGGGAATGATTTATAAAGTTTGTGCAGATGATAAATTGGCAGAAGAATCATTTGCTGCAGCAAAAACATTGTCTGGAATGCCGACAAAGGCTTTGGCATACATCAAGCAAATGTTGAATAAATCCATGTCAAATGATTTGGATGAGCAATTAGATTTGGAAAGAGATTTACAAACAGCAGCTGGAAAAACTTCCGATTATAAAGAAGGTGTGAATGCATTTTTGGAGAAAAGAAAACCTGTTTTTAAAGGCGAATGATTAAAGTTGGAGTTATAGGTTCAGGAGCAATGGGCAGCGGAATTGCACAGGTGGCTGCAAATGCCGGCCATGCTGTTGTTATTTACGACACAAATAAATCTGCTTTAGAAAAATCAAAATCAGCACTTGACACAACGCTAAAAAAATTAGTAGCGAAACAAAAAATATCAGAACAAAAAGCAAGTGAAATTTCTTCACACATAACTTATGCTGACGATTTAAAATCATTTGTTGATTGTGGTTTAATCATTGAAGCAGTAATAGAGAATCTGGAAGTAAAAAAGAAACTTTTTTATGAACTGGAAAATATTGTTTCAGATGATTGTCTATTGGCTTCCAACACTTCATCATTATCCATTACTTCCATTGCATCTGCGTGTAAAAACACAAGCCGAGTTCTCGGAATTCACTTCTTCAATCCTGCGCCAATTATGCCTTTGGTTGAAATTATTCCCGGAATTTCTACCGATAAAGATGTTGCTGAAACATCAAAGAAATTAATTGACAGTTGGGGGAAAATTACGGTGCTTGCAAAAGATACTCCCGGGTTTATTGTCAATCGTGTGGCTCGTTCTTATTATGGAGAATCCATTCGTATTTATGAAGAAGGCATTGCTGATTTTGCTACTATCGATTGGGCTTTACGTGAGTTTGGCGGTTTTAAAATGGGTCCGTTCGAGCTAATGGATTTTATTGGCAACGACATCAATTACAAAGTAACCGAAACCGTTTGGGAACAGTTTTTTTACGAGCCAAGATTCAAACCTTCCTTAACTCAGAAAAGATTATTTGAAGCCAACTATTTTGGAAGAAAATCTGGCAAAGGTTATTACGATTATTCTGAAGGAGCAGTAAAACCTGAGCCACAAAAAAATGAAGAATTAGGAAAGCAGATTTTTAATCGGGTGATTGCAATGCTTGTCAACGAAGCGATTGATGCATTATATTTGAATGTTGCCACAAAAGAAGATTTAGACCTGGCAATGACAAAAGGAGTAAATTACCCCAAAGGTTTATTGAAATGGGGGGATGAGATTGGTTTACAGAATATTCTGAATACATTGACAGATTTGCAAGACAAATACGGTGAAGATCGTTATCGACCGTCTGTTCTTCTGAAAAAAATTGCGAAAGAAAACAAGAAATTTTTCTCCTGATTGGCAAAGGAAATTACATATCGTGCTCATTTCAAATCCCCGGTGGGCTTGCTTGCCATTACTGCAAATGAAACAGCAATTACAGGACTTCATTTTGTAGAAAATAAAGTGGATAAAGAAAAAATAAACGGAGTAATAAAAGATTGCCTACAACAATTAACGGAATATTTTAAGCGCGAACGTTATGATTTTAATCTTGCGCTGGAGCAGGAAGGAACTGAGTTACAGCAGAGGGTGTGGAGTGGACTTCAGAAAATTCCTTATGGTATGACTATGTCTTATCTTAACATGGCAAGGAAAATTAAGAACAGAACTTTATCAAGGGCAGTTGGTAATGCTTCGGGGAAAAACAATATTCCAATAATTATTCCCTGCCACAGATTAATCGGAAGTAATGGAAGCTTAACAGGCTACTCAGGGGGAATTGAAAATAAAAGATGGCTGCTTGAATTTGAAAAAGAAGCGGTAGAACCTAAGTTATTCAAGTTTAAAGATGATGGAAAAAAATCTAGCAGAAAGAGTAGTAAATAAAATGTTTGAAGAAGACCGCTTCAGCAACTGGCTGGGGATTGAGCGTGTTCTGATTGAACAGGGTCATTGCGTTCTTCGTATGAAAATAAGAAACGAAATGCTGAATGGCTTTGGTATTGCACATGGAGGAATTGCATTTTCATTTGCAGATAGCGCACTCGCTTTTGCATCTAATTCATATGGCAGATTGAGTGTTGCATTGGATTGTTCCATTTCTTTTCCGGTTGCGGTAAAAGAAGGCGATGTGCTGACCTGTGAGGCAAAAGAACTCGCGCTTACGAACAGAACCGGAACGTATCTGATAGAAGTTAAAAATCAAAAAAATGAAAATGTTGCCTTCTTTAAAGGAACGGTTTATCGTACCTCAAAAGAATGGTTTCCTAACGAAAAATAAATCATGAGCAAAGAGGAAAATTTTAAGAATACTATTACTACAGGTTATAACTTTTCCAATGCGAGCATCATTATAGGTGCTGCAGTACTGGATAAAAAACCGTTGGAAAACACACAGATAAAACTTCCTCTTTCTACTGTAAACAGGCATGGTTTGATTGCAGGAGCAACAGGGACAGGTAAAACAAAAACACTACAATATTTTGCTGAGAGTTTATCTGAAAATGGAGTTGGTGTTTTAATGATGGATGTAAAAGGTGATGTGAGCGGACTTGCAAAAGCGGGTTCTGAAAACCCAAAAATAACAGAGCGTCACCGTTTGATTGGTAAGGGATGGAAACCACAAAACTTTCCGGTTGAATTGCTGACTATTTCTGATGAGAAAGGTGCAAGAATGCGTGCAACAGTTTCGGAATTTGGCCCTGTGCTTTTTTCAAAAATGCTGGAGTTAAATGATAATCAGGCAGGAGTTGTTTCTCTCATTTTCAAATACTGCGATGACAAACAATTGCCATTACTTGATATCAAAGATTTCCGCAAAGCATTACAACATCTGACTACAGATGGCAAAGACGAAATAAAAGATTACGGATTAATCAGCACTGCATCTGCAGGAGTAATTATGCGCAAGCTGGTAGAACTGGAAGAACAGGGCGCAGAAAAGTTCTTTGGTGAAGTTTCATTTGAGGTAGAAGATCTTATTCGGAAAACAGCTGATGGAAAGGGCTACATAAATATTATGCGCTTATGTGATATTCAAAGCAAGCCGAAATTATTTTCAACATTTATGTTGTGTTTGCTTGCAGAGGTTTATGAAAAATTTCCGGAAAGCGGTGACAAAGGATTACCCAAACTTGTTATCTTTATTGATGAAGCACACCTGATATTCCGTGAAGCTTCAAAGGCTTTGCTGGAACAGATTGAAACTATTATCAAACTGATTCGCTCAAAAGGAGTTGGTATTTATTTCTGCACACAATCGCCTGATGATATTCCTGAACAAATTCTCGGACAGCTTGGATTGAAGATACAGCATGCGTTGCGAGCATTTACTGCAAAAGACAGAAAGGCAATAAATCTTGTTGCTCAAAATTATCCGCTTACTGATTATTACAAAGTGGAAACATTGTTAACTGAATTAGGCATTGGTGAGGCATTGGTAACTGTTCTGGGTGAAAATGGAGCGCCAACTCCGCTTGCACATACATTGATGTGCGCTCCATCTTCGCGCATGGATATATTGACTCCTGCTGAACAAGATGAACAGATTCAGCGCTCACAAATTGCAGCAAAATATAACCAAGCAGTTGACCGAGTAAGTGCTTATGAAATGTTGAATAATAAAATTCAGCAGCAAGCCGAACCTGAAGTTATCGAGCAACCAAAACAAGTTGAGCAACCCATTCAGCGGACTTCTGCGAAGCAAGAAAAATCAGTAATAGAACAGATTTCAAGCAACCCTTTCGCAAAAACACTTTTTCGCGAAGTTACCCGAGGATTGCTTGGAGTTTTGATTGGTAAACCTTCCACAAGAAAAAGAAGCATGTTTTAAAATAATATGAAAACAGCATATATAATAGACGGAATAAGAACACCAATTGGAAATTTCGGAGGCAGTTTGGCAACTGTTCGTCCGGATGATTTGGCTGCGATTGTGTTGAAAGAATTAATGAAAAGAAATTCTTCGGTTGACCCTAAAGAAATTGCAGATGTGATTTTAGGTTGTGCGAATCAGGCCGGTGAAGATAATCGTAATGTAGCACGGATGTCCTTACTGTTGGCAGGTTTCCCTGTCAGCGTTCCGGGCGAAACAGTAAATCGTTTGTGCGCTTCCGGTTTGTCGGCAGCAATTTCTGCTGCTCGTGCCATCATGGTTGGTGATGCAGATTTAATGATTGCAGGAGGAGTGGAAAACATGACGCGCGGTCCATGGGTAATTTCAAAAGCATCTACCCCATTTGGGCGTGATGCACAAATGTTCGATAGCAGTTTTGGCTGGCGTTTTGTAAACCCTAAAATGAAAGAACAATATGGTGTTGACGCAATGGGGGAAACCGCAGAAAATCTGAATGACATTCATAAGATTTCACGCGAAGACCAGGATAAATTTTCGTTACGCTCACAACAGAAAGCTGCAGCAGCACAGCAAAATGGAAGACTTGCAAAAGAAATTATAGCTGTTGAAATTCAGCAAAAAAAAGAAACGGTGAAGTTTGAGAAGGATGAATTTATAAAGGCAATTACAACATTAGAAGTGTTGGCAAAACTAAAACCTGCTTTCCGCAAAGATGGTTCAGTTACTGCCGGAAATGCTTCAGGTTTAAATGATGGTGCAGCTGCAATTTTGCTGGCTTCAGAAGATGCAATCAAAAAATATAATCTTCAACCGAAAGCAAGAATTGTTTCGAGTGCTGTGGTTGGTGTTGAGCCTCGTATCATGGGGATTGGTCCTGTGCAGGCAGCAAATAATGCATTGAAAAAAGCAGGATTAAAAATGAGCGATATGGATGTGATTGAGCTGAATGAGGCTTTTGCTGCACAGTCGCTGGCATGCACCCGCTCATGGGGATTGGCAGATGATGATGCACGTTTAAATCCAAACGGTGGAGCCATTGCAATTGGCCATCCTTTGGGAATGACTGGAGCAAGGATTTTAAATTCTGCGGCATTGGAGTTGCAATTGACAAACAAAAAATATGCGCTTGTTACCATGTGCATCGGAGTGGGACAAGGCTATGCAGTAATTATAGAAAAAGCCTGATATGCAATTTCATTTACAGTTTGAAAGTGATACAGTAGAGGAAGAAGGACACTTCTCTCAGTATAAGATCATGATTCATCCGGGAGAAAAATTTTCTGAAACCATTCAGACTGTAACGCTCTCATCATTTACTTTAGATGAAGAACGTGAGAGTTTATTGCTCAAATACCTTGACAAATTTTCTTCAACACTTACGCCTTTCAGAAGAGTAGTAAACAATTCCTCATTTACACAAAACTTAGCTGCACTTCATTTACAGCTCAATATTGTTTTAAAAATTGAGGTGCATGTGCCTAAAAAATATCTGGGCAAACCGTTTATAAATCAAATTGATGTTAATTACAATTTAGAATTTACCGTTGATAAAATAGTGTTACTGAAACGCAACACTCACAAAGTTTTTGAAGTCTGCAAAGAGTTTTATTTTTTCTAAAATCAAATGGCAAATATTTTTGAGTTCAATGGCCTTCGTCCTGTAATACATGAGACTTCATACATTCATCCGAATGCAACGGTAACGGGCAATGTGATTATTGGTAAGAATGTTTACATCGGCCCTTCGGCTGCTATACGTGGCGACTGGGGACAGATTGTGATTGAAGACGGTTGCAATGTGCAGGAGAATTGTACCATTCATTTATTCCCCGGTGTTACGGTGTTATTAAAAGAAGGTGCGCACATCGGGCATGGTGCAATTATTCATGGTGGCACAATCGGAAAGAATGTGTTGGTTGGGATGAATGCAGTGGTGATGGATAATGTTGTAGTTGGCGATAATTCAATTATCGGGGCACTTTGTTTTGTGCCCGAGGGAATGATTATTCCTGAACGAAAAGTAGTGGTTGGAAATCCAGCAAAAATTGTAAAAGATGTTTCGGATGAAATGATTGAATGGAAGAAAGGCGGAACAGAATTGTATCAGAAATTGCCAGCGGAACTTTATGCAACATTGAAACCCTGTGAGCCTTTGCGTGAAATTGAACCTAATCGTCCGATACAAAACGGAGACTATAAAACCTGGAAGCAAACAAAAGACTGATGTTTTTTTATCTTTCTAAAATTTTATCATTTCTCATCTCACCAATTTCGTGGATTGTAATTTTTCTGCTGATTGCAATTTTTGCAAAAGATGCACGAAGAAAAAAGCGTTCGCTGATTACTTCTGTTGTTCTGCTTCTATTTTTTACCAACTCTTTTATTCTGGATGAGTTTATTCATGTCTGGGAAATTGAAGTGGTGAAATACAACGAAGAGAAACCACATGACATCAGCATTGTATTGGGTGGTGGAGTTACTTATGATGCCATCAGCAGGCGCGTGAAATACGGCAATAACATGCAGCGCTATACCGATGCGATTGATTTATACAAGCGCGGAATTATCAAAAAGATTTTGGTTTCCAGCGGTTCGGGAAGTATGGTGTATGACTGGAAAGAAGCAGACTGGATACAAAAAATGTATGTGCAGTTTGGTGTTGCGGAAGAAGATGTATGGGTGGAAAACCGTTCGCGCAACACAGCTGAAAATGCAGAATTCAGCAAACAATTTTTAGACAGCTTAAATTTCCAGGGCACAGCTTACCTGATTACTTCTGCAACGCACATGCGCAGGTCCATGGCGTGTTTCAATAAAGTTGGTATAAAAGCGGACCCTTACAGCGTAAATAAAATGACGGGCAAACGCTTGTTTTATCCCGACCATCTTTTTATTCCCAACGCCAATGTTATTGTGAAATGGGAAAATTTAATCCATGAGTGGATCGGGTGCGTTGCTTACAAGGTGACGGGAAAGATGTGATTAACCCAGCGAAGCCAACTGCTCTTCTAGCGCTTTTATTTTCGACTCTGCATCTGCCTGTTTCTTTTTCTCTATCTCAATAACTTCTGCTTTGGCGTTTTGCACAAATTTTTCGTTGGATAGTTTTTTCTCTACAGATTGAAGGAAACCTTTGTTGTATTCTATCTCTTTGTTGATGCGGGTTTTTTCTTCGTTAATATTTATTGCAGATAAAAACGGAACGTAAAATTCGAAATGCTTTACCATAAACGAAATTGAATTTTCAATTTTATTCTCAGTAATCTCAAACTTATCAAGGTTGGCAAGTTTAATAATGATTTCATCAAACAGATTTTCCTTGTCCTCGGATTTTGATTTGAGGTATAAACTCAATTTTTCTTTTGGTGAAATGCCTTTATTGTTGCGGACATTACGTACTTCTGCGATAGTAGCAGAAATAACTTCAAACATGGCAAGCAAATTTTTGTCCGCTGCTTTTACTTCTGGCCATTCAGCAATTATAATGTTCTCTTTCTCTTTTCTGTCTTTTATCAAACTCCATATTTCTTCCGTTATGAAAGGCATAAAGGGATGCATCACTTTCAAAATCTTTTCAAAGAAGTTGATTGTGGCATCGTAAGTTGTCTGGTCAATGGGTAATGATTTGCCATCCACAAATTCGGGCTTTATCATTTCAAGATACCAGGCACAGAAATCATCCCACACTAATTTGTAGGTTGCCATCAGCGCTTCGGAGATGCGGTATTTTGAATAGAGGTCGTTGATGATCTCTAACTGCTCATTGAAGCGCGCTTCAAACCATTCGGTTGCAACTTTGTTTGCTTGCGGTTGTGCAGCAGATGATGTCTCCCACATTTTCACCAACCTAAACGCATTCCATATTTTATTGGAGAAATTTCTTCCCTGCTCGCAATAGCTTTCATCAAAAGGCAAATCGTTTCCTGCAGGTGAGCACAACAGCATGCCCACGCGAACACCATCGGCTCCGTATTTTTCAATCAGGTCGATTGGGTCGGGTGAGTTGCCGAGTGATTTGCTCATCTTGCGTCCCTGCTTGTCGCGCACAATTCCAGTGAGGTAAACGTTGGTAAAAGGTTTTGCCTCTTTGTATTCATAGCCTGCAATGATCATTCGTGCTACCCAGAAAAATAAAATCTCAGGAGCAGTTACCAAATCATTAGTAGGGTAATAGTAGTTGATGTCGGCATTGCCTTTGTAGTTTTTATCGGCACCAAAAACTTTCGGGTCAAAAACGGAAATGGGCCAGAGCCATGAACTGAACCATGTATCCAACACATCTTCATCCTGTCTTACATCTTGCGTTCCTAATTTTGCAATCGCTTCTTCCCTGGTTTTGCAAACAACTGTTTTTCCTTTCTCATCATACCATGCAGGGATACGCTGTCCCCACCACAATTGGCGAGAGATGCACCAGTCGTGCACATTCTCCATCCAGTGCTTATAGGTATTGATGAATTTTTCGGGGATGAGTTTTATTTCTCCGTTCACCACATTTTCCAACGCAGGTTTTGAAACGGTATCCATTTTCAGGAACCATTGCATGGAAAGCTTGGGCTCTATAACAGCGCTGGTGCGTTCGCTATAGCCCACTTTGTTTTTTATGTCCTCCACTTTAACAATGTGTCCGAGCTCTTCTAAATCTTTTGCAATTTTTTTGCGAACGGTAAAGCGGTCTTCACCGATATAGAATTTTGCAGCGGCACTCATTTTACCGTCCGCGGCAATGGTGTCAATTATTTCAAGGTTGTGTTTTACGCCCAGGTTATAGTCGTTGATATCATGAGCAGGTGTAACTTTCAGTGCGCCTGTTCCGAACTCCATGGTGATGTATTCATCAAAAATAACGGGCACGCTGCGGTTCACCATGGGGATAATGCAACGCTTGCCTTTCAAATGTTTGTAACGCTCATCATCGGGGTGAACGCAAACGGCAGTGTCGCCCAAAATAGTTTCGGGTCTTGTAGTTGCAATCGTTATCCATTCATCTGCGCTGCCTTCAATTTTGTAGCGAACGTAGTAGAGTTTAGAGTTTACTTCTTTGTGAATTACCTCTTCGTCCGATACTGCGGTTAATCCCTGCGGGTCCCAGTTGACCATGCGCACACCGCGATAAATTTGTCCTTTGTTATACAGGTCAATAAATACATCTATCACCGCTTCGCTCAGGGGCTCATCCATCGTGAAACTGGTGCGGTCCCAATCGCATGATGCTCCTAATTTTTCTAATTGCTTAAGAATTATTCCGCCATATTTTTCTTTCCATTTCCAGGCGTGTTCCAAAAACTCTTCGCGGGTAAGATCTGTTTTGTTGATGCCTTGTTCTTTGAGCATCGCAACCACTTTTGCTTCGGTGGCAATACTGGCGTGGTCGGTGCCGGGAACCCAGCAGGCGTTTTTGCCTTGCAGTCGCGCCCTGCGGATAAGCACATCCTGAATGGTATTGTTAAGCATGTGCCCCATGTGGAGCACGCCCGTTACGTTTGGCGGGGGTATTACAATGGTGTAAGGCTCGCGCTCATCGGGGGTTGATTTAAAAAATTTGTGCTTCAGCCAGTGGGCATACCACTTGTTTTCTACTGCGCGGGGGTCGTATGTTTTGGGGATTTCCATGGAATATTTTGTATTCAGGGCGGCTAAAATATTAATTATTTACGGGGCTGCATATTTTCTCTGCAAACTCAGAACCCTCAACATTTTGGAAGATTTAAAGAAAATAATATACATTTGGCTTCTCAAAAAAAATTATAGCATGAAGATTTTTACCCGTATTCTTTTTCCGGCAGCAGTATTATTCATCAGCCTTTTTTCATCAACTCTGGTTTCGGCACAATGCGGAGGAGGAAACAACAACAGCGCAGCAGGCTTTGCCTGCAATTCTGAATCAACCCTAAATCCTCAAAATACCGGTGATTACAGACTATTCAACGTAGAGCAAAACATAAGCTACAATTTCAACACAAACGGAACCGGGTTCGACTGCAGAATTTACGGAAAGCAGGGAGGGTCAGGAGGAACACTAAAATTCAACCAAGACCTTGACAACCTCTCTGGAGGAAACGAAAACATAGACTGGATAGCAGATTTCACTGGTACATTTGGTGTGGCAACACATTCCTGGAATTGTGGTTGGCCCGGCTCAAGTGCCATCCTTCGCTACAAACAAAACACCACCATCAACAATACCACCAGCACAGCAACTATTTGTATTGGCACCAACAAATCACTTACCTACACATTAGGCGGAGCACACAATAACCCATCACCTTCCTGGTCAATAGTAGCAGGATCAGGTTCGGGAAGTTTCAGCGGCAACACATTTATTCCAAGCTCACCCGGTAGTGTAACCATACGCGGAACATTAGGCGTTTGCAGTTCAGACGTTACCTTCACCATTAATCAACCATCAACAGACCCAACTTCCATATCTATTACCGGAGGCAGTAACCCAACCTGTCCGGGTAACAGCGTAACGCTGCAGCGCAACGGAGGCTCATTAGGCACAGGTGCAACCTGGGAATGGTATTCAGGCAGCTGCGGTGGCACACCGGTAGGCTCAGGCAATACAATTTCAGTTACCCCCTCTTCAACTACTACTTACTTTGTACGAGCACAGGGAACCTGTAATAACACCAACTGCGCAAGCATTGCTATCACAGTAAGTTCAAACTCTTCTGCCCCTACCAGTGCTACAGCATCACCTTCAACCGTATGCGGAAGTAACACATCTACTAACTTACAGGTTTTCGGAGGCTCATTAGGCACAGGCGCAAGTTGGAACTGGTACACCAGCAGTTGCGGAGGCACCTTTGTAGCATCAGGCCAATCCATAAACGTAAACCCTACCAGCCTTACCACCTATTATGTAAGAGCAGCAGGTACCTGCAATACTACCACCTGCACCTCAGTAGACGTTACCGGGCAATCAAATTCTACAACCCCAACAGCATCAGCAGTTGACCCTACCATTTGCGCAGGCGGATCAACCACCCTTAACGTAACAGCCGGCTCATTAGGTACGGGTGCCAGCTGGAAATGGTACACAGCAAGTTGTGGCGGATCATTTTTAGGAACAGGACCATCCATTGGCGTAACACCTGCCTCAACCACCACCTATTTTGTACGTGGCGAAGGAACCTGTAATAACACAAGCTGCGCGCAGGTTACCGTAACCGTCCGCCCAATCCCAACGGCAAGCATTACAGGAAATACCACTGTTTGCCAGAATGCAACACAGCCAAACATAACCTTTACAAATCCGCAATCATTGCCGGTAACAGTTACCTATAACATCAATGGCGCAGGAAGTTTTACTGCAGGCGTTAATGCTAATGCAACAGCAACAGTGGCAGTGCCAACAACAACAGCCGGAAGCTTTGCCTACAACTTAGTAAGCGTTCAATACCAGAATGCACCCAACTGCTCCAACACCATTTCAGGAACTGCAACAGTAATTGTTCGTCCTACACTTACTGCATCAATCAGCGGAACCACAACTGTTTGTCAAAACGGAACAGCACCTAATATTACATTTACAAATTCCAACCTTACCCTTCCTGTAACCATAACCTACAACATTAACGGAGCAGGAAGCCCAACTATAAATGTACCTGCCGCATCTACGGCAACAGTTACGGTATCAACCGCCACACCCGGCACATTTGCATACAACCTTGTAAGCGTAGCCTACCAGGACGGAACACCCGGTTGTTCCAATTTAATCTCAGGAACAGCAACCGTAACCGTACGCCCAACACCGGCAGCAAGCATTGCAGGAACAACAGCCGTTTGCCAGGGAGGCACTGCACCAACCATTACCATCACCAACCCAAATACCCTACCCGAAACAGTTACCTACACCCTTAACGGAAACCCCGTTAATATCAACATTAATGGCAACTCAAGTGCAACGGTTACAGCACCAACAGGAACAGTAGGCACATTTACCTATGCTCTTTCAACTGTTGTATATCAAACAGCCCCTTCTTGCACTACCTCTGTCAGCGGTACAGCAACAGTAACCGTAAATCCACTGCCTGTAATTCAGGAAACACATTCCAATCTCTCCTGCCTTAACTCTAATGACGGAGTAATTAATTTATCAGTATCTCCTCCGGGAACAACTGCTCCCTACATTTATTCTATTACAGGCGGTTCAAGTTTCCAAGGTGCCAACAACGGAGCATTTACAGGACTTGCCGCAGGCACCTACAACACACTGGTGGTTCAGGATGCCAATGGATGCCGCAACACGAACGTTGTTAGCGTTACACTTACACAACCTACACAACTCAACATCAGCTTATCATCCAGCAGCGATGCAAGTTGCAACGGAGTATTTGACGGAGCTTTAACAGTAGCAGGTTCAGGCGGAACACCAACGTATCAATATTCACTTAATGGCGGTCCTTTTCAACCCGGAGGAGCATTTACAAACCTTGCTGCCGGCAGTTATACTGTTACTGTTAAAGACGCTGAAGACTGCACAAATTCATTAACTGTAACCATCAATAATTCATATACTGTTTCAGCAGTCATCAGCAGCCCTGTTAATGTATCATGCCCCGGGCTTCAGGATGGCGGATATACCATCAGCGCTTCGGGCGGTGTTTCACCTTATAATTATGCCAACAATGGTTTATTGTTCGGAACTAATAATGTGTTTACAGGATTACCAATAGGCACTTATACCGGTTTTGTGCGCGACAGCCGCGGATGTCTTGCCTCTGATCAAGTTACTATTACAACACTGGCAGCGCCTACAGCAATTATCACAGGAACAGCATCTTTTTGCGCAGGGCAAAGCACCCAATTATTTGCTACTTCTTCAACTCCTGGTGCAGGGGGCTTTCAAGGCTTTCAGTGGCAACTGAATGGCTCTAATATTCCTTTGGCTACCTCCGCAGTTTATACAGTTACAGCAGCAGGAAACTACACAGTTGTTGTTACCAATACTAATAACTGTTCAACTACATCGGCAGTTACAACAGTTGTAGTAAATGGTTTGCCAACTATTACTGTTAACCCATTTACAAGTGCCATTTGTAATGGTTCATCCATAGCACTTACTGCCAGTGGAGCAAGCACCTATTCATGGTCGCCCGGAACAGGTTTGAGCGCAACAACAGGTACAACTGTAACAGCAAACCCAACCTCAACACAGACTTATACAGTTACCGGAACCGATGTAAACGGTTGTGTTAACAGCACTACAAAAACAGTAACGGTAAATAACCTGCCAACAGTAAACGTATCACCATCTGCACCTACTATTTGCAATGGTTCATCTGTTCAGCTGACTGCTTCCGGTGCTAACAGCTATTCATGGTCGCCAGCTACAGGCTTGCTTTCTACAACAGGAGCAACCGTAACTGCCCAACCTACTTCAAATCAAACATACACCGTTACCGGAACTGACCTAAATGGTTGTTCAAATACACGTACAGTTACAGTAACAGTAACAAATCTGCCTACCGTTACTATTACGTCTAACCCTAACCCTGCTACAATTTGTTTAGGACAAAGCATTACCCTGACATCCAACTTTGCTACCGGAAATCTCTGGTCTAACGGAGCAACAACACAAGCCATAACTGTTACACCAACTCAGGTAGGAACAAGCACTTTTACTTTGTTCTCAACACAAAGCGGATGCACAGGTTCTGCAACAAAAACGGTTACAACTAATTCTGTACCTTTTGCTAATATAAATCCACAGCCAACAGTTGCTATCTGCGCAGGAAGCAGCACAACACTATCAGCTGTTACTGATAACGGAACCACTTTCTTATGGTCTCCGGGAGGGGCAACAACTCAAACAGCTACTTTTTCAACTGCAGGAGCCAAAACAGTTACTATAACAAACAGCTTTGGCTGTTCAACAACTTCGCCAGCTACAACAATTACGGTTAATTCTTTACCAACAGTAAGTGTATCACCTTCGGCTCCAACTATCTGTAATGGAGGTTCGGTTCAGTTAACAGCTTCGGGTGCCAGCACCTACACCTGGTCACCGGCAACCGGTTTGCTTTCAACATCAGGCACCAGCGTAACTGCAGAACCAACCGTTACAAGCACATACACTGTAACAGGAACGGATTTAAACGGATGCGTAAATACAGCCACGGTTACAGTTACAGTTACAAATAACCCTGCCGTAACTATTACCTCTGCTCCGGTTAATGCCACTATTTGTTTGGGACAAAGCGCTACCCTTACTTCCAACTTTGCTACAGGCAATCTTTGGTCAAACGGTGCTACAACACAAGTTATAACAGTAACACCGGGCTCTATCGGCAACACCACTTACACCTTAACTTCATCACAAAGTGGTTGCCCCGGTTTAGCATCTAAAACTGTTACAGTTAATCCACTTCCTTTTGCAGTTATTAATCCTAGCCCAACAGCCTCAATATGTTCAGGCGGAAGTGTTACACTATCTTCAGCAACTGATATAGGAACAGATTATTTATGGTCACCAGGAGGAGCAACAACTCAAACTATTTCAGCTACTTCAGCAGGCAGCTATACAGTAACAATAACAAACAGCGCAACAGGTTGCTCTGCTACTTCATCCGCTACAACAGTTTCTGTAAACAGCGCTCCAATAGTTAGTGTAACAGCGTCACCAGTTTCCGGAACTATTTGTGCTCCGGGAACAGTTACCTTAACTGCAACTGCCGGAATGAGTTCGTATGCTTGGTCAAACGGATTAGTGGGTCAATCAATTACAGTAAGCACCAGCGGAACATATACTGTTACCGTTACAGATGCAAATGGTTGTACCAATACTGCTTCAAAAGTGGTTACCATCAACCCATTGCCAACAGTTAGTTTCAGCGGATTAGCTGCCAGCTATTGCGATGATGATTGCACCGGATATTTGCTTACAGGTAGCCCATCAGGAGGTACATTTACATATTCTGGAACAACCGGCTTTAGTGCTAATACATTCACTCCTTGCACTGCCGAAGGAGGAACTTATACCATAACGTATACCTATACAGACGGCAACGGTTGCACCAGCAGCAGTTCGCAGACTACAACGGTTCACCCTGTTCCGCAACCTACAGTTAGCGCACTTACACCTGTAACAGTTTGTTTTGGTGATGATGTAATACTTACTACTGAAGCTGCAACAACTTACTTATGGTCAAACGGAGCAACAACTCAGAGTATATCGTTAAGTCTGGTAAGCGAAACCGGCAACTATAATGTAACCTCAACTGATGCTTTCGGATGTTTTGCAACATCTAATCCTGATGTAGCAGTTACCATCAATGCACTTCCAACACCAACTATTTCAGCAGTAAATAATGACCCAACCACCTTTTGTCAGGGAGGTAGTGTAACGCTGACAACCGGAAATTCATCTTCCTATTCATGGCTGCCCGGCTTACAAAGCACTCAGTCAATTGTAGTTACTGCTACTGGAAATTATCAGGTAAGTGTAACCGATGCCAACGGTTGCGAAGGAACTTCAGCAGTTACTGCTGTAACAGTTAATCCAAACCCTGTTCCAACCATTTCAGGTAGTTTAACATTCTGCACAGGAGGTAGCACTAATCTTACTTCAAGTTCTGCCTCGCTTTACGATTGGTCGCCAAATAGTGAAACAACACAAACCATTACGGTAACAGTTGCAGGAACATATTCTGTATTAGTAGAAGATGCCAACGGATGCACAGGAACTGTTTCAGCTACAGTAGCTGAAACGCCTGTAAATCCGGTTATAACAGCATTAAGCAGTACTACATTCTGTGCAGGTGATGATGTTACGCTTTATTCGAGCAGCACAACAGGAAACCTTTGGACACCAAGCAATGAAACAACTCAATTTATTACCGTTTCAACATCAGGAACCGTTACTCTTGCCGTATCAGCAGGCAGTTGTCAGGGAACAACGAATGTAACGGTTACGGTTAATCCTCTTCCAACTGTTAGTTTCTCAGGTTTGGCTGCCGCTTATTGCAATGATGCAGCATCTGCAACGCTTACCGGAAGTCCTACAGGCGGCACGTTCAGTGGTCCCGGCATTTCAGGAAACTCATTTAACCCGGCATCGGCAGGAAATGGCGTTCATACAATAACCTATAATTATACTGACGGAAATGGATGTTCTAATTCATCAACTCAAAACGTAACGGTAAACAACTTGCCAACAGTAACTTTTAGCGGACTTGCAAGTCAGTATTGCGCAAACAATCCATCAGTTACACTTGTAGGAAGCCCTTCCGGTGGAACATTTACCGGAACAGGAATATCAGGAAACACATTTAGCCCTAGTGTGGGTGCAGGAACGTATACGATTACTTATACCTATTCTAACGGAAACGGATGTCAAAGCAGTTCATCACAATCAGTAACAGTTAATCCTGTTCCATCAGTTAGCTTCACAGGATTGGATTCCGATTATTGCGCAGATGAGGCTGCAGTAAACTTAACAGGTTCACCTGTAGGTGGCAGTTTCAGCGGAAATGGAGTTGTTGGAAGTCAGTTCTTCCCGACTATTCCCGGTGCTGGAAGTCATACCGTTACTTACACATTGAGCAATGCTTTCGGTTGTTCATCATCTTCTTCGCAAACAGTTACAGTTCATTCTATTCCCTCAGTTAGCTTCAGCGGCTTTAATTTGCCTCATGCTTATTGTGTTGATGCTTCATCTGTAACCTTAACAGGTAGTCCTGCAGGTGGAACTTTCAGTGGAACAGGTATTACAGGAAACAGTTTTAATCCTGCTACTGCAGGATCTGGAACTTATGCAATTACTTACACCTACTCTGATGGGTTTGGTTGCAGCAACACGTCAACACAAAATGTAACAGTAAATAGTTTACCTACTGCTGTTGCCAGTCCGCTTGGTGCAACTACCATCTGCAATGGAGGTAGTGTTACAATATATTCTTCAAGTGGTACAGGAAACGTTTGGTCACCTAATTCGGAAACAACACAATTTATTACTGTAACCTCAGCAGGAAGCTATGCAGTAACTGTTACTGACGGAAATGGCTGCTCAGCAACTTCAACACCAGTAAATGTTATTGTAAATCCTCTTCCTTTACCGGTTATAACAGCTAATGGTCCAACTACTTTCTGCCAGGGAGGAAACGTTATATTGAGTACTGCAATACCTTACTCACAATATTTATGGAGTAATGGTGCAACAACCTCTTCTATTACTGTTTCATCTGCAGGAAATTACTCAGTAGCTGTTACTAACGGAAATGGTTGTTCAAATACTTCTTCGGCAACCTCAGTAACAGTAAATCCATTGCCAACTGCAGGAATTTCACCTTCCGGAACAATTGGTATTTGCAACGGATCAAGTATTACAATTCAAGGAAGTGGCGGTGTTTCTTATTTCTGGAATAATGGGGCTACTACTCAGAATATTACTACAGCAACCGCAGGCACTTTTTCGGTAACAGTTGTAGACGGAAATGGCTGCAGTTCTGTTTCACCAAGCACAACAGTTGTAGTCAACAGTAATCCTGTACCAACAGTTAGCGCATTAGGTGCTACTACTTTCTGCCAAGGCGGAAGCGTAACACTTGTTTCACCGGCAGCAGCAAGTTATCTGTGGTCACCAAACGGAGAAACCAACCAGATTATTTCTGCTTCTGCTTCTGGCAACTATTCAGTTACTATTATAGATGCAAATGGATGCACAGGCACATCAGCACCAACAGTCGTTACAGTTAATCCATTGCCGGTTCCAGTAATAACAGCTAATGGCCCAACAACTTTCTGTGCAGGTGGAAATGTGGTATTAAGCACATCAACCCCTTACTCACAATATTTATGGAGTAATGGCGCAACAACATCTTCAATTACAGTTTCTGCTGGCGGAAATTACTCAGTGGCAGTTACTAACAGCAATGGCTGTTCAGCTACTACAGGACCTACTGTAGTTACTGTTAATAGTTTACCGACCGCAGGAATTTCACCTGCGGGGACAATTGGCATTTGCAGTGGATCAAGCATTACTCTTCAGGGAAGTGGGGGTACATCTTACTTGTGGTCACCTAATAATGAAACAACTCAAAATATTACTGTTGCAACTGCAGGAACCTATTTTGTTACAGTTACTAATGCAAATGGTTGTGTTTCTGTTTCACCAAGTACAACAGTTGTTGTAAACAGCAACCCTGTTCCAACTGTTAGTGCATTAGGCACAACTACCTTCTGTCAGGGAGGAAGTGTTACATTGGTAGCCAGTGCGGGAGCAAGCTACCTGTGGTCGCCAAACGGTGAAACCAACCAGATTATTTCGGCTATAACTTCCGGAAATTATTCGGTAACTATTAATGATGGCAACGGCTGTGTGGGAACTTCAAGCCCAGCTGTTGTAGTAACGGTAAATCCTTTACCAGTTGTTTCTTATGGAACTCTTGCTGCAGCATATTGTGTTGATGCTTCTCCGGTTCTTTTAACAGTAAGTCCGTCAGGCGGGTTCTTTACCGGACCTATTACCGGAAATACGTTTAACCCTTCATTAGCAGGTGTTGGAACACATGTGATTACTTACCAGTACACCAACGGAAATGGTTGCGCTAATTCTTACAGCCAGACTGTTATTGTTAATCCTTTACCGGTTGTGAGTTTCAGCGGATTTAACGTGCCGCATGAGTATTGCGTTGATGCAGGAGTAGTTACACTTGCAGGTTTACCTATTGGTGGAACATTCAGCGGTCCGGGAATATCAGGCTTACAGTTTAACCCTGCAACAGCAGGTGCGGGAACGCATACAGTTACTTACACTTATACAGACGGAAACGGTTGTGTAAACAGTCAATCGCAAAGTGTAACAGTTCATCCGTTGCCGGTTGTTAGTTTCACCGGACTGGATGCTGAATATTGTATTGACGAAGCAGCATCAACTCTGGTGCCTTCACCTTCAGGTGGCACCTTCACCGGAACAGGCATGAGCGGCAACGTGTTTAACCCTGCAACAGCAGGTGCGGGAACACATATAATTACCTATACGTACACGGATGCCAATACCTGTACCAACAGCGTATCACATTCAGTAACGGTTCATCCGCTTCCTGTTGTAACATTTACAGCCTTGGCTAACCAGTATTGCATTACCGAAACTTCGGTTACTCTTTCAGGAAGCCCAAGCGGTGGAACATTCACAGGAACAGGTGTAACAGGAAACATCTTCAACCCTTCGGTTGCCGGTGTTGGTTCACACTTACTTACCTACACCTATACCGATGCAAACGGTTGCACCAACTTTGCCACACGCACTGCAGTGGTAGTTCCTTTACCTGTAGTTTCTTTCAGTGGTTTAGCTGCTACTTATTGTGTTGATGCATCTGCTGCTGCTTTAACAGGCAGCCCAGCCGGTGGAACATTCAGCGGCATTGGTATATCGGGAAACAATTTTGTGCCTTCACAGGCAGGAATTGGCACTCATACAATTATTTACACGTATACTGATTTGTTTGGCTGTACCAACAGCACTTCACAAAGTGTAGTGGTTAACCCATTGCCGGTTATCAGCTTCACAGGATTAGGACAAGACTATTGTATTAACGAAACACCTGCTACGCTTTCCGGTAGCCCTCAAAGCGGTACTTTCAGCGGTGCAGGAATTTCAGGAACTGTATTTAGTCCGGCTGTTGCAGGTGCAGGGGTGCACACCATTACGTTCACTTACACTGATATAAATGGCTGCACTGGAGTTCTTACTCAAAATGTAACTGTTTATGCGTTGCCTGTTGTTTCAATTACTCCGATAACGCAACAGTTTTGTGTTACTACTACTTCTGTTCCGCTAACTGCAACACCAGCAGGTGGCACATTCAGCGGAAGTGGTGTTACCGGAAACATATTCAACCCTTCAGTTGCCGGTGTGGGAACTCACAACATCATTTACTATTACACCGATATTAATGGTTGCACCAACTCGGCTAACATCAACATTACGGTGTTGGCATTGCCGGTGGTTACTTTCAGCGGACTTTCAACACAATATTGTGTTAATGCTTCTACAGTAACACTTGTTGGTAATCCAACAGGCGGTACTTTCAGCGGAACCGGTGTAACAGGAAATACCTTTAACCCTGCAACAGCGGGTGTAGGTATAACAACAATTACATATACTTTTACAAATGGAAGCGGTTGCACTAACAGCACATCGCAAAGCACTACGGTAACTCCGTTACCTATTGTGAGCATCTCAGGTCTTGCAACGCAGTATTGTGTTGATGCTTCTGCTGTTTCTCTTACCGGAAATCCGGCAGGTGGCTCATTCAGTGGCGCTGGAATGTCGGGTGGTATTTTCACTCCTGCCAATGCGGGTCTGGGTATTCATACTATTACTTACAGCTACACCGATGCAAATGGTTGCAGTGCAACAGCAACAGCAACTGTAACTGTTAACGACCTGCCGGTGGTTACCATTGATAACACCACTTTACAGTATTGTGTAAGTGAAACAACTGTAGCACTTACTGCAACTCCTTCAGGCGGAATTTTCAGCGGAAACGGAGTTACGGGCAGCAACTTTAATCCTTCACTTGCCGGTACCGGAACACATACTATTACATATGAGTACACTGATGGTAATGGGTGCGAAAGCAGTGATGCAGTGAGCATTGAAGTAGTTCCATTGCCTGTTGTTAGTTTCTCGGGGCTTGCTTTGCAGTATTGTGAAAATTCAAATCAGGTAACACTTACAGGAAGTCCTGCAGGTGGAACATTCAGCGGTGAAGGAATAACAGGTGATACTTTTGATCCTTCCTCAACCAGCATTGGATCTATAGCAATTACCTACACCTATTCAGATGGAAACGGTTGTACCAACACGTCAGTGCAAACTGTTAATGTTTATTCGTTACCCATCGTTCAGTTTACCGGTTTATTCACTGAATATTGTGTGGATGCAGATGATGTTGAGCTAACACCGCTTCCTCCGGGAGGTGCTTTCATTGGTCCAGGATTAAATGGAAATACATTCATTCCATCTTCTGCTGGTGTTGGAACGCATACAATTACTTATGCGTATCAAAATGGCGTTGGTTGTATAGGTACTGTTCAGCAAACAACAGAAATCCATGCTCTACCTGTGGTTTCATTTACAGGTTTGGGTACTATTTACTGTTTAGAATCAGATTCAGTACCTCTTACTGGAACTCCTGTTGGTGGCTATTTCTCAGGACCTGCTTTAAATGACAGCGTATTCTATCCTTTCTATGCAGGAGTCGGCCAACACACGATTACCTACACTTACTTTGACAATAATGGTTGTGAAGCCAGCTACTCTCAACTTGTTAACGTTTATCAGTTGTCGCAGCCGCAGGTAACTGCCAACGGTCCGGTTGCTTTCTGTGAAGGCGATGATGTAACGCTTACTGCTCAGCCACCATTTGTTTCTTACTTATGGAGCAATGGTGCAACAACTCAATCTATTTCAATTGATACCGAAACCGAAAATTATGTAACTGTTCAGGATGTGAATGGCTGTCGGGCAACATCTGATACGATTGACGTTACCGTTTATCCGCTGCCGGTTGTTGATTTGGGCGATGATGTTTCTTTGTGCCCCGGCACTTCGCTTACCTTAGATGCAGGAGCGGGTTTTGCAGAGTATGTGTGGGTTCCGGGTGGTGCAACTACTCAAACTATTACTGTTGTAGTAAGCAATTCAACGGCTGGTGACTACCGCGCGAGCGTTA